>CAZLOJ010000010.1:0-36733 GCA_964561165.1 uncultured Bifidobacterium sp. | reverse complement strand
CAATTAATGGAGAGCGCTTACCTAGCCCACTCCATCGGTTCAGGTCAGTTACCTCTCCGCCGGCATCGCGAACAAGCGTTACCACCGCGAAAGTTCCAAGCGTTGTGAAGCCATAGGTCGCAAGATAAAGCAACGTTGCATCAAGTCCTGATTTGTTGAAGGCCACGATGCCAGTAAGTAAGAAGCCAGAGTGTGCAATTGCAGAGTAGGCAAGGACGCGCTTCACATCCTTCTGGGCAATCGCGATGATCGTTCCAACAGCCATCGTGAGAATCGAGACGACCACGAACACTGGGCGCCATGTCCAGACCATGCCACCGATGGCTGAGTAGAAGATCCGCAGGATAGCTCCAAAGGCAGCCACCTTCGTTACTGCAGCCATAAATGCCGTAATTGGCGTTGGCGCTCCTTGATAGACATCTGGAGTCCATGAGTGGAATGGAGCAGCGGAAACCTTGAAGAGTAAACCAACGGTAAGCATTGATAGGCCCACCATCAGGTACATGTCATTACCTGGCGAGGTTCGAATCACGCTCTTAATTCCTTCGAATGTGGTGGTACCGGCATAGCCATAGAGGAATGCGGAGCCAAAGAGGAAGAAGGCAGATGAGAACGCGCCAAGCAGGAAGTACTTCAACCCTGCTTCTTGCGAGAGCAAGCGGCGACGTTGCGACAAACCTGCCATCAAATAAAGTGGAAGCGAGAGAACTTCTAACGCGACAAAGAGCGTGATGAGATCGTTTGCTGCCGGAAAGAGCAGCGCTCCACCCACAGCGAAGAGCGTTAATGGAAAGACTTCAGTCTGCTGCAAACCAGAAGCTAACGCGCGCTGCTCGTCTGCAGAGCCAGGAAGTGCAGAGGCTTGCGCGGTGAAAGATTGAAAACCGCGCTCGGCAATCAACAACAAACCAAGGAGCGCAAAAATCAAAATTGTGCCCTGCAGGATGACCGTTACGCCATCGACTGCAACTGCACCTTCAGCAAATCGACCAGAAACATCTTTATTGAGTAGAACTGCAAGGAAACCTAGCGCGATTGCAGCAAAGCTCAGAGAAGTTTGCACGACGTAGCGATGGCGACGAGATACAAACGCTTCAACTAAGACCGCAAGGACGGCACAAGCGAGAACGATGAGCACTGGGGCAAGCGCCCCATACTCAATCTTCGGAGCGGTTATCACTTATCTCCTCCTATGTTGAGAGCAGAAACTGAGGCTTGCGCTCCAGGATTAATGACATTCAAGAGAATCTGCGGAAAGAAGCCAAAGAAGATTATGAGCGCGATTACCGGAGCTATCGCAATCTTCTCCCGCACATTCAAATCTTTCAGATTCTCGTTACCTGGCGTTGTCGGACCATGAAGAGCACGTTGCACCGGAATCAAGATATATAGCGCAGCGAGAATGATGCCGAGCGTTCCTATAACTGCAGCCACCGGATAGTGAACGAATGTCCCGACGAGAACTAAGAATTCACTGACGAACGAAGAGAGGCCAGGAAGAGCCAAACTCGATAGTCCTGCGATGAAGAACGACCATGCCATAAGTGGTGTGACGCGTTGCAAGCCTCCAAAATCTTGGACTTTCGAGGAGTTGCGACGGGCAATCATCCAACCAGCGATGAGGAAGAGCGCCGCAGTCGAGAACCCGTGATTGACCATATAAAGAATCGATCCGGATTGACCCTGCGCGGTGAATGCAAAGATTCCTAGGGTGATAAAGCCGAAGTGCGAAATGGATGTGTAGGAGATCAATCGTTTGATATCGCCATTACTCTGCCAAATCGCAAGGAACGCGCCATAGAAGATCGAAATCAACGAGAGCACGATGATTGTTGGTCCAAGTTGCTTCGACGCATCTGGGAAGAGGGTAAGACAGAAGCGAATCATTCCGTAGGTACCTACCTTGTCGAGCACGCCAAGGAGAAGTACAGAGGTTCCTGGGGTAGCAGCTTTCGCTGCATCAGGGAGCCAGGTATGAAATGGCCAGAGCGGCGCTTTGATAGCGAACGCGATGAAGAAGCCAAGGAATAGCAATATTTCCGTCTGATTATTGAGGCTGAGTTTCGATAGCTCGGCAACATCGAAGGTTGGAGCTCCCAATTGGTCACCACTGACCACATACAGACCGATTATTGATGCAAGCATCAGCAAGCCACCAAAGAGTGAGTAAAGCAAGAATTTCACAGCTGCTGCAGCGCGTTCGCCAGAACCGTATCCACCGATTAAGAAGTAGACCGGGATGAGCATCGCTTCGAAGAAGAGATAGAAGAGGAAAATGTCAGTGGCAGCGAAAACGCCGACCATCATCGTCTCGAGAATGAGCAAGAGTACGAAGAAAGTCTTCACGCTCCATCGCCCGCCCTCTGCCTCGTTCCAGCAAGCGAGGATGACAATTGGAGTAAGGATAAGCGCGAGCAAAATAAGTAAGAGCGCCATCCCATCAACGCCTAGGCCGTAATTAATACCGAACGCGGGAATCCATGAATACTTCTCGACAAATTGGAAACCAACTTGGCCACGATCGAATGACGTTGCCAGCAAAAGCCCTGCGATTGCAACGACCGTTGATATGCCGAGGGCAACTTGCTTCGCGAGCAACTCACGCTCTTTTGGTAATAAGAAAAGCACGAAGCTCCCTACGAGCGGAAGTAGTCCGAGAATCGTCAACGAACTCATAGCGTCACCAACGTAATCGCTGCGAGAATCGCCAGCGCGCCCACAACAATCCAGAGCGCATACGAGCGAACAAATCCAGTTTGTGTCTTACGCACGCCACTGGCCACATCAAGGGTGAGTGCACCCACGCCTCGGACCGCGCCATCAATGACTTTCTCATCGATGATGGCAAGCGCTTTTGTCAGTTCTTGGCCAGGGCGCATGAAGAGCGCTTCGTTGAGATCATCTTGAAGTAGGTCGCGACGGGCAACCTTCGTCCACACTGAAACGTCACTTGGTGCCACAGTTGGAATCTCTTTTCCTCGACCATACTTCGCGATGGCAATCGAAACACCAATAGCCACAGCAGTTAGCGCTAACGCAGAGACAACAATCGGCGGGAGCAAATGCGCTTTCTCGCCGTGTCCACCTTCCCCACTGTGCCCACCGTGAAAGACCGGTTCCAAGAACTTCACAAATCGATCGCCCATATTAAAGATAAAGCCTGCAGTTACTGATCCGATTGCAAGGATAATCATCGGAATCGTCATCAGCGATGGGGATTCATGTGGATGCGTTCCGGCATCCCAGCGCTTACTTCCAAAGAAGGTCATCAACATCACGCGCGACATATAGAACGCTGTTATTGCTGCACCAAGGAGTGTGATGGAACCAAGAATGATTCCCTTGGCACCGCCCGCATCAAGTGCGATTTCAATGATTTTATCTTTCGAGTAGAAGCCTGCGAATGGTGGTACGCCGATAATCGCCAGATAGCCAAGTCCGAAAGTTGCGAATGTAATCGGCATATATTTGCGGAGTGCGCCGTATTTGCGCATATCTACTTCATCATTCATGCCATGCATTACAGAACCTGCACCGAGGAACATTCCCGCTTTGAAGAAGCCGTGCGTGAGCAAGTGCATCATCGCGAATGCATATCCAACTGGCCCAAGACCTGTCGCAAGAATCATGTAGCCAATCTGGGACATTGTTGATGCTGCGAGCGCTTTTTTGATGTCATCTTTTGCCATACCGATAATCGCGCCGAAGAGGAGCGTGATTGCACCGACAACCAGAACAAGTGTCTGCGCAATTGTGGCAACATCGAAAACAAAGTGCGAACGAGAGATCAAGTAGACGCCTGCGGTAACCATCGTTGCTGCGTGAATGAGCGCCGACACAGGCGTAGGTCCCGCCATCGCATCACCAAGCCATGCTTGAAGCGGAAATTGCGCTGACTTTCCGACTGCAGCGAGTAAAAGTGCCACGCCGAGGCAGTTAAGCGCTAATGAGCTTGCCTTACCTGCTTCGACTCCCTCAGCGACTCCGCTAAATGAGACCGAGCCGAATTGAACGAAAGCAATCATCACGGCAAGCGAAAGTCCGACATCGCCGACGCGATTGGCTACGAATGCTTTCTTCGCTGCAGTTGCATATGCCGGCTTCTGGTTCCAGAATCCAATCAGCAGGTAGGAGGCAAGACCAACGCCCTCCCAGCCAACATAGAGACTTAAGTATGAATCACCGAGCACCAAGAGCAACATTGCGGCGATAAAGAGATTGAGGAACGCGAAGAAGCGGCGACGGTCGCGATCGTGCGACATGTAGGCGATTGAATAGATATGAATCAACGTGCCCACGCCTGTAATGAGCAGAACAAAGCACATGGAGAGCTGATCGAGAAAGAGCGATGCGCCAACGTTGAAATTTCCTACTTCAATCCAGGTGAAGAGGCGCTGCGTTACGCCCCGATTCTCAGGAGCTCGGCCAAGCATCGCAAAGAATTCAAGGAGGCCAATGACAAAGGCTGCCGATGAAGCGAGGGTTCCAATAATGTGACCGACCTTGTCGAGCGCACGACCACCTAGCAATAAGAAGGCCGCACTGAAGAGCGGAATTGCGATGAGATACACGAGCATCTGAGAGGTTCCGTTCATTAGAGCTTCAACAATCTCGCATCGTCAACGGAAGCAGAGCGACGAGAGCGATAGATAGTGACGATAATTGCCAGACCAACAACTACTTCACAAGCAGCAACGACCATCGTGAAGAAAGCGAAGAGCTGGCCATCGATATTCCCATGCATTCGCGAGAAAGTGACAAACGCTAGATTCGACGCATTGAGCATTAATTCAATACACATGAAAACGACGATTGCGTTACGTCGAATAAGTACTCCGGCGGCACCGATAGTAAAAAGTAGCGCAGAGAGGTAGAGGTAATTATCTAGTGACATGTTCGACTACTCCTCCTCTGCTTCGCCATTTGCACTATTGCCTTTACTCTCTTTCATTCGGAAGCTCGCTGGATTAGCTAATTCACCACGAGCAGCAATGACTTTCGAGACAGATGCATCGGATGGAGACCCATCAGGCAGGAGCGCAGGAATATCAACTGCGTTATGTTGCGCGTACGTACCTGGCCCAGGAAGTCCTGCGACCGGAACAGAGGTTTGTCGAACCCGCTCTGCAGCCAATTCGCGTTGGCTCTTGCGCGGCAAGATTCGCTCGCGATGAGCTAACACCATTGCACCCAGCGCTGCGGTAATCAACAGTGCAGAAATAACTTCGAATGCCCAAACGTAGCGAGTAAAGAGCACCTTGGCGATGGACTGAACGTTTCCTTCGCTATTAATCAAATCAAGGCCAACATAATCTTGGCCCAACTCAGCTCGACTAAGTAACGAGATCAACAAGAAACCAACGCCGACCGAACCGAGAACGCCACCAACACGCTGGCCCTTGATGGTCTCTTCAATTGAGTCTGAAGAATCGACGCCCACTAACATCAAAATAAAGAGGAAGAGCATCATCACGGCGCCGGTGTATACAACTACTTGGACAATGCCTAGGAACGGCGCTTCGTTTGCGATGTAGAAGATTGCAAGCCCAACCATTACTACCGCTAACAACAGCGCAGAGTGCACGGCTTTCTTTACAACCAACATCCCTAACGCTGAAAGAACCATAATCGGAGCAAGGATGAAGAAGAGCACCGCCTCAGGCGATTGCGTTTGATTATTTACGATTGCGGCGATATTCACTTTTGCTCCTGTGAAGGATGTGCCTCAGTTACTCGTCCGTGGTAATAATCCTGGTCATCGGTGCCTGGGTAATAAGGATGCGGTGGCTGCAACATTCCGCTCCGAAGCGGAGCGAGCAGATCTTCTTTCTCGAAAATTAATTTCTTACGTGAGTCATCTGCCAATTCATACTCGTTTGTCATCGTGAGTGCGCGAGTTGGGCACGCCTCGATGCATAACCCACAGAAGATGCACCGTAGATAATTGATTTGATACACCTTGCCGTAACGCTCACCCGGTGAATATCGCTGGTCATCAGTGTTCTCCGCGCCTTCGACATAAATTGCATCTGCAGGACAGGCCCACGCGCACAACTCGCAACCGATGCACTTCTCAAGTCCATCAGGATGGCGATTTAGTTGATGACGACCATGGAACCTAGGTGCGGTCGGTTCCTTCACCTCTGGGTACTGAACTGTGGTGACCTTCTTGAATTGAGCAGCGAAGGTCGTCCAGAAGCCCTTGAGTTGAGTAAAAAGTGGTGCGGGACCATCAATCGGAATATGGATTGATTCTTCTGCGGCGCCATCAATGGCGCGCTTTGGCTCTAGTTCACTCACGTTCGCGCTCCGCTCTTGGAACTGTAAAGGTTGAAATCTTCATAGGTAGCTCGGGCACTGGATATGGTGCCGGCGCATCAACTGCTGATGGGTCGGTGGTGATTCGTTTGCTCTTAGCGCGCTCATAGAGCGAACTTCCAATGAGGAAGAGCACCAACACTGCGCCACCGAAGATGAGAATCGATGTTCGCGATGCTCCGTTAATGGTGAAGTAGCGCAAAACTGCGACAATCATGATCCATGCAATATTTGCTGGAATGAGAACCTTCCAACCGAATTGCATGAATTGGTCGTAACGAAGTCGTGGCAGCGTTCCACGTAACCAGACGAAGACGAAGAAGAAGAGCACTACCTTGATGAAGAACCAGATAAAGGTGAACCAGCCACCTAGCCAACTTTCGGTGAAACCAAGTCCTGGAGGCGCATGGTAACCACCAAGGAAGAGCGTGGTAGCAAGCGCTGAAACTCCAACAATGTTCACATATTCGGCTAGGAAGAAGAGTGCGAATTTCAGCGAGGAGTACTCGGTGTGGAAACCACCAACTAACTCCCCTTCAGCTTCTGCCAAATCAAAAGGTGCACGATTTGTCTCTCCCACCATAGAGATTGCATAAATGATGAATGAAGGGAAGAGCACGACTGCATACCAGAATTGATCTTGCGCGTCGACAATATCAATTGTGGACATCGAACCGGCATATAAGAAGACCGCAACGAGCGAGAGACCCATTGCGATTTCATAAGAGATCACTTGAGCACTAGAGCGCAGCCCGCCAAGTAGTGGGTAAGTCGAACCCGACGACCAACCGGCAAGCACGATGCCGTACACACCAACTGATGCAACCGAGAGGATGTAAAGCACGCCCACTGGAATATCGGTGAGTTGGAATGCGGTCTCTTGGCCAAACATTTTTACAGGACCGCTCATCGGTATCACTGCGAACGCCATAAAGCAGGTAGTCGCACTGATAATTGGTGCGATGATAAAGACCAATTTATCGGCAGCAGCAGGAATGAGATCTTCCTTCAAGGCCAATTTCACGCCATCGGCAAGACTCTGTAGCAACCCGAACTTTCCGACTCGGTTAGGTCCAAGGCGAAGCTGCATTCGAGCAACTATCCGACGTTCGAACCAGATCGCAAGCAGCGTACATACGACGCAGAACACGAATACTAAAAGGCCTTTGATAGCGATGAGCCAACCTGGATCATCCAGAATCGCATCTCTCATATTCGTCATCTCTCTCATAGCCCCTTACGTACTTTTACTTCTGCACCGTTTAGGGCGCCGAGCATCCGAAGTGATTGCGAACCGACCCCATTTCGAGGCAACCAGACGACATTCTCTACTACATCGCTGATCTCCACGTTTAGAGAGAGCGCACCTTTATCAGTTGAGATAGTGATGAGATCACCGTTGACAACGGCAAGTGATTTCGCAAATGCTGCATTAATGCGAGCAACAGCGGTCCGCGCAGTTCCAGCAAGATTCGGTTCGTTAATTTGAAGTGTTCCGTTATCGAGAAGTTGTCGCCAGGTTGCAAGCACAGTGGAGCTCGCTGCTGCAGATGCTGGAGTTGCAGTAAAGCTTTCGCGCGCGCCATCCCATTTCGCTAGAGTGCCAAACTCCTTCGCGGCGCCTTTCACGGTGCTGAAACCAAGTGGAGCGCCTAGCGCTTCTGCTACAAGCGAGAGGACATACAGATCGCTGTGATGTGGGGTCTCTGGAACAGATTGGTCAAAGGCGCGAACTCTGCCCTCCCACGACATGAACGAACCAGATTTCTCGACCACTGCAGCGATTGGAAGTACGACATCGGCTCGCTCAGTGATGGCACTTGGTCGCATTTCTAATGAAAGTACGAACGCTTTATCAAGGCCAGCAATTTCTGGCGCATGCATATCGAAAGGATCAACACCGCCTACAACTAGCGCTTCTATTGCCCCGCTTGCTGCGCCAGCAAGTATTGCTGTGCTATCCAAGCCAATTGCGCTCGGTAGCGACTCAACAGACCATGCCGCAGCCACATCCACTCGAGCAGCAGCATCTGAAATCGGACGCCCACCAGGAAGTAGATTTCCAATCGCACCAGCTTCGAGTGCGCCGCGTTCGCCAGCGCGACGAGGAACCCATGCAATCTTTGCACCACTCTTGCTAGCAAGCTGTGCCACAGCAGATAGCGCACCAGCAGATTCGCAGAGTCGCTCACCGACGACGATCACAGATGTGCTAGTCAGAGCCAATTGCGCAATCGCACTCGCTTCGGCTCCTGGAGCCACACCAACATACTTCGCATCTAACTTCTTAAAACCTCGAGTCTGCCAAGGAGCGATTGCAGTAACAACCAAATTACGTTGACGAACTTGCTTGCGAATTCTCAAGAAAACAATTGGCGATTCCTCTTCAGGCTCAATACCGACCAGAACTACGTGATCTGCTTGATCGATATCGCTGTAGCGCACCGACGAACCAACAACGTGGCTGGCAAGGAAGTTGCGCTCCTCTGCAGTATGTGGACGGGAGCGGAAATCAATGTCATTAGTTCCTAGCGCAACTCGCGAAAACTTCGCATAGGCATATGCATCCTCGACGGTTGCACGGCCACCAACGAGTACGCCTGCTTTCTTACCCTTAAGCCCTGCTGCTGCTGCCGCTAGCGCTTCTGGCCAGGATGCCTCACGCAATACTCCGTTTTCACGAATCAATGGCGCAGCGATTCGATCTTTCGCCATTGTGTATTGGAAGGCCCAACGGCCCTTATCGCAATTCCATTCTTCGTTTACCTCTGGATCATTTCCAGCAAGTCGACGGAGCGTCTTATTCCGACGGACATCAGTTCGCATTGAACATCCTGACGCGCAGTGTTCGCAGACTGATGGAGTCGATACCAAATCGAAAGGTCGAGATCGGAATCGATATGCAGATCCAGTGAGCGCACCTACAGGACAAATTTGTACAGTGTTGCCAGAGAAGTATGAATCAAAGGGATCTTTCTCATAAATTGAGACTTGTTGAAGCGCGCCACGTTCACCCATATCAATAAATGGATCGCCGGCAATCTCTTTGGAGAATCGAGTACAACGTGCACAAAGGATGCATCGTTCGCGATCAAGTAGGACTTGGGAAGAGATATGAATTGGCTTCTCGAATGTTCGCTTCTTTCCTTCAAAACGACTTTCGCCACGACCATTGCTCATCGCCTGGTTCTGCAATGGACACTCGCCACCCTTATCGCAGACTGGGCAATCAAGTGGATGATTGACCAAGAGAAATTCCATTACACCTTCTTGCGCTTTTTGGGCGACTTCAGAGGTGAGTTGCGTCTTTACGACCATGCCATTTTCAACGGGGATAGTGCACGAAGCTTGCGGCTTCGGAAATGCACGACCATTAATCTCGATATAAACCAAACATTGACGACAAGCGCCAACTGGTGAGAGCAACGGATGATCGCAAAAACGCGGAACTTGGATTCCCAATTGCTCTGCTGCGCGAATAACAAGCGTGCCTTTTGGAACGGTTACTTCGAATCCATCAATCGTCAACGTTATTTGATCAGTTTGGGGTTGTACGGCAGTCATTGCGTTATGCACCTACTTTGCTCGAAGCGAAGAGCGTTGATGCCACTGGATCGAATGGGCAACCACCATGAGTGAGATGGGCAAGATACTCATCTCTAAAGTATTTGATGGAGGACATAATCGGACTTGCTGCGCCATCACCAAGTGCGCAGAACGAACGACCCAAAAGGTTGTCGCAGAGGTCGAGGAGTTTCGCAAGATCTGCCTCACTACCTTTGCCATTCTCGAGGTCGCGAAGAATCTGCACTAACCACCAGGTGCCCTCTCGACATGGGGTGCACTTGCCACACGATTCATGCTTGTAGAACTCAGTCCATCGAAGCACGGCTCGGAGTACGCAAGTAGTTTCATCGAAGATTTGTAGCGCTTTTGTGCCGAGCATCGAACCTGCCGCGCTCACCGATTCATAATCAAGCGGTGTATCGAGATGTGCATCGGTGAAAATAGGAGTGGACGATCCACCTGGTGTCCAGAATTTCAATCTGTGACCGGTGCGAATGCCGCCTGCCAATTCGAGGAGCTCGCGAAGTGTGATGCCAAGTGGCGCTTCGAATTGCCCTGGGTTATTCACATGCCCTGAAAGCGAATAGAGCGTGAAGCCCTTGCTCTTTTCTGTGCCAAGCGATGCGAACCACTCTGCACCTTTTTCAATGATCGCAGGGACGGAGGCGATTGATTCGACATTGTTTACCACTGTTGGCCTGGCATAAAGACCTGCGATTGCAGGGAAGGGTGGGCGAAGTCGGGGCTGACCGCGGAAACCTTCGAGTGAATCAAGAAGCGCCGTCTCTTCGCCGCAGATATATGCGCCTGCACCAATGTGGAGGGTCAGTTCGAGATCAAAACCTGTTCCCAAGATGTTCTTACCAAGGAATCCAGCTTTGTAGGCATCCTCAATAGCTTGCAACAGGCGTCGCGTCACATGTGTGACTTCGCCGCGAATATAGATGAAGGCATGCTTTGCGCGAATTGCGTACGAAGCGATGATTACGCCCTCGACAAGAACATGGGGGTTAGCTAGAAGTAATGGTGTGTCTTTACATGTTCCCGGTTCGGATTCATCTGCATTTACTACTAAGTAATGATCTTTGTTATCACCTTGTGGGATAAAACCCCACTTGTTGCCAGTTGGAAATCCTGCGCCACCGCGACCGCGCAAACCAGAATCTTTTACCGTCTGAATTACTGCATCTGGATCCATAGCAAGAGCTTTTTTGACAGAGTTGTATCCACCGTGGCGTTGATATCCAGCCAAGGTATGCGAATCGTTCTCATCCCAATGTGCAGAGAGGACAGGCGTTAACTTAGTCATTTATTTCCGCTCCCCCTTGGCAATCTTCAAACCCAACAGCGTTGGCTCTCCTGCTTGGACACCTTCGTTTGCACGGCCGTCATTAAATCCCGCGAGAACTTCAGATGCCTCTTTAAAGGTAGGCACTGAATTTGGGCCACGGGTCGGCGCGGGCTTCTTGCCTGCGCGGAGATCATCAACAAGTGTTTTTGCGCTTTCGACCGTTTGATTATCAAAGAATTCCCAATTCACCATAACAACTGGCGCGTAATCACACGCGGCGTTGCACTCGATATGTTCCAAGGAAACTTTTCCATCTGCAGTGCGCTCGTTATTTTCGATGCCGAGATGATTTTTCAGCCCTGCGAATATCTCATCGCCGCCCATAATTGCGCATAGGGTGTTAGTGCAAACACCCACGTGATACTCACCTGCTGGAGTCTTTCGGTATTGGGTGTAGAACGAGGCCACTGCATGTACCTCTGCAGTTGTGAGGTCGAGTTTTTCTGCAATAACTTCTATGCCCTCTGGCGTGACATAGCCATCGCGAGCTTGTACTAAGTGCAACATCGGCATGATCGCAGAACGCGAACGCGGGTAGCGCGCGATAATTGCATCGAGCCTGGAGAGGAAGTTCTCATCGAATTGATTAGAAGTAAGAGTGAACGACATTAGCGATCAACACCTCCCATAACTGGATCTATAGATGCAACAGCTGCGATGACATCTGCAACAAGGCTGCCTTCACACATGGCTGCTGTTGATTGCAAATTATTAAATGATGGTTCCCGGAAGTGGACTCGGTATGGTCGTGTTCCACCATCAGAGATGATGTGTGCACCAAGTTCACCACGTGGCGATTCAACTGCCGCATAAACCTGACCTGCTGGAACACGGAAACCTTCAGTGACCAACTTAAAGTGATGAATCAGCGCTTCCATCGAGGTTCCCATAATTTCGCGAATGTGATCTAGTGAATTGCCAAGTCCATCTCCGCCAAGTGAGAGTTGAGATGGCCATGCAATCTTCTTATCGCCAACCATGACTGGTCCTGGCTCGAGCCGATCGAGTACCTGCTCGATGATGCGAAGGCTCTGCTCCATTTCGTAGACACGAATCATGAAACGACCATAAGCATCTGCGGTATCTGCAGTAACTACATCGAACTCGAATTTCTCATAACCACAGTAAGGCTGAGTCTTCCGAAGATCCCATGGCATTCCAGTTGATCGTAAAACCGGACCAGTAATGCCAAGTGCGATGCAGCCGGCAAGATCAAGATGTGCAACACCAGCGGTGCGCTTCATCCAGATGGAATTACCAACGAGCATCTTCTCGTTATCTTTTAGATTCTTACGAATTGTCTTCACGGCTTCGCGAATCTTTGGAATCGCATCCTCAGGAAGATCATTCGCCAATCCACCAGGGCGGATGTAAGCAGTATTCATGCGTAGGCCAGATGCCATTTCGAAGATGTCAAGAATCATTTCGCGCTCGCGGAAGGCGAAGAACATCGGCGTGATTGCACCAAGTTCGAGTCCACCAGTGCCAAGACAGACAAGGTGTGAGGAGATTCGATTGAATTCCATCATCATGACGCGAATCAACGTTGCGCGCTCTGGAATCTGATCTGTGATGCCAAGCAACTTCTCCACTGCAAGACAGTATGCAGCTTCGTTAAACATAGGAGAGAGGTAATCCATGCGCGTGACGAAGGTGACCCCTTGCGTCCACGAGCGATATTCGGTGTTCTTCTCAATTCCGGTGTGGAGATAACCGATTCCGCAGCGAGCTTCAGTAACTGTCTCGCCCTCGAGTTCCAAGATCAGACGGAGCACGCCATGTGTTGATGGATGTTGTGGACCCATGTTGACCACGACTCGCTCTTCTTGAGTCGAACCAATTTCCGTAACGAGATCGTCCCAGTCGCCACCAGTCACTGAGTAAATCCGACCTTCAGTTGTCTCGCGTGGGCTGTTATACGTCTGCGACATTAGCGATACACCCGCCGATCGCTTGGTGGTGGAACGGTTGCACCCTTGTACTCCACTGGGATTCCACCGAGCGGGTAATCCTTACGTTGCGGGTGACCATTCCAATCATCGGGCATGAAGATTCGAGTAAGCGCTGGATGGCCATCGAAGACAATTCCAAACATGTCATACGTCTCGCGCTCGTGCCAGTTATTTCCAGCCCACACCGCTACTACCGAAGGGATATGGGGATCGCTTTCTGGAGCTGACACTTCGATGCGAATTCTTTGGTTGCGCGTCAGAGAGAGAAGTGGGTATAGCGCGCGTAATTCACGACCGCTCTCATCGGGATAGTGTGCACCACTTACACCAAGACACATTTCAAATTTCAAATCATCACGAAGTACCTGTGCAACTTCATTTAGTTTCTCGCGATGAACGTGAAGCGTTAACTCACCACGGTCGACAACAACTTTTTCGATCGCATCGCTAAATCCAGGATAAGCGCGCTCTAATCCATCAACGACTTCATCGAAATAACCACCAAAAGGTCGCTCAGTAGATCCGATTTGGACTTTGCGGCGCTGCAATCCACCGTAGCCGGAAGTATCTCCAGAACCCGCCACACCAAACATGCCGGTGCTCTCAGCGCTCATATTCTGCTTTGCAATATCGCTCATGCGAGCAATCCCTTTAATTCAATTGTTGGCTTCGCGGCGAGCGCTGCTGCCTCAACTTCTTTGATGATTTTCGCGCGATTGATTCCTAGTTTCGCGCCCTTGATTTCTTCGTGAAGTTTGATGATTGCATCCATCAACATCTCAGGACGTGGCGGGCAACCCGGTAGGTAAATATCTACTGGTACTACGTGATCAACGCCTTGCACAATTGCATAGTTATTAAACATGCCACCTGATGAGGCGCATGCACCCATCGCGATTACCCATTTTGGATCGGACATCTGGTCATAAACTTGACGGAGCACTGGCGCCATCTTGTTGCTGACTCGACCAGCAACGATCATCAAATCCGCCTGGCGAGGAGAACCTCGAAAAACCTCCATACCAAAACGCGCTAAGTCATAACGGCCAGTTGTCACAGCCATCATCTCGATTGCGCAGCATGCAAGACCGAATGTTGCAGGCCACAACGAGTTCTTACGCATGTAGCCAACAAGCTTCTCGACAGTGGTGAGCGCAAACCCACTAGGAAGTTTCTCTTCAAGACCCATTAGTCCCACTCCAATCCACCACGACGCCATACGTAGGTGTATGCGACAAAAACGGTAAGGATGAACAAGAACATTTCAACGATTCCAAATAGTCCGAGCTGGTCGAATGCGACCGCCCATGGATAAAGAAAGACAATTTCAATATCGAAGATAATAAAGAGCATCGCGGTGAGGAAGTACTTAATGGGAAAGCGCCCACCCCCTGCAGCAGGTGGCGTCGGTTCGATTCCACACTCGTAGGCTTCCGCCTTTGCGCGGTTATAGCGGCGCGGTCCGGTGAGGTAGCCGGCAACTACGGAGATCACCGCGAAGCCAAAGCCAATAGCCCCGATTGCGAGAATCGGAACATAAGGATTCATCGCTCCCCCTTGAGCTGTAGCTGTTTTGACGCGTTTAGGTCAGGGCCAAATAGCGCCTACTCCTTCAAATCTTACGGGGCATTCTCCCCCAGGATTACCGCCTCCGAGTGTTATCTGACCCACCCTGGCGAACCGCTTTCAGCTCTAAAAAGCCTAAGAGGACTTGAAAGCAGAGTGAATGGCCACAATCCCACCGGTGCGGTTCTGCCAAGCCACGCTACTCCAGCCTGCCTGGCTGATGATCTCGGCGAGCGCGGGTTGGTTTGGCCATGCCGCAATCGATTCAGCGAGATAGGTATAGGCATCGGGATTAGAGGAGAAGGCTCGAGCTAGCGGTGGAAGTACTCGCATCAGGTATCGGAAATAGATCGTCCGGAAGAGGCGATTGGTCGGGTGCGAAAACTCGCAGACCACTAACCGCCCTCCTGGTGCGCAGACGCGATACGCCTCTTCCAGCGCGCTTTTGGTGTTGGCGACATTGCGAAGACCAAAGGAGATGGTCACAACATCAAATGCGTTATTTGCAAAGGGTAGAGCAAGATTATCGGCGGCGATAAAGGGCAGCTCCCGTTCACGACGTGCGCCCGCTTCCAACATGCCCAATGAGAAGTCAGAGGCAAACGCGCTCGCACCGGCGGCGGCAAGTGGCGCAGTCGAAGAACCAGTTCCAGCAGCACAGTCGAGAATCCGCATGCCAGGACGAGGTGCGATGGTGCTCACGACAACTTTTCGCCACGCTTTAGTTCGACCAAGACTGAGTAGATCATTGAGAATGTCATACCGTTTGGCCACCTGATCAAACATGGCAGCGACATCTTTGGGCGACTTATCGAGTCGGGCACGTACCATGGGGTACATCTTTATGGTGTGTACGCTCGGATGCCAATCGAGCTGATGTTCTAACCGAAGGAGGCAGAAACTGTGACCACGATCCCTGCAACCCCCCACTCGCTCCGCGCTGCGATTTTCCCGAAGAGCACCTTGCTCACCAATAGCGCTCTCGCACTCGGTGGCGTCGCCTTCTTGGCCGTGATGGCACAGATCGCGCTGCCAATCCCTGGATCACCCGTACCTGTCACAGGACAAACTCTGGGTGCACTACTTATTGGAGCCAGCTATGGACGGGCGCTCGGTGCAACAACTTTTGCGCTCTATCTTGGAATTGGTATCGCTGGTGCACCAGTTTTCTCCCAACAAGGACATGGGTTAGCTAAATTCGTCGGGCCTACGGGTGGATATCTCGTGGGAATGTTCCTTGCAACCGTGGTCTTAAGTTTTCTCGCTTCAAAAAAATGGGATAAGAAGTTGCCCACCGCACTCCTTGCAATGTTAGTTGGGCAAGTAGTTATTTTTGCGCCAGGTTTATTCTGGTTGCAACAGGCAACTGGTAAAGATTGGTCCTGGACGATTAATGCTGGACTTACGCCCTTCATCTTTGGTGAAGCGCTCAAGCTTGCAATCGCGGCGACTGCTCTTCCAACTATTTGGCGAGTGGTGGATAAGCGTCGTTCGTGAAATCAACATCAGTTCATTCCATCGAAGTAAGCGAAGCACAGAATTTACTTTCGCTACTTCCCAATAGCTCTGCCCTGGCATGGGTGCGTGGAGGCGATGGGTTAGTTGGTTGGGGTGAGTTTGATCGTCTTGAGGTGGCGGGCGCAGATCGCTTTGAAAAGATTCGACTCTGGTGGCGGGAGCGCTGCGCGCACTTCACGATTCACGATGAAGTAAAGAAGTTCGGCACTGGTCCGCTACTTTTCCTCTCTGGGACTTTCGATGCAGATGAAGTAGGCGTTGCGATAATTCCGAAAGTGCTCGTCGGTCAACGCAATGGTCGCACGTGGATTACGTGGTTTGGTGATGAGAGCGCGCCTGAACTGCAACCAGGAGTCAAACCAGAGGCGCCGTTAAATCTGAGCTGGGTGGGTGGCGCAATCTCACCTACGCAATGGGAGATTAATGTTGGTAAGGCGCTGGCGAAAATCCATAGCGGTGAAATTTCTAAGGTAGTTCTTGCCCGTGATTTAGTCGCGCAATCTGATCTGCCTTTTGATTCTCGACACATCATGGCAAAGCTCGCGGAAAATTACAGTTCGACTTGGATCTTCTCAGTAGCCAATCTCGTTGGCGCCACACCTGAACTTCTCGTGCGATTAAATAAAGGATTGGTTACCTCGCGAATTCTTGCCGGAACCATTCAACGTACTGGCGATGATGAGCGCGACTTAGCGCTAGCTGCCTCACTTGCTCGATCATCGAAAGATCTTGAAGAACATGAATACGCAGTGGATTCAGTCGCGCAAACTCTTGCGCCATTCTGTTCCTCTACAAATGTTCCTGAGACGCCATTCGTGTTGCATCTTTCAAATGTTATGCATCTGGCAACAGATGTCACGGGCGTCCTGACAGATTCACTTGCGCCAGCAGATCTTTTCACCGTTGTCCGTGAGTTACACCCCTCGGCTGCCGTCTGCGGTACGCCCCGTCCGGCCGCGCAACGCGTGATTAAGGAGATTGAAGACATGTCGCGCGGACGTTATGCCGGACCTGTCGGGTGGATCGATAGTAAAGGTGAAGGAGAGATCGGTATCGCCCTTCGTTGCGCGCAAATCAATCCTGCGAATGCACGTGAGATTCGCTTATTCGCTGGCTGCGGCATCGTGCAAGGGTCAGATCCTGCAAAAGAGTATGCCGAGAGTCAGGCAAAACTTCTACCTATTAGAGAAGCGCTAGAGAGCGCGTAATCTCTCTCAACAATTCTGCATTCGCTTTTCGCTCTGGCATGCGCGCCACAATCACACGAATTCCCTCGCCACTTCTGGCAAGTTGTGCAACGAGCGCCTCTTGAGTGTGAACTCCTACTGAAGCAATGCCATAACTTTCGGCAACAGCAACAAGATCGCGCCCATGCGGCGTTCCAAAAATCTTCTCGAAACCAGGTACATCGCTCTGCGGCAAGGTAGAGAATATTCCACCACCATCATTTGCAATCACAATAAAGGTGAGATTGGGTCTGGTCTCTTCTGGCCCGATCAACAATCCGTTAATGTCATGCAGAAAAGCTAAGTCGCCCACAATTGCATAGGTTCGCTTACGTGCTAGCGCAATCCCAAAAGCAGTAGAGACATTCCCATCGATTCCTGCTAAACCTCTATTGGCAAAAGTTTCGATGCCGGTACGTGGAGTGGCAAATGCTTCAATGTCACGAATCGGACGTGATGATGCAATAAAGAGCGCAGAATCTGAAGGGATCTCTTGCGCTGTTGCCACCACTGCAGTTGGTTCAGACCATTGCGGCAGAAGTGCTGGTAGTCGATGTGAAATCTTCTCAGCGAGGCTAGTGAATTTTGCACTCCACGAGGCATCACGCTGGATTGCGCTCTGTCTTTCCAAAGTCGGAAGGGTTAGATGGAGTTCATCACCTTCACGTTCGATATCAATCTCATCTGTTCGAGAATCAACAATAACAACACGCTCTGCAAGTGCTAGATACGCGCTTACGGCACGAGTCAAGGTCAATCGACCAATCACCATTGCAACCTCAGGTTTTAACTCACTTCTTCTCTTCTCATCCGAGAGAATCAATGAAGCGTGCGCAACAACGTGAAGACCTGACAATGGATCTTCACTTAAAATCGGCCAGCCGAGTGTTTCTGACATCGTCGATATATCTGCGGGCGAAATCCCCGCTCGATCGTGTCCTAAAAGAATGACGCCATGTGGGTGATAGTTCTGGAGCGATCGTGCCGGAAAACTCTTTGTAGCGATGGGTTCTATCTCTACCTCAAGCGCTTCGCTCCAGTCGAGCGAACCCACTAATGGCTCATCAAATTCGACGTTGATATGCGCTGGTTTTCTTCTCGCTAAGCATTGTGCAATCCCCACACGCCAGTTGCGCACTTGCCCACGTTCGCTTCCCGATGCAGAGATATTTACTGTATGCGAGATTGCAGCAGGAAACATTCCTAACTGCATAGTCGTTTGGTTTGCCCCGGTCTGCCATAACCGTGCTGGGCGATCTGCCGTGATTGCTATAAGTGGATGCTGGCTATGGTGCGCTTCGAGTAGCGCAGGATAGAAATTTGCCGCAGCGCTGCCGCTAGTACAGATTACTGGCGTTGGCGCTCCTGTTGCTTTTGCAATTCCTAAGGCAAGAAATGCAGCGCTTCGTTCATCGATACGCGAATGTAACCGGATGCGCTTTTCTTCAGCTGCCCGCCAGAGCGCCATAGTCAGCGGCGCATTGCGCGAACCTGGCGCGATAACTGCCTCGCGCACGCCAGAGCGAATGAGTTGGTCGACTAGTACTTCTCCTAAGACTGGAGAGGGGGTGTAATTTGACTCAGTCATATCACTCCTCTCGCTCATTTTCACTTTCAATACTTTTATAAGCATTAGTAATGCGATTATGCCACCAATCAATCCGCTCTTGCGGAAGTCGATATCTAGCAACTGATTCCAAATCAACGTCAATCTCTTCAACAGTTACTGCGCCATTTAAGGGAAGTAATGAATTCTTGGTGATGTCACCATCAAGTAGCGCGGCAGTACCAAGGCCACAGATGACATCTTCTGCAAGATGAGCTGCAAGTGCGACACCTGCTGATAATCCGGCGCTACTTTCTAGCGCAGAAGAGATAACTACTGGCTTATCTAATTGTGCGATTACATTCAAAGCGCGCTTAATTCCACCTAAAGGGGCAGCTTTAACAATCACTAAATCAGCAACCTTATTGATTTCATTAATTTCATCACCAAGTCGAAGATTCTCATCAATTGCAATCGGGAAAGGGAGCGATAACGCACCGTTCTCTGCAAGAGAGGCGCAGGGTTGTTCTACATACTCGATTTGATGCCCATATTTGTTGTACAGCGAGAGCAAAAATTCTTGCGCCTGATGAATCGAAAACAATCCGTTGGCATCTAACCGTAGGCGCGCTTCGGGGATAATCTGGAAGACCTCGGCTATGCGCTCCTCATCATTAGCAGTGCCAACTTTCACCTTCACTGTTGATGATCCAGGAAACCAAGAGAGCACTTCACCTACTTGACCAACCGGAACTTCTGGGAGTGTGGCATTTACCAAAACTCGATTGCGTAAGGGTTTCGGGAAGTCCTGATTACCTGCTTCGAGCGCCGCCTTAAGCCAGAGCGCATCTCGCTCCGTTGAATAATCTGCGAAAGGCGAGAATTCACCCCAACGTTGTTCGCCTCGAATCAGCGCTATCTCTCGAACTCGCACGCCACGGAAATTAGTCCGGGTAGGAATTCCAATTACCTCTACGCGAGAGAGTAATTCGTTGAGTTGCATTGCTACGGGCGCTTTGGAAAACGACCAAAATTAGGTGGACGTTTCTCCTGGAAGGCATTCCTTCCCTCTTGACCCTCTTCCGTTAAATAAAAGAGAAGAGTTGCATCGCCAGCAAGTTGTTGGACGCCAGCTAGGCCATCATCTGCGGCGTTAAGGCCAGCTTTGAGAAGTCGTAACGCAAGCGGTGAATGGCGCAACATTTCGCGCGCCCACGAAACAGTCTCTGCCTCTAATTCCGCTACTGGAACTACTGTGTTGACTAGTCCCATCTCAAGCGCTTCCTGCGCATCATATTGACGACACATAAACCAAATCTCACGAGCTTTCTTCTGACCAATGTGTGCAGCCAAGAGACCTGCACCATATCCACCATCAAACGAACCAACCATGGGACCGGTCTGACCGAACTTCGCGTTATCAGCAGCAACAGTGATATCACAAACAACGTGCAATACGTGTCCACCGCCGATTGCCCAGCCGGCAACCATTGCGATAACAGGTTTTGGAGTTCGGCGAATTTGAATTTGGAGATCTAAAACGTTGAGTCGCCCAATTCCTTTTTTGCCGAGCGAATCGCTACCGATATATCCATCATCACCGCGCACCATGACATCGCCACCGGAACAGAAAGCTTCGTTACCTTCTCCAGTAAAGATGATGACGCCAACGCTATCGTCATCTCGTGCGATGTTAAAGGCCTCTTGAAGTTGCGTAAGGGTTTCAGGGCGAAACGCGTTACGCACCTCAGGACGATTGATTGTTATTTTTGCAATTCCCTCAGCGCGCTCGTAGCGGATGTCGCTGTACTGCCCGACCTGTTCCCACTTCGGGATTTCCCGGCTACCAGGCTCTCTTTTAATCGGTTTACTCACAGGCGATAGCCTAGAGGCGTGAGAAATGTTGAGCGAATCGACCCCTTAGCGGTTGAACCTTTACGCCTGCGCGATGCGCTCGCAAGCGCTCTCGAAGGCGGCCCTGTGCTTGCGCTCACCGAAATGCCCTTTACGCAGATTCCAGAGAGCGCTGCGCTTCTCATCGAAACGGGTGGCTCTACGGGAGAGCCCAAAGTAGTTGCCCTCAGTGCATCTGCGCTGCAACGTAGCTCTTCATTAAGTAACCAGACTCTCGGAGCAAGCGGAACTGATCAATGGTCGCTTTCGTTGCCACTAAATCACATCGCTGGCATCAGTCAATTACTCAGGTCAATTGACTTAGGCAATGACCCTGTCACATCTGATGCACAATTTATCTCGGTTGTACCCACGCAACTGTATCGAGCGCTTGAACTTGCTGGCGAAGCGCTCGAGGAACTTAAAGGTGCAAAGAAAGTTCTCATCGGTGGTGCGGCAATTCCTGACCAATTAATTGCACAAGGTAAAGAGGCTGGAATTCAACTTGTCACAAGTTATGGCATGACTGAGATGAGTGGCGGTTGCATTTACGATGGTAAAGCGCTTCCCAGTGTCGAAGTGCGAATAGAAGAGTCGGGAAGAATTTCGCTCAATGGTCCAATGCGTGCGCTCTGCTATCTAAATAATGAGAGCGCGAATAACCGATCATTTGTTGGCGATTGGTTTGTCACAAGCGATCATGGCTTCATCGATAACAATGGCCTACTGCACATTATCGGCAGAGCAGATGATGTCATCATCTCTGGTGGCGAGAAAATCTCAACACAAGAGGTGCAACGAGTCATGCAAGAGCGATATCCGAATATGGAAATTTATGTCATAGGGATACCCGACCCGGAATGGGGCGAATCACTTCGATTAGTTATGGCACATAAAGATCTTGCAACTAATCACTCACTTGCATTGGAATTTTCGCTGCAAGAAATCAGGAAATTAGTCGGAGAATCGCTACCTAAAGTAGCGGCGCCACGCTCACTACTACTACTCTCTGAGATACCGCTGAAAGCAAATGGGAAAATTGACCTAGTAGCTCTTGAAGCTGCGCAACCAACAGAGAAAATCTAAGCGGTCTCGAGAGGATTACCGGTAATGGCGACAATAAAGGAATGGGTTAGCGGTGCGCGGTTGCGCACGCTTCCTGCAGCGATCGCGCCAGTAATTGTTGGCACTTCGCTCGCTGCTCCATATCCAATCTGGAGCAATGCGCTCCTTGCGCTATTAGTTGCCTTATCGCTACAAATTGGGGTTAATTTCTCAAATGATTACTCTGATGGAATTCGCGGAACTGATACTGATCGTGTTGGCCCGATGCGCCTTGTGGGAAGTGGCGCAGCAAAGCCACAACATGTCCTCACCGCAGCGCTACTTTTCTTTTCGCTAGCTGGGATCTTTGGACTGCTTCTTGCACTTCGTTCTTCGCTCTGGTTGATTGTTGTTGGTTTACTCTCGATTCTCGCTGCATGGGGGTATACCGGGGGTAAGCGACCATACGGGTATCGAGCGCTTGGTGAAATTTCCGTCTTCATTTTCTTTGGTCTCGTTGCGGTTCTTGGCACCTACTTCGTGCAGAGCGAGAAGATCACCGCACTTGCAATTGTGGCGGCAATTCCGGTTGGCGCTCAAGCATGTGCGATCTTGGTACTTAACAACCTCAGAGATAGAAATAAGGATGCAGAATCTGGTAAACGAACCCTCGCCGTACTCATGGGTGAAAAAGGAACTCGCATCCTATTCGCGATCTTAATTCTTGGCAGCAATGTGCTGGGAATTGCTACCTCGATAGATAAAGCCTGGTGTGCATTAACAGCGTTTTTATTGCCAGTGGCACTTTATCTCGCAGCAACTGTCGTCAAAGGTGCAGGTGGTCGAGATCTCATTGCGCTCCTCCAACGCACTGCGCTCTTCCAACTACTTTTTGCCCTCTTATATGCAGCTGGATTTGCCCTAAGCGCTTAATCGCAAACTCTTATATACTTCTGCCATGCTTCGCATTCTGCTTCTGCTTTCAATCGCAATCACTGTCTATGCGTTTGTTGATTGCGCGCGAACGCCGCAAGAAGAGGTGCAGAAACTTCCAAAGTGGGCGTGGCTCTTGCTCATCGTCCTCTTTAGCCCATCACCGATTGTGAGTATTGCCTGGTTGGTTATAGGTAGACAGCGCGGCCGTGGTAATGGTGGACGTAAGCGCCCTCCGCGAAAGATCATCCCGCCTGATGACAATCCCGATTTCTTACGTAATCTCTAGCTCTTTTATAAACCTGAATAGGTATGTTTTCCGGTACCCCAGATATTTACGTACACATAATTGAAGAGGAAAGTCGACCCGGCAATTAGACATAGCCATGCTGCGCGGCGACCTTTCCATCCTGCAGTAACCCGCGCATGTAGATAAGCCGCATAACCAACCCAAGTGATAAACGCCCACGTCTCTTTTGGATCCCAACCCCAGTAACGGCCCCAGGCAGCTTCGGCCCAAATTGCTCCCGCGATGATCGAGAAGGTCCAGAGTGGAAATACCAGCGCTACTAATCGATATGAGAGTTGATCAAGTGATTCCAATTTCGGTAGTCGAAGCGCCCAACCGGGGCGCGCACCTTCATTCTTCTGCTCGATTCGTTCCAAAATTAGATAGGCGCCCGCAATGCAGTTGGCAAGCAAGAAGACTCCGCCAGAAATAATCGCGGCAGAGACATGGATTACTAACCATGTTGATTTCAATGCTGGAACTAAAGGTGCACTCGGCACATACAAGAGCGTGATTGCAGTGCCCAACGTCAATAATGAGGCAAAGGAGATGAGGATTCCCAACCACTGCACCTCGAATTTGATAGATGCAACAAGGTAAGCGAAGGTGAAAGCAAGAGTTCCAGTGATGGAGAACTCGTACATATTTCCCCACGGAACTCGTCCTGCGGAGACGGCGCGTGCGAAGACTGCAACCAGCAAGATCAAGAAGTAAAGAATCGTTAAGGATTGCGCAATTCGGAGCACCTTTGAGCGACGACTAATTGTTGTCTTCTCTTCGCCAACTCGAATTGACCATGCTAATTCGTATGCGAAGATGATAAAAGCGAGAGCACATACCGCCATGGCTGCATAGATCAGATCATTAGAGAGGAATGCCCAATCGCTCTTTGACATCATTCGCTCCCTTCTGTTGGCTGACCATGACGTTCGTTGCCAACTTGACTTCGCAGAGTTGCCGCCAACGTTTTGATTTCATTATCCAAACCAGGTGAACGCGTTAGCCCTGCAATGTGAGCGATGGTATCTCCACTATTCTCACTCACGCGAACCCAAATCCGGTGGCGGCGACCGAATAGTGATACAAGTAACCCAATAAGAATCAGAACTGCGCCAGCAAGCGAATATGCCTTACCTGGATCGCGCACGACTTGAAGATTGACCCAGGGCGCCAATCCATCAAAGGTAATAGAGCCAACACCTCCGGGTAATTCCCAGCGATCTCCCGGCTTCAACGCTGCCAACCCGATTTGCGTCAGCTTTTCGGTGTTTATTCGATAGACCGATTGCGGGATCCCAGAATCCAATCCGAGATCACCACTCCATGCAGCAAGGTCAAGAAGTGGCTTTAGCGGTTCCGGGTACGAGGAGAACCCGCCCGCTTCCTTCGTTCGCTCAGCTGTCGGTAAGAATTTTGCGACGAAACCAATTTGGGGCTGCATATCAGGGACTTTTATCGCGCCTATTGATGTCAAGTTCCCATCCTGTGGAAGAAATGGAATCGCACCACGAAGCACCACTGCTCCCTCTTTATTTCGCACAGTGACAATTGGTGCGTAACCGTTGGCTTGAAGGTAGACACGCGTATCTCCAAAAGTTAGCGGCGCATTCACTTTAACAACCTCATCTCGAGGAGTAGCTCCTGGAGAGTCGATTACTTTTGCATTCAAGGTGTAATCGAGGGGCGCACTAGTCACGATGTCATATTTTGCAGTGAACTTCTCGACTTTAATCGAAAAAGGTGGCAAATCATCGATGGAGAAGAGTGAGCCCGTATTCAAAGAATCGTAACTTGTTGCGACATTTGTAAATGTCTCGCCCTCGCTCACGATGACATCCGCTCGCATACCACCCAGCGATCCGAAAGCTACGCCCACTAAAAGCAAGATAAGCGAAAGATGAAAGAGCAGATTGCCACTCTCACGTATGAAGCCCTTCTCTGCACCAACTGAATCCGGAAGATTTCTAATCCGATATCGGCGACGTTTCAATTCCACCACTGCTTTATCTAGCGTCTCGGTTTGGGATAAACCAGTACGAACTTCGATAAATTCCTCAAGGCGCTCAAGATTCTTTGGTGTCATCGGCGGCAATGCACGTGCCATTTTGAAGTGTTCCCAAGTCCTTGGCAGTACGCAACCAATCAGAGAGATGAAGAGCAAGATATAAATCGCGCTAAACCAGGCAGATGAGTAAACGTTAAAGAGCGAGAGCGCATCAAGCCATTTCGCCAGACTTGGATTAGTACCGTAATACTCGTTGACTTGGAGTGGGCTCTGGGACCGTTGTGGAAATATCGATCCAGGTATTGAAGCAACTGCAAGAAGCAATAAGAGCACTAGCGCTGTGCGCATACTCGTAAGCTGTCGCCAGATCCAGCGGAGGAAACCTATTCCTGTTAATTGAGGTGGTTGTGTATCAAATGAAATGCTCATAGCGCCACCACGAAACTCGATGCCCAGCCCTGTAACCAATTCTCGATGCCACTCCAAAAGCCTGTGAGCTGCGCAATGCCAAGCAGAATCAATGAAATGCCACCAATAATTGAGAGCGCACGCACTGGTAGGCGCTTAAAAGTTCTTACCGCTCGGGATATGCCAAATGAAACTAGGAGAAATGGTGCGCCAAGTCCGATGCAATAACCTAACGATAGAAATGCGCCACGAAGGGCGCTCTCCTCATTGAATGCGAGCGCTTGTACCGCAGCAAGAGTCGGTCCGATGCAAGGAGTCCAACCGATGGCAAAGAGCACGCCGAGAAAGGGTGCAAATAGCAACCCGCCATCGGTTTTGATCCGCGGCCTGAACTCACGAGTGTTCTTTATGACGCCAAGGAAAAGTAAACCCATGATTATGGTGAAGATGCCCAGAATCTGACTGATTCCTCGCTCGCGCGTGAGGAGTTGATTTCCCGCACCACCGAAGAGCGCACCATACGAGATAAATACCGAACTAAAGCCAACGACAAAGAGAAGCGTTCCACCAACGATGCGCTTTCGCTTTAATGGGTTCTCTAAATCTGCACCGCTAAGTCCTGTGACATATGCAAGATAAGCAGGAACTAAAGGTAAGACACATGGAGATAGAAATGCCACGATGCCTGCAAATATTGCTATGGGAAATGCAAGAAGTACTGAGCCCTGCAGCACTTGATCGGTGAACGAGTAAAGATTCATTCGCTGACCAACTTCTCAAGTAACTTTTTGACTGATGAGTAGGTGATTTCACCAGAAATTCGTGCTGCGACTTTCCCCTCTTTATCAATGAGGAATGTGGTGGGAATCGCGGCGACCGGAAGACTCTGTCGAAATCCAAGAAGAATCTGGTCATCGGAAATTGTGGGATAGGTAATCTCAAATCGCTTCATAAATGCCTGTGCGCTGTCAGTTGAATCTCGAGTCAGTAGTCCCACGAATTGCACAGTCGGGAATTCTTTTGAAAGATCCTCGAGAATTGGAGCTTCGGCTCGACAGGGTGAGCACCACGATGCCCACACATTGACCAGCGCCACTCGACCTGGCTTCATGTTCACATTAGATCCCGTGATGCTTTGACCAGTAATTCGCGGGCCCATCTTCCGAGCACCGCTATTGATTTCTGTAATTACACCATCACCTGCGACATATGAATTCTCATTAATTGATGTGCCACTTGTGCCACAACTAGTCAGCAACAGAACAATTACTGAAAAACCGATCCACTTAACAAAGTAAGCTTTTCTCACTTCTTTTCACGGAGCAAGTGTGCAGCGGGCTCTGCATACTCAATCCCTTCAATCACCCCTTCTGAAGAAAAGACCACTGTTGTCACCGAGGCGAGGGAACAAATACGTTTGCGTGGATCATGTAGAAACGGCCGGCCTTCAATTGCTGATCGAAGAATCCAAATAGGTAGTTGGTGTGAGACACAAACTGCTTCACGCTCACGTGCCTGCTCGTATGCGTGATGGATTGCAGCCATCATTCGAGAGACTTGCTCCTTATAGGGCTCCCCCCACGATGGTCGCCATGGATTCCATAGATGTCGCCATGCAGATGGCTTTAAAAGCGCGCCAGTGCTTGCCCCTACTCCGAATTTCTTGCCTTCGAAAACATTTGCAGCTTCAAGTAATCGCGAATCGCTCTGAATACTTAATTTATGTAACGCCGCAATTGGTTGTGCAGTCTCTTGCGCTCGCTCCAGCGGCGATGCGATGACTGCAGCGATATCGCGGCCATGTGTCCACCGGGCGAGGGTTTCTGCCATCTCGCGACCGCGAACTGAGAGATGCCAGTCAGATTGGCGGCCGTAGAGAATGCCGTCAGGATTCTCTACCTCGCCATGGCGCATCACATGGACGAGAGTTTTCATGCGATGAGCATAACCTGCACACCTTCAGGTAGCGTAGGCAGGTTATGTCTGCCACCCTTCGCCCCGCCCGCTCTTTGGCCGATGAGTTGCGCGCACGAAGTGATGAAAATCTCCGCGAACTTTTTCTCCTTCGCCCGGATTTACTCTCCCCTCTCCCCACTGACATGAGCGCACTCGCTGCACGAGCAAGCGCCGCTCCCAGCATTTCCCGGGTACTCGATGGACTGACGACGTGGGAGATTCAAGTATTAGAAACCATCGCTGTCCTCTCGGAGCCGGTGAGTATGGAAGCGCTCCTTGCAATAACAGGGAAGAACGCGATTGCGCCGGTGGCGAAGTTCCGCGCTCTTGCACTTATATATATGGATGAAGAGCACATTCGAATTCTTAATAGCGTGCGCGAGAGCCTTGGCCCCGAACCGGCTGGACTTGGTCCGGTTGGTTTTGGCGCCAAAGATCGCTGGTTAAAGAAAATTGATGCTGCTCCACCCGCCGCACAAGCAATGCTGGAAAAACTGACCTGGGGACCGCCGCGAGGAACAGTCAGCGATACAAAGAAGCCAACCTCAACAATCTCGTGGTTGATGGAAAATCAATTGTTAGTTCCTATCGATGGACAGACTGTTGCGCTGCCTCGTGAAGTGGGAATCTACTTACGCGGAAATAAAGTACATAAAGAGCGCTTTGACATTCCACCTGATTTTGTTGGCAAAGAATTAACACAAAATGATGTTGATAGCGCTGCGATTGGCGCTGTCCTCGAAATTCTGCACCACATCGAAGAGCTACTCCATTTCTGGGCTGGCGAACCTGCAGCTGCGTTGCGATCTGGCGGTATCGGAGTGCGCGAGATTAAGCGCGCTAGCGACGAACTCGATCTTGACGAAAAATATCTAGTTTTCATCGCAGAGCTTGCCTTCATCTCAGGTTTTCTTGCGCTTCATAATGATGAAGAGTTCCTGCCAACAACGGCTTTTGATCTCTGGCGGAATAAAACATTGGAAGAGCGTTGGGTGGAACTTGCAACCAATTGGTTAAGTACGTCTCGAGTTGCTGGTCTTGTTGGTAAGAGCGAGCGTGGTTACATCGCACCCCTTGGCCCAGAGATTGATCGAAGCGCTATTGCACATATCAAGCGCGTCACACTTGAGCTCTATGCGCAGATTTCACCCACTGCTGTTGATGTTGCTGCTCTGGCCGAACGTGTGAAGTGGGAACGACCGCGGAGAGCTTTTGGAAACCATCATGATTATGTCCAATGGATTGCCCGCGAAGCGCAATGGCTCGGTTTTTCAGGACGAAATGCGCTCACCTCATTTGGCGAAACTCTGCTCACTGGTAAAGAGAATCTTGGCATGCAGAAATTGCTGCCGAAAGAAATTGATTACATCATGATTCAAGGCGATAACACCGCCATTGCCCCTGGACCGCTCCAACTTGATTTGGCACGTGAAATGTCGTTAATTGCGAATATCGAGAGTAAGGGTGGCGCAACCGTTTATCGCCTGACTGATCATTCGATTCGACGAGCGCTTGATAATGGACGTAGCAGTGACGATATAAAAAACTTCCTTACCAAAATATCTAAAACACCACTGCCGCAACCCCTTGAATACATGATTGCAGATGTTGGCAAACGTTATGGAAAACTCCGAGTAGGGATTAGTTTTAGCTCGTACATTCGATGTGAAGATGAATCTCTGGTTGCACAAATTCTCGTTGATAAAAAGTTAGCTCATCTTCAATTTCGCCAATTAAGTAAAGGCGTTCTGATGACAGAAGGCGACACCCACGAAGCTATCGATGCGCTTGTCGAAGCTGGCTACTTCCCAGCGCTTGAAGATCGAGATGGTGCACTCGTTGCGCGAAAACATGACCGAGCGCGTGCGAAGACAAAGGCTCGACCACCGCGAATTTCGGTTGACTATGCAACACCTTCGGATGATCTGATTGGCGCTGCATTGCGCGCACTTCGTGCCGGTGATAAAGCGGCTAACCATCGCAAAAGCGCTCCCATTACAACCGGAACGCCGAGCGAAACGATGGGAACGTTGACGCTAGCAATCAAATCTAAAGCGACCGTGACCATCGGCTATGCCGATACTGATGGCGGTTTAAGTGAGCGAATTATTGAGCCTATCCACCTCCTCGGTGGCATCTTGATGGCCTACGACCACGGAAGCGATGAGGTACTCCGCTTTGCGGTTAGCCGTATCTCAGGCGTCGCGATAGTGGAATAGGGCAGACTTACACCATGACATTCAAGGGGGCAGAGCCCAGCAAATACCTGGCAGATATCGAACGCCTGGTTCGCATTGAGTCCCCTAGCGATGACCGCAGCGCGCTTGATGCCGTCTTACGTGAGGCCAATCAAATCTGTATCGAAGTACTTGGCAGCGCAGGTGTGATTTCCGAAGTGAATGGTTCACCAATTCTTTGGTGGGGACCAAAGGAAGCTGAAATTCTCTTACTTATTCATCTCGATACAGTCTGGCCAATTGGCTCATTTCTCCCGCTCTGGAAAGTCGATGGTGATCGAATCACTGCGCCCGGCTCCTTTGATATGAAAGCGGGGTTCGTGCAAGCGGTTTATGCGCTCCAAGGAATTTCCGGTTCCGTTGCAATTCTCTGTACTACCGATGAAGAGGTTGGTTCGAAGGCTTCACGTGCGTTTATTGAGTCATCTGCTAAGAACGCGCGTGCGGTGCTTGTTCTTGAAGCGTCAATTAATGGTGCGGTCAAGACTGGTCGAAAAGGCACTGCAGATTTCGTTGTTGAGGTGCATGGTCGCGCTGCGCACGCAGGGCTGGAGCCTGAGAAAGGAATCAACGCGACTACCGAAATCGCACACATCATCGTTCAAATCGAGAAACTTGCCAATCCTGAACACCAAACTACTGCTGTTCCCACAGTTCTTACTGCTGGGACCACTACCAACACTGTTCCGGCTTTGGCGCGACTTGTCGTTGATTGTCGCTCATTTGCCCTTAGCGAACTTGAGCGAATCGAAAAAGCCCTTCATCAATTAAAGCCCCAGAATCCTGAAGCTTGCATCGAAATTTCTGGCGGCATTAATCGACCCCCGCTCCAATCAGAATCCACGAAATCGCTCTTTGAACGTGCAAAGAAGGTGTACGCAACGCTCGGACGTGGCGAATTACTTGGCGTTGCCGTCGGTGGCGCGAGTGATGGGAATTTTGCCGCTGCAACTGGCGTTCCTACTCTTGATGGCTTAGGAGCAATTGGGGGCAACGCACATGCAGAAGGAGAATGGATCAGCGCTAAAGGCGTTGCCTCGCAAATCGAATTTCTCCACGCGTTCATTAAAGATTTAGTGGATAACCCCAATGGCTGATGGCCCATTAATCGTCCAAAGCGATAAGACGCTCCTACTTGAGATTGATCATGGCGCAGCTGATGATTGTCGACGCGCAATCGCAGCGTTTGCTGAACTCGAGCGCTCACCAGAACATATTCACACTTATCGACTGACCTCTCTTGGGTTATGGAATGCCAGAGCAGCAGGCCTTGATGCCGAGAGCGTTATCGACGTGCTACTTCGATATTCACGGTACGCAGTTCCGCATGCGATTCTTATCGATATCGCAGAGACAATGGCGCGCTATGGGCGACTTCGACTTGAAACCCATCCCGTCCATGGATTGATCCTCACTACTACCGACTCTGCAGTCCTTGAAGAGGTGATTCGAGCCAAGAAAGTGCAGCCAATGCTTGGTAAGCGAATCGATAGCGAAACTATCCAAATCTTTCCAAGCGAACGTGGACGATTAAAACAATCACTCCTCAAACTCGGTTGGCCAGCAGAAGATATGGCTGGCTACGTTGATGGCCAGGCGCATCCAATTGAATTAGCTGAGAACGGTTGGACTCTCCGTCCTTATCAACGACTTGCTGCCGAAGGTTTTTGGCATGGCGGCTCCGGCGTTGTTGTGCTTCCTTGCGGTGCAGGCAAGACTCTCGTTGGCGCTGCTGCAATGTCACTAGCGCAAGCAACAACCTTGATTTTGGTAACCAACACCGTTGCGGCACGGCAGTGGCGAAGTGAGTTGCTCAAACGCACATCCCTTACCGAAGATGAAATCGGTGAATACTCCGGCTCCCGAAAAGAGATCCGCGCAGTCACGATTGCCACTTATCAAGTCCTGACCACAAAACGTGGCGGCGTGTATTCCCACCTTGATCTAGTCGATCAACATGATTGGGGCCTCATCATCTATGACGAGGTGCATTTACTTCCGGCGCCAATCTTCCGATTTACCGCAGATATTCAATCGCGTCGCCGCCTAGGCCTTACTGCTACTTTGGTTCGTGAGGATGGCCTAGAAGGCGAAGTCTTCTCACTCATCGGACCGAAGAGATACGACGTACCATGGAAAGAGATCGAAGCGCAGGGTTATATTGCGCCCGCTGAATGTATCGAGGTGCGCATTAATCTCACCGATGCTGAGCGCCTTGCCTATGCCACTGCAGAACCTGAACATAAGTACCGCACCTGTGCGACAACGCGCACTAAAGGTGCGATTGCAAAATTGCTTGTTGAAAAACATGCAGGTGAGCAGATACTTGTCATTGGACAGTACCTTGATCAGCTTGACACGCTCTCTACTGAATTAGGCATTCCCGTTATTACTGGCGATACCCCGATTAAAGAACGTGAAGAACTCTTTCAAGGATTCCGTGAAGGAGAGATCAACGCGCTCGTTGTCTCGAAAGTTGCGAACTTCTCGATTGATTTACCGGAAGCAACGATCGCTATTCAAGTATCTGGTGCTTTTGGTTCGCGCCAAGAAGAGGCGCAACGCCTTGGTCGAATCCTGCGTCCGAAAGCAGATGGACGTACTGCTCGCTTCTACACCTTGGTCGCGCGCGACACTGTAGATCAAGATTTCGCACAGAACCGCCAACGATTCCTTGCGGAACAGGGCTATTCGTATCGCATTGTTGATGCCGATGACATTCTCATTGGTGATGTCGAACTCTAATTAACGTTACGAGAGCGCTTTTCGAAACCTTGCCTCGTCAACTCTAAAGTAATCATGTGGTTTGCCATCGATGTGAATCACCGGCACTTGCTCGCCATACAGATGAGTTAACTCAGCATTTCCATCGATAAAGACCTCATCAATTGCATAACCAAATTCATTTTGCAGTTCAATCACTTTCTCCATCGCCACCTCGCATAGATGGCAACCGAGACGTGAGTAGACCGTGACGATCTGCGCCACTTATTGCCCGACAATCTCTTCTTGAGTGGCCGGAATACTTCCCACATGAACCGTGGCATCTAGTGGGATTGAACGCTTAAGTAGCGCGAGTGCAATGGGGCCAAGTTCGTGGTGGCGAGCAACCGTGCCAACAAAACCAATGTTCTTTCCCTCCAGTGTTACTGGCGTTCCTGCTGCAGGAAGGTCGACGCCTGATCCATCTAAGTGGAGCATGGTTAACCGTCGAGGTGGTTTTCCAAGATTAAAGACTTTCGCAACAGTCTCTTGTCCGCGATAACACCCCTTGTTCATATGCACGGCGATATTCAAAACACCAAGTTCATTCGGAATCGTCTTTGGGTCGCTCTCAAAACCAAATCGTGGTTGGCCAAGGGCAACCCGATGCGCATCTAAAGCCCACGTTCCCACTTCAAGCGCCGTCAAAGCAAAGTTGGCTTTCATGTTGGTGATCTCATCGCGCGGCACTAATGCGTACGGACCACCGATTTGATCTGTTTTTCCCGGAGCCTTAAAGAGCGCCACCTCGCCGCTAGCATCTTGTACCTCTACTCGCAGAGTGAAGCGCATTGAGGTGAGGAAGGTTAGTAGCGATTGATGGGTAGCAATCTCCGTGAAAATATACAGCGTTGCACCGTCGTCAATCAGTAAAAGCGGGAATTCTAAGTGACCCTGCGGATCGAGAATGTAACCGCTCTTCCATTCACCGGGCGCTAACTTTTCAACATCTTGGGTGCAGAGTGAGTGAATCCACGTAAGGCGATCTGCGCCAGTAATTGAAAGCGCCGGTAAGTGACCGAGATTCGCGAATGCTTTGCCATCCTCTAACGCCCGCTGTTCTTTCACTGGCTCACCAAAATGCCAGACAGCACCGACATCAGGGCCAGCATCTACGAATACTGCGCTCATGACTCTTCAGAACACTTAGTGCATTTTCCATAGACTGCAAAGTGCGTGACATCAGTTTTAAATCCGTAATCATCAGCGAGCGCATTCACGAATGTTGCCGCAGTTTCAATGGGAGCCTCGCCTACGCTGCCACATTTTCCGCAGACTAAATGGAGATGATTCACCTCTTCGGCTGCGTGATAGGTCGCGCCACCATGACCTAAGTGGGTATGGAGAACTAGCCCGACATTCTCGAGCGTTTCAAGATTTCGATAGACGGTAGAGAGGTTGATGCTCGGATGCGTGCGGTGAATATATTCGGCAATATCTTCTGGAGTTGCATGGCCAAGCGCACGAACTGCCGTTAGCACTAATTCTCGCTGTGGGGTTAAGCGAAGTCCCCGCTCACGAAGTTCATCTCTCATAGGAGAAGAGTAGGAGGAGAACTTGGCTTAGTAAAATCTATTTGACCTCTGCAGGGAGCGAGATCTCAGAAGCCTTGTTACCTTTGAATGCGCGTACGAGTAGGAGATATACCTTGCATCCCAGGCAGAAATTAAATGTTGCGTTCAAGAATGCTGCGGCGAGCGCAAATGCGATTGCGAGTGTAAATAGGAGAGAGATGCCGCTTGCTACACCAACAAGGGCCACCGCACCGAAGAGGAAACCAACCAATTGAGCAAATCGTGGGGGACGCTCATCCTCGAAGGTGGGAGATGACGTTAAGCGCGGCTTCACAACCGAGCGGAAGATTGATGCATAAGGGGTTCGTGCTGGACCAAACGTCGCACCAATCGCGAATACCGCAGTTTGCCATAAGGCAAGAATCCACGAATCGGTCGCTAAGGTCAGTGCCAACACAAAAGTAGTGAGTAGCGCGCCAAATCGTGCGCCACGTACATCAATCTGCTTCAACATATCTCTCTCCTAAAACTATTTTTAGCTGAACATATTTCTCAAATGAAACCGGGGTAACCGTTTCTTGGATCAGCCACTGACGTGGGCAATACGACAATCGAAAGGATTGTTAGTGATTAAGAAAGACAGCGCGAAGAGGTAGCGCGACCGTAATCGATCGTCCGTCGTTTAATTAACGACACTTCCTTCTTAGCGAACATAGGTAAAGGGTAATCGCGATATCCAGAGAGCGCGAATTGCAAGTGGTTTGCGATTAGCGCAACTGTAAGGAGTGCGCTATTGGAGCGCTTCGAGTGATGCCAGGACCTGGGCCTTGCGTGGGGCGCCAACTGCACGGGCGATTTCAAATCCCTTGTTGTCGAGGATCAAGGTGGTGGGCGTAGAGAGCACTCCAACTTTCCGGACCAACGCCAGCTCGTGTTCAGCATCCACATCTATATGTCTGACTCCAGGAGTCGCGGCGGCAACCTCGCTGAGGATTACCCGGGTGGCTCGACACGGAGTGCAAAAAGCCGACGAGAACTGGAGCAAGGTGGCGCGCTCACCGAGCGAGCCGATTTCAGATTGATCTAAGCGGAGGCGTTCCTCAGTCACCGCTCGGGCCTTAACCCGGCCATCGCGGTGGCGATACCAATAGCCGTAGCCGGTAGCGAGGAGAAGGACCACCCCGACTATCACCAAATTCTCCACGCGGGTATTCTTCCACTATGGCGAAGCTTCTGTTACTCACCAACTCTCGCCACTCCAGCGCGGAGGTTTTACCCTCCCTTGCGCTCTTGCAACATCAGGTCCGCATCCTGCCTGCCGAAGTATCAGTGCTGGTCGATGCGCCTTCGATTGATTTACTCCTTGTCGATGCCCGTCGTGATCTTGGGGCGATGAAGAATCTCACCCGCCTACTCACCTCAACAGGTGTTGGTGCGCCAGTGATGGTCGTTGTTACCGAAGGTGGTCTGCCCGCGCTTACCTCAGAGTGGGGCGTAGATGAGTGCATCCTTGATTCCGCTGGACCTGCCGAAGTGGAAGCTCGCGTGCGTCTTGCCATCTCGCGTTATAAAGAAGCGGTCGATGCGCGCAATAACGCAGGAAGTGGGAACGAAATTCGCTCCGGTGAAATTGCTATCGATGAACATTCGTATACAGCACGAGTAAAAGGTCGCGCTCTCGATTTGACGTATAAAGAGTTTGAATTATTGAAGTACCTCGCGCAACACCCAGGTCGCGTCTTCACGCGCGCCCAACTTCTCCAGGAAGTTTGGGGATATGACTATTTTGGCGGTACTAGAACGGTCGATGTCCATATTAGGCGGCTTCGGGCGAAATTGGGCCCCGAATTCGAGGCGATGATCAGCACAGTTCGCCACGTGGGTTACCGATTTAACGCCTCAGGTACCGAAAACCTTACGGGCATTCTTGATTAAGACTCCCTGAGAGTAGACTTTTTATCATCGGGCCTGATCCCACCACCCGAAGTCTGACCGATGGAGGAAATTGTGAAGAAAAGAATTCTCGCTACGCTCGCGGGCATCTCGCTTCTTGGCGGATTGCTCACAGCAAGCAATGCAAACGCGGCAAACGATCCACTACCTGGTGGACCATGGCCTGCATGCGTTACACCAACTGATTTTTTCTGTATTGAGAGCGTCTCGGTTGATAACGGACGCGGCACCGTTGCAAATCTGCAATGGGTAGCAAGCGGAACCGCTAACCCAGTCGAGGCTGCAGCACCCGCACCAGCTGCAAGTCCTGCTGCTTCTGCTGCAGCATCACCAGCAGCGAGCCCAGCAGCATCACCTGCTGCTCCTGCGCCAGCAGCCCCTGCAGTTGTTGCACCTGAAGTAGAGACTGTTGCAAGTACAGTCACTCGCACCGGACGGTGGACTTCAACCAATTGGAACTCTGCACGATTTGGCGTCAAGGGTTACGACGGAGTCTTCATCAATGCTCGTCCAACCTTCGCAAATTCATCGAACCTCTGGACGACCATCGAGCCAGTATTCGTTAATGCTGCGGATAACAAGACTTTCCTCGCTAACAACAAAGCGACTGGAAAGAATGCAAGCCTTGATACTGACGCAATCTTCACTGTAAAGATTCGTGTTAAGTCTGCATACCAACCAAACATCACACTCG
>CAZLOJ010000009.1:0-37520 GCA_964561165.1 uncultured Bifidobacterium sp. | reverse complement strand
TGTTGGGAATTCCGCTTGAAAAGCAGTGGGACCTCAAACGCTGGTCAGACGGGGTTGCTGGATTTACTGCCTCGGCACGAATTACCACTGAGCAAGCTCAACATGCCGAAGAAGTAGCCCGCGAAGCCGAGGAATATCTCATGGATCTCTTTGCAGAGCTGCGCGCCAATCCCAATGATGGTCTTTTAAGCAAGATTCTCAATGCACCAAAGGATGAAAGTGGTGATGGGTTAACCGATAAAGAAATCGTAGGTTTGACCATCCAATTGTTCTTCGCGGGATTCGAAACTACTGAGGGACTTATTGGGAACATGGTCTTGGCGATGATTGATAATCCTGAGCAGCAAGCGCTCCTTCGTTCAAATTATGAATTGATACCTGCTGCTGTCGAGGAAACGCTCCGATTTGATTCCTCTATTCAAAAACAGAGCCGCGTAGCATCAGTTGACCTTGAGATTCTCGGTCAAAGTGTGAAAAAAGGCGATTACGTACATTTCATGATCGGTGCTGCAAACCGCGATCCTCGAAAATTCACCAATCCAGATGCATTTGATATTTCCCGCAGCGACGCCGCAAATGTGAGTTTTGGCCACGGGATCCATTTCTGCATTGGTGCGCCACTGGCTCGTCTGGAGGCAAAAATCGCGCTTCGACAATTGATGGAGCGGCTACCTTCATTTGTTCTTCACGAACCTAAGCCGACATTTCCAGAATTGCTAGCGGTTCGGAAACCTCTTCATCTATGGTTATCCAGTAGAAAGTTTTAACGAAGAGTAAGAACCTATAAATCGGGGTTGCGCGTTGTTCTCATCGCTGAGTTACCAGAATTATCGGCGCATATTTCTTTACAGTTGCCTCAATTCAAGTGCAGGCTGGGCTAGCACACTCGCTATCGAATGGTTGGTTCTTGATCTAACAGGTAGCGCTGCAGCACTAGGCGCGATGGTAGGAATTCAAATTGCTCCTGTGATTTTTCTTTCGCTCATAGGTGGAAGCTTCGCAGACAAATTCAGCGAGAAACGCGTCCTACTAGTCACCGCAATACTTCTCATTTTCATTAACATCGCAATGTTTCTCTCGTATAAAAACGGGGTCCTCAATTTTGGATTGCTAGGCGTTCTGGCATTTATGCTCACAACCGTGTGGGCGGTCCAAGGACCTGTCTTTACTGCACTCTCCATAAAGGTCGTGCCTGAAGAACGTGTGGCAAACGCAATAAGTTTGAATTCAGTGACATTCAATATTGGTCGCCTATTCGGCCCAGTTATTGCAGGCTATTTGATTGCCATCTTTGATACTGGAACGCCCTTCATCTATTTGGCAGTGCTCTATCTCTTTATTATTTTGGTCTTAGCAAGTATAAAAATGGAAGATCTCCATCAAAAAAGTAGCGCAGCAGCTTCGGGGAATCTACGGGAAGCTTTTGCCTACTTGAATAAAAAGAAAAACTTGTATGTACCTATGGTGCTAACTGGAATATTTGTTGGTCTAGGCATGAATTTCTCTTTCAATTCTTCGCTGATGGTTCGCAAAGTCTTCGACGAGGATTCACGACATCTTGGCTTTGTCGGAATATTTCTTGCGATTGGCGGAATGATTGGCGCTGGCTACGCAGCACGACTTTCAGTTTCTGGCCATCGACCAAGTTTTGCGACTTTGACAAGAAGTGGCATAGCGCTCGGACTCTTTTGGTTAGCTACAGCTTTCGCGCCATCTTTCTGGGTTTTCGCCGCCTTGGCACTATTGGTTAACCTTTTTCATCTTATGGTGATGGCGACTGCTAATGGAATGATTGCTGCTTATTCGCCTGTAGATATTCAAGGGCGAGTCTATGGAATTTATCTTTTTATCTTTCACATCGGATTTGGAATTGGCGGTCCTTTGATTGGACTACTTGCGCAAACCACCTCAATCAGATTTATGGTGGGTCTAGGAGGAGCGATTGTGCTCCTCCTATCCCTGATATTCGTCACTCTTTCGAAGAAATTTACCTTCGCAATTAACGATTAGAACTTGTACAGTTTTGCGGCGTTCTTACTGAGAATCTTCTTCTGTTCTGAAGTTGAAAGCTTCTCGATGTACTCGCGATATAGATTCATGATGACATCGTAAGAACTGAAGAGGCGATCCACTGGCCAGTTCGATCCAATAACACATCGATCTGGACCGAATGCCTTGAGGCATGTTTCAACCCATGGCTTCAAAGACTTCTTAGTGAAGTTCGGGTCAGTCATCGCGACACCTGAGATTTTCATAGTCACGTTCTCTGCCTTTGCAAGATTCTTAACCGCTTCCTTCCAATTCTCGAAGTAGGCATCGGTTCGCTTTCGTGGGAAACCAATGTGCTCAAGCACAATTGGTAGATCAGGATGGCGTTCGGCAAGTTTGCGCGCCTCGCCCATGTTCTGCCATTCGCAATCTAAATCAAAGACAATCTTCTTCTTAGCCATCCATTTCAGCGATGCTTCGTACGTTGGATTAATCTCTTTCGCAGCTAACATCGGCTCTGCTTTGAAATCACGGATTCCTACGAAGAGCTTCGACTTAGCGTGCTCTTCGAGTTGGGAAATCGCGTTTGCAGCTCCCAGATCACAATCTGCCACGATTCGAATGGGAATCGGCGACTTCTTATTCATTTCGGTGAGCCAAACGGTTTCAGTTACTGGGTTTGGTGAACCGATTGCAGCTTGCACATGCACGACGCCTTCAACCCCAGCAAATCGTGACTCAGCGTGAAAATTCTCCACTACATACTGTGGAGCCTTAATAGGATTGATATTGCCGAGGATAGGGTGGATGAAATCTCGATCGAGCCAGACCCATTTAAGTTCGGGATGGCTGAAATCATAGAAGTGAGCATGTGTATCAATAATTGGAATTTGCTTAGCCATGGTCTAGCGCCTCTCTTTTCTGGTGATAGTTCTGGAAATCCAGTACTTGCTCGACTGCGGATTCGCCCCTAAGTTACTGCCAAATACATCCAAGGAGAAGCCCCTATGAAAATTGTGAAGGTCGAACCAATTCCCGTTGCCTACCCAGAGCCAAATGACTTCAACGCTGAGCGCTATCTCTGCTTGGTGAAGATCACCACCGATGATGGCCTCGTTGGGTGGGGCGAATCGATTACACAGTTCAAAGAGGCAAATGCTCCCGTAGCGGCTCTTATCGCAGGCCTTGCTGAGGATTACTTAATAGGTAAGGACCCGATCAATAACATTGCCATCTGGCGTTCCCTTAAAGAGCGCGCATGGTGGTACGGCTATCGAGGCGGCATCGCCTCTTATGCAATCTCCGCAATTGACATTGCGCTCTGGGATCTCAAAGGTAAAGCGCTCAACACCAGCGTTCTAGAACTTCTTGGTGGCCCAGTTCATGATCGGTTACCTGCAATTGCTTCAGGCCATGCCCACGATTCGGATATTAAGAAGATGGCGGATGAGGCGAAGACCTGGATGGATCAAGGTCTACAAGGTATGAAGGTTGGTTTTGGTAAGCGTGGCCATGCGCACCTTGGATATGAGCACAATCGAGATGTCGAATATGTGAAGACCATGCGCGAAACTCTTGGTGAAGACAAGATGATCATGATTGATCTTGGTTACGCCATCAAGTGGGATGTTGCTACGGCAGTGAAGCGCGTGCAGGCGTTCGATGATTACAACATCGATTGGATCGAAGAGCCGCTCGGTGCGTGGGACCCACAAGGTTATGCAGATCTTCGCGCAAAGACTAAGACGCTCATCGCATATGGTGAGCGCGAGTGGCAGGTTGCCGGCTTCGAGGAGATTCTCAAAACTGGAACTTGTGATGTCTTTGGTATCGACCCAGGTCGCGCTGAGGGAATCACAGGCTTTAAGAAAGCTGCCGAGCGCGTAGAGGCATATAAACGAACTGCCAATGCACACGCATGGTCATCAGCGATCATCTCAGCAGCGAGCCTAGCTGTCTCATTTAGTAGCGCAGCATTCCGGCTCTTTGAATTCAAGCCATTAGCTAATCCAATGCAGAACGATCTCATCAAAGAGCCGTTCAAACACTCAGAGGGTTGGGTCTATCCACCGCTTGGTAAACCAGGCCTTGGTATTGAAATCATTGATGAGGTTATCGATAAGTATCGGCAGAAGTTTTAAAAGTTAATTCTGATCCTTATGTGGAGCGGCCTTCCGAATGGGGGGCCGTTTTCCATTGAAGCGAAGAGGTAATCCGGGGATTCGCGCCACCTTCGTCTCGTTATCTGGATAGGGAAGTAGTACATCAATTGCCTTACCTTGCGGGTCATCATGCAACTCTTCTGGAAGGGCAACGCGATCTGCAGGAACGCCATTGCGACCTAATACTCCTGCCCAATAGGGGGCGTCATGGGAGGCGAGAGCATTCTCGATCTCAGCTTTGAGAATCTTTGCGTTTTTGACTCGATCTACATTTGCAGCAAAACGTTGGTCGGTAATCAAATCTTCTCGACCAATCAATGCGCAGAGTTTTGCAAAGATGTTATTGCTGCCAACGCCAATACATAAGGTGCCATCTTTCGTTGCGAAGATGCCATATGGCGAAAAGGCTGGATGTCCACTACCAGAACGAACCGAAGGCGCTCCAGTTAACTGTTCAGCAGAGAGGTGATAGCTAACCCAGGTCGCGCCGGTCTCGTAAAGCGAAGTTTCCACTAACTTTCCTTTACCAGTGAGATTTCGTTCCACGAGCGCAGCCAAGATTCCAATAGCAAGCCACATGCCGCCACCAACGTCGAGCACAGATACTCCTGCGCGGACTGGATTTCCATCAGGTTCACCTGTTACATGCATGATTCCGGTACGTGCTTGAACCGTTGCGTCATAACCGGGGGCTGATGCATCAGGTCCAGTTGTTCCATACGAAGAGAGATTGCCAAAAATCAATCGTGGGTATCGAACCATCAACTGTTCTGGATCTAATCCAAGTGCGCTTAAACGATCAGGCAAGAAGTTTGTGAGAAAGACATCTGCATCTGCAAGTAATTCTTCCAGTCGATTTTTTCCCGCATCTGATTTTAGATCGATACTTTCGGCGCTCTTATTTCGATTGACGATGTGAAAGTAGGCAGAGCGATCTCCGTCAATCGGCGACATGGAACGCGCAGGGTCGCCTACCGGGGTTTCGATTTTGAGGACGTCTGCGCCAAGGTCTGCCAGTACCGCCCCACCGAATGGCCCGGCGATATTCGAGGTTGCATCGAGGATGCGCACCCCAGCTAGCGGTAGCGCTGGTGATGAATCCGACATAGGCGCTCCTTGACGGGGTTGCTCGGCAGTCAATACCCTAGCAAACGATTCCAGCCACCACTCTCGTGAGGTTCACCACGCGAGTAAGGGGCAAATCATCCGAGCTGAAGGGTGTGTTTATGGCGGCGATGCAGTTCCGACAGGCAATCGTCAATGCGCTAGCTGATGAGATGCGCAGCGATCCAACGGTCATGCTTTTTGGCGAGGATGTGGCTGAAGCAGAGGGTCCTTTTAAGACCTCCGAAGGTTTACTTACTGAATTTGGTCCCGTGCGCGTGCGTGATACGCCAATTTCAGAAATGGGTTTCACGGGTGCAGCAGTGGGCGCGGCAATTCTTGGTGCGAAACCGGTTGTCGAGATCATGTTCATTGAATTCTTAGGAGTAGCCCTCGATCAGGTTGTGACTGAAGCGGCGAAGATGCGCTATCTATCGAATGGAAAACTTTCGGTACCAATGGTGGTTCGCGCCTCATGTGGATCAGGACTTGGTTTTGGTAGTCAACACTCGCAGACACTTGAAAACTGGTTCACTGCAACGCCAGGTTTGAAATTAATCATGCTCAGTGATGCACAATCTGCATACACGCTTACGCGAGCAGCTATCCAAGATCCAGATCCCGTTGTCATTCTCGAACCGCGAATTCTTTATGCGAAGCGCGGCGAGGTCGATAAGGATCTCAAGTTGAAAATCGGTCAAGCGCGCATCATGCACCCTGGTACCGATATCACAATTGTTTCATCAGGACAGATGGTTGATGTCTGTAAGGAAGCGATTGCTGAATCCGGCGTGAGCGCTGAACTCATCGATTTGGCAACGATTGTTCCTTGGGATCGAAAAACTGTTCTTGATTCAGTGAAGAAGACTGGTCGATTAGTCGTCGTCGAAGAGGCGCCGCTAAGCGGTGGCTGGGGAAGCGAAATCGTTGCTTCAGCGACTTCCGCGCTCTTTGGTGAGCTAAAAGCTGCACCATTTAGAATTACAGCTCCAGATATTCCGGTGCCATATAGCGGCCCGCTAGAGACTCGTTACATTCCAACTAAAGAAGATGTCGCACGACAACTTAAAGAAGTCATGACAACTGGCAAGACTCCCAAGACCTGGTGGGAAATGGAGGGGTTGAAATAATGAGCGCTCAACTCGAACGCCGTAAGGCAGTACAAACTGACGAGGTAGCTGGTTATGAGCGGATGCTCGAAATCAGAGAATTCGAAAATCAAATCAATGGCCTTTTCGCAGCAGGTTTGATTCGCGGAACGACACATCTTTGCCTCGGACAAGAAGCGCTCGATATCGCAATCGCGGCAGAGCTTCGTCCGAGTGACACGGTGATGGCTACTTATCGCGGCCATGGCGTTGCGCTAGCTCTTGGACTCACTCCAGAGTCTGTGCTCGGTGAAATCATGGGTAAGACCAATGGTTGCTGTGGTGGCGTGGGTGGCTCCATGCACCTAGCCGATATGAGCGTTGGTTTGCTACCAACCTCTGCAATCGTCGGTGGCGGAATCCCTATTGCTGCTGGCGCTGCACTTGCCTATCAACTTTTGGGTCAAGACAACGTTGGCGTGGCGATCTTTGGAGATGGTGCGACAAATATCGGCGCATTCCACGAGGGCCTCAATCTTGCGGCAATCTGGAATCTGCCAGCTATCTTCATTTGCGATAACAACGTTTATGGTGAGTACAGCCGAATCGATAAGACCACGCCACTTGAAGATCTCCATATGCGCGCTGAGAGTTACAAGATGCCGCACTATGCAGTTGATGGCATGGATGTCGCGGCCACCCGTAAGGGAATCAAAGAAGCAGTTGACCGCGCACGCAGTGGCGGTGGACCAACGTTGATTGAGGCGAAGACCTATCGCTTTGCTGGCCACTCACGAGCTGACAAGGCGCTCTATCGCCCTGAAGGTGAACTTGAGAAGTGGCAAGAGCGCGATCCGATTAAATTGACCGAAGAAGGTTTGGTAAAACGTGGGCTACTCGACGCTGCGAAAATCGAGAAGATGCGCGCTGATATGACCAAGACCATCGAGGGCGTTGTCGCAACGTGCCAGGCGGCGCCAAGCCCAACCGTTGCTTCTATGTTCGAGAATGTATTCACGAGTTAGGACAGATCACTATGAAGATGACAATCAAGATGCCTCGCGTAGGCGACACTGTTGACTCGGTCTACTTGGTGACCTGGCATAAGCAACCAGGGGATACCGTCGCAGTAGGCGACTCACTCATGGAAGTTGAGACTGATAAGGCAAACGTTGAAGTTCCCTCCCCAGTTGCTGGGACAATCGTGGAATTGCTCTTCAAAGATGGCGATGAGATCAAAACTGGCGATCCCATCGCAACTTGCGAGAGCTGATCTCTGTAGATGGCGACAATCGCAATCTATGGCGCCGGCCAACTAGGCACCACGGTTGCTCAGATTCTCGCTGAAGTACCGCACCACACAGTTCTGGGAGTCTACGGACGCAATGATCGCCAAACTGCTCTAACTTCCGGAGCTGACGTCGTCATTATCGCGACCACAACTAAATTTAGAGATGTTGCTAGTGATATTGAATTAGCAGTACAGAGTGGTTCGCACGTACTTGTCTCTTCGGAAGAGTGTGCCTATCCATGGGCAGTTGATCGCGCGCTCGCCGATTCATTAGATGCTTTGGCAAAGTCCAAGAATGTGAGTATCTCTGGGACTGGAGTGAATCCAGGGTTGATTTTCGACTCCCTTGTACTCACACTGCTAGGTGCAGCGCCGCGTGGCTGCACAGTCGCCGTTCGTCGAACAGTGAGCATTGCTGGCTTTGGTGCAACCGTGCTCCGTCGCCTAGGTATGGGGTTCACGCCCGAGGTATTTGCTGAGCGAGTCAAGCGCGAAGAGATTCTTGGCCATGCAGGATTTCCGCAATCGATGACAGTGGTCGCGGATGCGATGGGCTTGACAATAGATTCCATCGAAAAAGAGTTGTTGCCACTGATTACCGAGAAAGAGATCGATCTTCCGGATCGATTTGTAATCGCGGCGGGCGAGAGCGCAGGTGTGAACCAGACCTACACAGCTAAAGTGAATGGCCAGACTTGGTTTGTCTCACACTTCTATGGCCATGTAGATCTACCAAGTATTGGCAAGAGTGCAGTAGATGAGATTGAACTATCACTCGATGGGAAAGTCTTTCAAACAATCACACTCAAGCCTGGAATCGGCTCCCAAGTGGGATCAAAGAACATGGTGGCGAACTCCATTCAAAGAATTCTTGCCGCTCCAGATGGTTGGGTCACAGTTGCCCATATGGAACCAGCCTTCCCCGAGAGTCTGTAAATGATGAGCTCCTTAACTCTGGGCGATGGACTTGCTGGCAAGGTCGCAGTAGTCACTGGGGCATCAAGTGGAATCGGTCGGGCAACCGCGCTGCTTTTTGCGCGCGAGGGAATGACTGTCTGCGCGACTTCGCGTGATGAAGCGGGCTTGCAAGAATTAGAGCGAGAGATGCCTGCTGGTGATCACATGTATCGAGTGTTGGATTTGCAGGATGTGCAGGGATGTGAAGCGCTAATCGCTGATGCAGACGCTCGCTATAACGGAATTTATGTCCTTGCACATGTCGGTGCTTACTTGAGACGAAAAGATCTATTTGATGTCACAGAAGAAGATTGGGATGTGCAACTTGATGTCAATCTTCGCTCAGCATTCTTCCTTAATCGTGCGGCAGGGAAGGTGATGATCGAACGGAATATTCCAGGGCGAATCATCAATTTCTCTTCGTCATCATGGTTGGTAGGTCCCATGAAGGGCTCCGATTCTTATGTCGCTTCAAAAGGCGGCGTGGTCTCTTTAGCGCGTGGTTTCGCTAGACAATTTGGCCCCCATGGAATTCGTGTGAACGTGATTGCTCCGGGTCAGATTAATACGCCTATGCAACATCTAGATAATGATCCGAAGATTGTTGCCGAAGCAGCAGCAGCATGTCCGCTCCGACGAATGGGAGAGCCGGAAGAGCTCGCTCGAGTCACACTGTTTTTAGCCTCAGATAACGCCTCGTTCGTTAATGGTGCAACCATTAACGTCAGCGGTGGCTTACTGATGTACTAATAACTTCCTTTATTTCTGCTTGCCCGCCAGGATCTTTTGTGGATTAGTCTCAGTTAGCACCGTAATCTGTGCATCAGTCACGCCAGCAGCTTTCAATTTTGGCAGGAAGTGTGTGATTAAGTGGGCATAACCATTGCCACCATGAATCGCAAGGCGCGAGCGAGCTGCAATATCGGTGCTAATAAGAATTTTGTCGAGATAACCCTCGCTAATGAGCGTTGCAATCGACTCAGCGCGCAGCTCATCGGTTTGTTTATCGAATTGTCCTACCGCATCGTAAGCAATCCAGACGCCACGTTTTAGTAACTTTCGAGAATAATTGAGATCGCGATTGGTATCACAATGTCCGATGATGGTGATATCTAGATCCGCACCTGCACTCTCGAGGATATTGAGTTGATCGATACCGATTTCAGTAAATAGCGCATGGGTTCCAATCGGTATTCCTGTTTCACGTTGCGCATGTGCGGCAGCTTCAAGCACACGTTTTTCGGTCGCTTTGATTTCACGATGGTGGGTACCTAATTCGCCAATGAAACCAGCTTTGATTGACGTTCCAGGGAGCCCTTCAGTTATATGAGAGACCAATCTCTTAGTTATATCAGCGGTGCTCATACTATGCAGCCACTCGGGGTAATAGACATCCCAATAGAAGCCAGTTCCGGCGATGATGTGAACTCCGGTTTGCTCAGAGATATACACCAGCTTCTCTGGATCAGGATGGAGACCGTAAATTGTCTGATCGACGAGTGTGGATCCGCCAGCAGCTTTAAACAGCGCAACCTCTTTCACCATTGTGTCTGGTTCGAGCAGAACCATCTCTGCGCTCCGTCGAACGTCATAGGTATCGACGATCAGATGCTCGTGAGGGAGTATCAACCCCAATTGATCTGCTGGTTTCGGTCCACGAACTGTGTTGACCAACGTATTGCTTGCCATAACGTCCCCTATCTAGCTTTAATCTGACATCTATTTGTGGAGTTGATTGAGCAGCGCAAGTGACTCTTCGATCAGGATGCGACTTGCCTGCGGAGCAAATGGTGCAGGGTGGCCATATCCGCGTTGGGCGACTGTTGGCTCATATCCGCCCCATTGATACTCCTCGGGAGTGGAGACATAGCCAAGGACGCCTTGGCAATATCCTGCAAATAGCGTCGTTTCAAATGGAGAGCGCTGGCGCACCTCTGCGCCAATCTCTGTAAATAGTTCACCAGGCGTTCCTACGATCGCGCAGTCACCGAGGCGCGCAACCCAGATTTCGCCCTCGATCTCTTCTGGTAGCGGCGCGAGCGTTGCCATCTTTAACATTTCAGTTAACCACGAGATGTGATATCGAATCGGGTTGAGCACATCGCGCTTTGCCCCTGACTTCTCTTTTGTTGCGTAATCGTTAGAGCGTTCCTGCAACTCACGTTCCATGTCGGCGACTGTTAGCGAGGGGTTCAAAGGAAGTTTGAGAATTTTTCGCGCTGATGAGATTGGTTGTGAGCTTTGCGGGTTGCGAACTGTTCTGCGATAGAGCGAAATAGGAGTCACGGAACCGTACGCGATATGGTCAATACCAATTTCACGCGGGTCCTTATCGACGACTGCATGGACTGCCTCGAGAGCTAATCGATGACCAAAAGCAATTTCTGGCCCTGGATGATCGAAGAATGCTTCGAGGGGAAGGATATTTCCAGCTGCACCTTGGAAGAAGATGCAGGTGCCACCGCGAAGGAGCTCGACCTGGTTACGTAGCGGCCCGAGGAAGTCCGATCCTGCATACGAAACTTCGCCGCCAAGTACTACTGGGTGGCACCCAAAACCAATAAGGGTTGCGATGGCGCTGCCGTCGTGTGCATCGATTCGAATCGTTGGCACCTCTTCATCGATGAAATTCTCTTTATTCCAACCGAGAATCGTGCCGCCTTTGCCATCACGTTCGCGACGGTTCACGGCAATTCCTGGTGCAACTCCCGTTCCACCCGAAATACGTGCTGGTTGCATCCTTGAAATAGCTTTCACGCACGCGCTGGCATAGTCGTAGGGAATCTTTTCAAAATAGGCATGCTCTGCATCGGTGAGTTGTGCAAACTCACCATGTAATTTCTCGCCCTCTTTTCGCGGCCAAAGACCAGCATGGGTGTGACTCGAGTTGAGAAGTATGTTGTCGTAGGGGATACCAGTTGCAGCGACAATCGCCTTACGAACTCTATCTGCAAAGTAGGCATCAAGATTTGTCACATCTGCGGCGATGACGGCAAGTAGATGGTCATCGTTTTGAATGACGCAGGCGCGCACCTGACACGCATCAAGAGAGTCCCGAACGGCAAATGCGCGGCGGACAAATCCTTGCGGATCAGAGGGTAGAGGCGGCTCAATTGAGACGACCGCAGCTCCAGCGCGAAGACCTGACATTGATTCCTCCTAGTTTGCGGAATCCAACGAAATACCTTTGATACCGTAGTATGGACGCTAGAGCATTGGCAACGATTTTTCTCGAACTTTAAAGGGGTTTCTATGTCACACTCTCGCTCGCAGCGATCTGTGTTCGCCGTCCCTGGTAGCAGCGAGAAGATGATTGGAAAAGCGCTGGATTTCCAGGTTGACCAGCTCTTCCTGGATTTGGAAGATGGCGTCGCCCCGGATGCAAAGAGCGTTGCAAGGGACTTGATTCATTCGGCAGGGCAGAAGAAGTTCCAATCCCCATTAGTGAGTATTCGGGTCAACGCATTGGGGAGCGCCTGGATAGATGCTGATATCGAGCTGCTTACTTCAGGAGTAGGTCGCTGGATTGACTCAGTAATTCTCCCCAAAGTTCGACATGTCGACGACATCAAAGTTTTTAGTGAAGTGCTCAAGAAGGTGGAAAAAAGCGTCAATCGAGAGGTTGGATCAATAACAATCGATGCGCAGATAGAAAGCGCGCAGGGGTTAGTCAATTGTGAAGCAATTGCCTCCGCTGATCGGGTCACTTCGCTAAATTTCGGACCCGCTGATTTCATGGCGGATTTAGGCGCAACAGCAGAGGAAGTGACCTCTAATGAATATGCGCTAATGAAAATTCTTGTCGCAGCTCGCGCCGCGGGAATTGCCGCAATTGATGGGCCAACTCTCGAAGTTCGTGACATAACTAAGTTTGAGAATTCAGCGCGTATTTCAGCGGCGATGGGATTTGATGGAAAGTGGGTGCTCCATCCAGACCAGATTGAAAGTTGCCATCGAATATTCACACCCAGCCAAGATCGATTTGACGATGCATCTTGCTTGCTAGAAGCGTACGAACATTTCACATCGAGCAGTGGTGGCGCCAAAGGCGCTGCAATCTACAGAGGCGCGATGATTGACGAAGCTTCGCGGAAGATGGCGCTCTCGGTCTACAACCGTGGCGCTGCTGCTGGACTGCGTCCCAGTCGCCATTTCACTCCCTAATACTGTGGGGTAGTGAGCTCTTGTTTAGTTAAGTGAGCCATTCCGCTGATTGCCTGTGAAATACGATCAACTGCAGCGTTGAAAATATGTTCACCTTTTTCCTTAGTAGCCAGGAGCGGGTTTCCGATGATTCCTGCTTTGCTATCGCGCTTGAGATCGAGCGGAATATTTAAGAATCCTGGCTGTCGGAAATCAATGCATGACCATGGCGTCGGCTGATTTGGCATATCGATGATTGCCTGAGACATATCTACATCTTCAGGGCGAAGATAGAGCGCAAGCGAAGTTTCCATCTCGCATGCATGACCCATCCCGCCAATCTCTGACTCGCCAACTTTTTTTAAGACATCGGTAATGGTCTGCCAGTACGAGAGTGCAGGAATAGAGATGCCTAATTCCTCGCCAATCTTTGAAACCGACGCCGTGAGATTCCCGATGTTCCCACCATGGCCATTGACTATTAAGAATCGGTAGAAGCCATGTGGCTTCAAAGAGGAGATTGTGTCCATCAAGATACTGGTGAACGTTTCATTCTTGAGCGAAATAGTTCCAGGAAATCCGAGATGGTGTGGCGAAGTGCCCCACCAGACTGGCGGCGCCACCAATACGCGCTGATTGGTAACTTTCTTTGCGACGGCACGTGAGATTGCATCAGCGTTGTAAATATCAGTATCTATGGTGAGATGCGGACCATGTTGTTCTATCGCGCCGGTGGGAATGATGATTGTCGTTGTATCTCGATCAAGTTCGGCAATCTGGCTCCAGGAGAGCTTCTCCCACTCAATCCTTTGCGTATTCATCATGTAAGCAGTTTAGTAGAATTCATCTATGGCGATAAGAGTGACCGTCCGCGTGAAACCCGGCGCATCGCGGAATAAAGTCCGCGGCAGCTATGGTGAACCGCCAGCGCTAGTCGTTGCCGTTTCCGAACCAGCCATCGATGGCAGGGCGTCGACTGCTGTATGTCGCGCTATTGCTGAGGAATTAGGTGTTTCGCTCTCCAAGGTTTCAATAGTGATGGGACACACTAGTCGAAGTAAAGTTGTTGAAATCAACGATGATGATCCGCAACTACTGCGAAAAATCGCGGAATTGCTCAAAAGCGAGGAGTAGTGCGTACCCAGTGAAGAAAATCTCTTTTGCTACGCCTGCGAGCGGGGTCTACCCGTACGTAATTGCAATTTTCGCGAGCTTACTTCTTCTATCGAACATCGGTGCCGTGAAGTTAATTGCATTTGGTCCAATAATCACCGATGGCGGCGCTTTCCTCTTTCCATTGGTGTACATAGTGGGAGATGTGCTCAGCGAGGTATACGGCTTGAAAGCTGCTCGTCGTGCGATATTTCTTGCCTTCGGTTTATCTATATTAGCTTCGCTTACTTTCTGGGCTGTGCAATCTGCACCACCAGCAGATGGATGGAATAACCAAGCAGCGTTTGAATCCGTACTTGGCTTCGTACCACGAATCGTGCTTGCTAGCGTCTGTGGATTTCTCGTAGGGCAACTTCTCAATGCATATGTGCTCGTTAAGATCAAAGAGCGAACCGCAGAACGTGCGCTCTGGCTCAGATTGATTGGCTCAACCGTCGTGGGCGAACTAGCCGACACCATAACTTTCTGCACCATTGCCTTCTATGGCGTGATCACGGGTGGAGATTTCCTCAACTATGTGATTACTGGTTATATCTATAAAACTGCGCTAGAAGTGGTGTTGCTTCCAATAACTTACCGCGTCATTGCCCTCATGAAGCGAATCGAGCCGAGTTATCAGCGCGAGGGATAGTACCTAGCAAGAAAATCATCCCGAAAGTCTTCGTATGTATCTTGATCAAGATGCTGCCGGATTCGATCCACAAGCGTCACAGTGAAATGCACATTATGGATAGTGGTTAACGTCGAACCAAGGATCTCTTTGCTCTTAAAAAGATGATGTAAATAAGCCTTTGTGTAGTGGGTGCAGGTATAACAGGTGCAATTCTCATCGATAGGTGAGAAGGCAGTTCGGTTCTGGGCTACCGTGAGATTAAAGCGCCCGGCTGGTCCATAGACCGCACTCGTGCGCGCATTGCGAGTGGGGGCAACGCAATCGAAAGTATCTGCGCCACTTTCGACGCCGCGAAAGAGATCGTCAGGCTCACCGATTCCGAGTAAATGGCGAGGCTTATCTTCAGGTAACTCATCGGTGACCCAAGAAACTATCTCGGTAAGGGCGCTCTTATCGATTGCTCCACCGATACCAAATCCATCAAAATCGAGTTCTGCAATAGTGCGCGCAGCTTCTTTACGTAGGTCTTCATACTGCGCACCCTGAATCACACCAAACAGCGCTTGGTAAGGTTTTCCAACTCGTTCTTCCGTAAGCTTTCGATGTTCTGCAATACAACGATGTGCCCAAGCGAGGGTGCGATCAAGGGCAAGTTTTTGATAATCCTTGCTATTCATCAGAGTCGTACATTCATCGAAAGCAAAGATAATGTCCGCGCCAATCTGATGTTGCACCTGCATAGAAATCTCTGGAGTGAATCGATGCATCGAGCCATCGAGATGTGATTTGAAAGTAACGCCGTCATCATCCACGTGAGCTAATCGCAATTTAGGAGATTGGATGACATCATCTGCGGTAACTTCGCCAGGATCCATAGCTAATGTCTTTTTAAATCCCACTCCAAGCGAAAGCACTTGAAAGCCGCCACTATCTGTGAAGGTGGGGCCGTTCCAATTCATGAATGAGCTCAAGCCCCCTGCTTGATCCAAGATCTCGGCACCAGGTTGCAAGTAGAGGTGATAGGCGTTAGATAACACTGCTTGCGCACTGCTCTGGCGAACTTGTTCCACCGAGAGCGCTTTTACTGTCGCTTTTGTACCTACTGGAATGAAGGCTGGGGTTTGTATCTGGCCATGCGGAGTGGAGATGGTGCCACGTCGCGCCCGGCGGTAGGAGCCCTTGCCCTGGCTTTCTATGACAAAGCCCCATTGATCGCGATTCACCGTGCGAAATCTACCGCCCAGCGTACTTGTCTAAGATTTTCTCGAGATTTTCCCGAAAGTAAAGGGTCCAGGTTGTAGCGAGCGCCTATATATAGAGAGTAGGTTCGGACGGTCTACCTGCCAGTAACACGCTATCCGGGGGTGCTATTCGTGAGCCAAAAGCAGCTGCATAGCGATGGCGGCTTTGGCAATCTCACGACAGCCTCCGGAGTTATCGGCCGCAGCCCGCGCGAATTGGCCTGGCGAAGGTTTCGCGCCAATAAGACTGGCTTGGTCACTTTGGTCATCGCGCTCTTTCTCATCCTTTCCACGATCTTCGCACCTCTCTTGCGTTCACTTTTTGGGCTCGATCCGCGCGCTCGATATAACGAGTTGATGGATAGTCGTGGTTTTCCTACTGGAGGCTTTAACGGGATTAGCTGGGCGCACCCACTGGGATTGGAACCAGGTATCGGCCACGACCTTCTTGCACGTCTGCTCTTCGGAGCGCGCACCTCATTCTTTGTCGCGCTGATCGTGACCGTTTCCAGCGTAACGATTGGCGTCATTATGGGAATCCTGATGGGGTATTTCCGCGGAGCAGTGGATTCCACTCTTGGCCGGTTCATCGATTTCCTACTCGCGTTCCCTGCTTTCTTCATGATCGTTGCGCTGAGCCTTCCTATGGTTCAGCGATTGGAGGCAACCGGGTTGGTGGAGGGCAACTCTGCTCGCATGACCTATCTGGTGATTATTTTGATTTTCTTTGGCTGGCCATACCTAGCCCGAATTATGCGCTCTCAAGTGCTCTCAATCAGAGAGCGTGATTACATCTTGGCAGCGCGCGCCTTGGGCGCTTCACAACGTCGAATCATCTTTAAAGAGATCGTGCCAAATCTTTGGACTGTTGTGATTGTGTACTTGTCGCTCTCACTGCCTGGTTATCTCACTGCTGAAGCGGTTTTTTCATTCCTCGGTCTTGGTGTGCAGCCTCCGGATGCAACGTGGGGACTACTCATCTCTGATTCAATTAAATACGTTATTAGCAACCCTACATATTTCTTAATTCCCTCTACTGCGCTCATCCTGGTCGTGTTGACTTTCAATTTACTCGGCGATGCAGTTCGGGATGCGCTTGACCCACGAAGTGAGGTCAGCTAACTGGAATTACCGTTGGCAACAGCTGAGCTAACGGTAAATAACTAAATACCAACCAACCACATATCCAACGTTAAGGAGGAATATGTTCAAGAAAACTGCGGGAACATCCCGCACAGGGCGTCGCGTTTTCTCCGCGGTAGCATCACTTTCGCTACTTACCGGAGTCCTCGTCGGTTGCTCTTCATCAAGTGGAGGTGCGGGCGGAACGCTCACATTCCTCACCAATGCAGAATCATGGACACATGCAGATCCAAACCGAAACTACACCGGTCAACACATTGCATGGTTCGGTTCGTTTATGCACCGCACGCTCACTGCTTACGCGCGAGCTGAGGGAGCTGCCGGCTCAGAGGTCGTTCCAGATCTAGCTACCGATACTGGTCGCGCATCAAATGGAAATAAGACCTGGGAATTCACCCTTCGTGATGGTGCGAAGTTTGAAGATGGCAGCGATATCACGTGTGCAGATGTCAAGTATGGCGTTTCGCGTACCTTCGCAACTGATGTCATCACCGATGGCCCGACATACGCAATCAGCATGCTCGATATTCCAAAGGATGCAGAAGGCGCCTCTGTTTACAAAGGTCCATACAAGGCTGATGGAAATGACACCGCTGCATATGACAAGGCTGTCACATGCTCGGAAGATAACAAGACCATCACTTTCAATCTCTCTCGTCCAGTCGGTGACTTCAACTACACCGTCACCTACCTTTCCTTCAGCCCAGTTCCACAAGCTAAGGACACCGGAGATCAATATGATCTAGCACCAGTTTCATCTGGTCCATATAAGATCGAGAAGTACAAGGCAAAAGATGAGATGGTTCTTGTTCGCAATGAGAATTGGAGCAAAGACGCAGATCCAATCCGTAATGCCTACCCAGACAAGATTGTGGTTCGTTTTGGTGTGGCGGAAGAAGTTCGCGATCAGTTGATCTTGAATGACTCCGAGCCAGCAGCATTCTCTCTCGATGCGATTCTCCCAACCAACCTTGCGACCGTCTTCAATGAAGATGGCACACCAAAGGAAGAGTGGAAGAGCCGCGCGCTCAATGTCTACGATCCATATGTCACTTACACCGCAGTAAACGTGGGCAAAGTCCCATGCGTACAGATACGTAAGGCGATTTACTATGCTCGTGACTTTGCAGCTCTCCAACAACTTGGCGGCGGTGCAGCATTTGGTGGCGATCCAGCAGATGGCGTGATCAAGCCTTTGATGGGCCTTGATTACAAGCCAGTCACCGGTTTGGAAGATTTCAAGCCAGAAGGTAACCCTGAGAAGGCGCAAGCCCTCATGGCAGAAGCTAAGACCGCGTGTCCTGACGTATACGCCAAGGCGACCGGTCCCGGACTTACCTTCGATGTCGGCGACACTGATACCAACAAGAAGTCGGCAACAATTTGGATTGACTCAGTGAAGAAGAATGCAGGAATCAACCTCAAATTCAACTTCATCGAGCCAGGCCAGTATTACGCCGTAGTTCTTGACCCAACGAAGCAGGGAGATCTCTCCCGTGCCGGTTGGGCGCCAGACTGGGCGAATGCGTCAACGGTTATTCCCGAACTCTTCTTGGAGGGCGCAGGATTCCCGCTATCTAACGTAGGTAAGGACCCTGCATATGCAGAGTTCAAGAGCCGCGCAGAGGCAAACCTCTCCCAATCCGACCGCGCAGCGCAAGGTGCGGAGTGGGCTGCTCTCAATCAATACGTGATGGATCAAATGTGGGTCATCCCTGGCGTCTTCTCGAAGACCCAAGAGATGTGGGGCTCCAAGCTAGAAGGAATCTTCTTCTGGGAACCACAGGGTGCACCGTCATTTGGTGATATCAAGGTCAAGTCCTAATTAATTTATATTAATTAGCGAACATCATGTTGAGGTGGGGGAGTAATCCCTCACCTCAACATTCAATAACCGAAAGACATTCAGAGGCAGGTGGAGATGATTAATTATTTAGCAAGACGAATTGCAATTTCGGTTGCGATCTTATTTGCAGTTAGCTTTGCTGTTTACTTAATCTTTGCGATTCTCCCCTTTGACCCTGCTGCGTTAACGTGCGGCAAGAATTGCAACGATCCAACAATCATTGAGGCGAATCGGAAGCGTCTTGGTTATGACCTGCCAATCTGGACTCAATACATAGTTTTCTTGAAAGGATTATTTCTTGGCCGAACCTTCGGTGAGGGTGCGGCGACAATTTTTTGTCCAGCGCCAAGCTTTGGCTACTCATTCCAAGAACACGCTTGCGTGACCAACTCAATTCTTGAGGCGCTTCCAGTAACTCTCTCGTTAGCAATCGGAGCGCTCGTGCTGTGGCTGATTATTGGGGTGGGGTTAGGCATCTTGGCCGCCCGATATCGAGGTCGCGCTGCAGATACCGGAAGCACGGTCTTTGTGCTTATCGGCACCTCACTGCCTACTTTTCTCACCGGTTTGCTGTTATTAGTTTTTGTTGTCGTTAAATGGCGGATATTGCCGTACCCATCAGGAAATTACACGCCAATTTTTGAGAATCCGCTGGAGTGGCTCAACACAATGATTCTGCCATGGATCACTTTGGCGTTTGCCTATGCGGCGCTTTATACGAGATTTGTTCGAAACTCAGTAATTGAAACGCTGAGTGAAGATTTCATCAGAACTGCGCGCGCAAAAGGGTTGAGCGAGAAAGTGATTTTACGTAAACACACACTGCGCGCTGCGTTAGCACCGCTAACGACAATGGCAGGGCTAGATTTTGCCGGCTTGCTAGGCGGTGCGATTTTGACGGAAGCAGTATTTAATCTCCCTGGCTTAGGTCGACTGTCACTGGGAGCCGTAATTGATTTTGACCTGCCAATCATCGTGGCGACCACAATTCTTGCGGCAACAATCGTTATTACGATGAATTTAGTTGTCGATGTTCTCTATGCATTTATCGATCCACGAGTTCGAGTCGCCGCATGAGCTTTTTAGATGTTAACGACCTTCGAGTCGAGTTCCCCACCAGCGATGGAGTGGTGCGGGCGGTCGATGGCGTCTCGATCTCCGTTGATCGCGGCGAAACGCTAGCTATCGTTGGTGAATCTGGATCTGGAAAGACCGTCACTAACCTAGCTTTAATGGGGTTACTCTCCCCGCGGGCCTCTCGCATTAGCGGCAGCGCAATCATGCATCAGCCATCGGGAGATGTTGAGCTCATCAACCTACCCAGCGAGCAGGCACGGAAAATTCGCGGTAAGAACATTGCGATGATCTTCCAAGACCCAATGTCATCACTGCATCCCTATTACAGCATTGGTGATCAGATCATCGAAGCCCATCAAGTTCACAACGAAGTCGAACACGAAGTGAGCAAGGCGCGCGCCGTTGAACTCCTGGACATGGTTGGCATCCCGGAAGCTGCCACTCGGATGCGGGCCTATCCGCATCAATTCTCCGGAGGTATGCGCCAACGAGTCATGATTGCTATGGCGCTGGTCAATAGCCCGGAGTTGCTCATCGCAGATGAGCCAACGACAGCGCTAGATGTCACGGTGCAAGCGCAAATCTTGAAGCTTTTGCGAGAGCTACAGCGGGAATTGAAGATGGCCATCATCCTGATCACCCACGATTTGGGTGTGGTCGCAGGAGCGGCAGATCGAGTCAATGTCATGTACGCCGGCAAAGTTGTCGAAAGCGCCCCAGTGCGCGAGCTCTACGCCAACCCCTTGATGCCCTACACACATGGATTGTTAAGTTCCGTGCCGCGCATGGATAGATCGCATGGCACCCGATTGAGCGCAATTGCCGGACAGCCACCTTCTTTAATTGCACTGCCTCCCGGCTGTGCATTTGCTCCCCGCTGCACATTCTCCACGCGCGTTGATGGTGGCCCTGCGCTCTGCGCGAGCACGATGCCACCGCTTGTTGAGCATGCACCTAGCCACTTTGCTCGCTGTCATTTGGAAGGGGCGACGTTGTAATGTCGAACGAGAGAGCAGCCGAGACACCAATCGTAGAAGTTCGGAATTTACGGAAATTCTTTCCCATCACGAGCAATAGCATCTTTGCGCGTACCAAAGGAGATAACAAGGCTGTCAACGGCATCTCCTTTGCGTTGCAGCCGGGCGAGACGCTTGGCCTAGTTGGCGAATCAGGGTGCGGTAAATCCACCGCTGGGCGGACCTTGCTCAAGCTCTATGAACCAACCAGCGGAGAAATCTTCTTTAAAGGAGAGGAGATCACCAACTATTCGCCACGAAAGATGAAGGCGTTTCGGACCAAGATGCAGATCATCTTTCAAGATCCGTACTCATCACTTAATCCACGCCACTCTATCGGCGAGATCATCGGTGCCGCCTATGTGATTCACGGAATGGGCGCCGGGGCAGATAGTGAGGGCGCAAGTAAGAGTAAGAGCAAGAGTGGCAGGAAGAGCGAGATTAAACGGGCTGTACAAGAGCTGATGGAGCGCGTGGGATTAAATCCTGAGCACTACAACCGGTATCCGCACGAATTCTCCGGAGGGCAGCGTCAGCGGATCGGTATCGCTCGAGCGTTGGCGCTCAAGCCTGAATTCATTGTCTGCGACGAACCGGTCTCAGCGCTCGATGTCTCCATTCAGGCCCAAGTGATCAATCTTCTCGATGACCTCAAAGACGATTTTGGCCTCTCCTATCTCTTCATCGCCCACGATCTTTCAGTGGTGCAGCACATCTCTGACCGGGTAGCGGTGATGTATCTGGGAAAGATTGTTGAAATAGCGCCAACGGAAGAGATCTATCAGCGCCCCCACCACCCTTATACGAAGGCGCTCTTGTCAGCTATTCCGATTCCTGATCCAGTTCTGGAAAGCGCGCGCGAGCAGATTGTGCTCAGTGGAGACCTCCCGTCGCCCTCAAACCCGCCAACTGGATGTGTCTTCAACACCAGGTGCTGGAAAGCCCAAGCGCGCTGTTTCTCCGAAGAGCCGCTCCTGCACGTTGTCGGCAAGAGTGAAGTTGCCTGCCACTTTCCGGAGTAATCATTCTGGGTAGTTGGCGCAGGCAACCTTGGATACCCTCTACTCATGGCAGAGAAACGCCCTCCCGCACTCGCTCGTTCTGCGGTCGAGTTATCTGCTTGGCGCGCCTACATCTCTGCAACTCGAGCAGTAACTGCCGCCCTCGACGATGATTTGAGCGATTTCGGGGTCACGTTGGCTGATTACGAACTTCTCGCCCAGCTCGGGCAGGCCCCGGATCGCCGGATGCGGATGAGTGAGCTCGCCCAGATTGCCATGGTCTCGCGCTCGCGCCTTTCCCACCGGATGAAGGTCCTTGAGGAGGCAGGGTGGGTTGATCGCGTCCGGTGTAGTGAAGATAAACGTGGACTCTTCGCAGTGTTGACGAGTAAAGGTGTAACGAAGGTTGCGCAGATTGCACCAACGTATCAAAAGAGCGTTCAGAAGAGATTACTTAAACATCTCAGTAGTAGTGAACAACTTCAAGTAGAAAAAATATTCTCAAAGATCAGCAAAGCGATAACTATTTCTGAGCTATCACTCTGCGAAAAATCTACGCCTCGGAACTGAACCTAGAAACGAATTAACCCCCACCGCCGATTGGCGATAGGGGTTAATTACTATTGAATTATGCAGTAATTTATGCTGCTTTCTTAGCGGCCTTCTTACGACGGCGACGCTTTGGCTTTGCTGCACCAGCTGCGGCAGCGGCTGGCTTCTTAGCGGCTTTCTTACGACGCTTTGGAGCTGCCTTCTTTGCTGCCTTCTTACGACGCTTTGGAGCTGCCTTCTTTGCAGCTTTCTTGCGGCGCTTTGGAGCTGCCTTCTTTGCAGCGGCTTTCTTACGACGCTTTGGAGCTGCCTTCTTTGCAGCGGCCTTCTTGCGACGCTTTGGAGCTGCCTTCTTTGCGGTGCGCTTTGTTGCTTTCTTCTTGGCTGCAGCCACGTATTTCTCCTGTCAGCAGGGTCCGATCCGTCACCGGACCTGTTACAGAGAATCGTTCCTTATATTTGGATGAAGTTCCAGCATTTAGAGGCAAATTTTTGTGTCGTGTCGCACAGTATTTTTTTCCAACTTTTATGCCTCATCAGAATTGCCCCGAACTTTCCGTTCATGGAGGGCATATTCATCAGTTCTGCTGTCGTACTTACGAAATTTTGGAAGGAAAGCAGAGGTAACTCCCACTGCGACGACGCAGAGCAGACCGCCACCGACAATTGCCCCGCGCAACCCGGTAATCGCTGCCATTCCACCGGCGCGAAGCTGACCTCCAATAGGACCGACGGTGTAGGAGAGAACTTCTATACCGGCAAGTCGGCCACGAAGTTCTTGCGGAATAGTTTGATTCCAAATTGTCGACCGGAAGATAACGCTGACATGGTCTGCGCCACCTGCGACCATGAGGCAGAGTAGAACCCAAGGAACTGAGTCGATTAAGCCGGCGAGCGCAATCGCCAAACCCCACGCTAAAGCCGAATAAATAATGGCTTTTCCGTGATTATAAATGCGCAAGGTCCAACCGCTAGTAAGAGTGACTAGGAGAGCGCCAACAGTTCCCGCCGAATATAAAAGTCCAAGTGCTGATGGCGCACCGAGTGATTCTGCCCAGAAGGGAAAGAGCGCGGTGGGCATTGCGAAGAACATCGCCGCCAAGTCGATGAGATAGGTGCCCATCAGATCTTGTCGCTTCACCGCATAACGCATCCCATCGACCAGCGCGCTTACCGAAGGAGGTGTCCGTTTTGCGCCGCGCGCGAGCGTTCCCAGCTGGAAGAGCAGAAGCAGCGAGATGCAATAGGTGATGACATCGAAGAGGTAACCAGTTCCCACTCCCCAGTACGAGATGATGAAACCTCCGGCGGCAGGTCCGGTGATTACGGCAACTTGCCAGCGCAGACCCATGAGGGCACTGGCTTTTGGAAGATCATCATGGGAAACAATTTGGGGGATGACCGCGTTATAGCTGGGGCTAGTGATCCCATTGACAGCAGAGAAGGCAGCGGCAACGAAGTAGAGCAGCCAGAGCTGTGGGTTGGCTAGTTGACTATTAATAAGGAGAACGACAGAGAGGAAGAGAGCTGAGGCCTCCCCGATAAAGATCAACTTCTTTCGGTCGAGGGCATCGGCAAGCACGCCACCGTAGAGACCAAAAATGATCAGGGGGATCAACTCGGCCGCGCCCATGAGCCCCACCGCTAAGTAGGAGTTGGTTAACTCCTTCACCTGAAAGGGAAGGGCGACGTAAGTGATCATCGAGCCCAGGCGAGAGATCAGCCCTGAGTAAAAGAGTATTGCGAGATTTTTGTTGTTGCGAAGGAGCGAGATATCTATCGCTGAAGCGGCTAGTTGGGCACGAATCTTGGTCCACATAGGAAGGACACTCTATATCCCTGGAAATAGCGCGCCGGCACGATTTATCGAATCAATGGAAGCTTTCTGCCTCGCTGGGAAAGGCACCACTTGCTACATCGCGCGCCCACTCTTGCACTCCGGCAGTGATTTCTGCGCGCAAGTTTCGATACGCCTTTGCCAACTTCGGTGGCTTCTCGGTCAATCCCATCAAGTCGCTCCACACCAACACTTGCGCATCACATTGGTTACCGGCGCCGATTCCGATTGTAGGGATGGTTATCGTGGAAGTGATCTGCGTTGCTAGTTCAGCGGGAATCAATTCCAAAACAAGCGCAAACGCGCCGGCCTCTTGAACGGCGAGCGCGCTCTCGATGAGTTGGGCGCCTGCTTCACCTCGCCCCTGAACGCGATAACCGCCTAATGTGTGGAGCGATTGCGGCGTCAATCCGATATGACCCATCACGGGAATTCCAGCAGCAACCAAAGTGCGAATATGAGGTAGTACCCGTTCGCCCCCTTCGAGCTTCACACCCTGCACGCCGCTTTCTTTCATGAATCGAACTGCAGTCGCGAGCGCTTGCTCGGGAGAGCTCTCGTAGGAACCAAATGGCAGATCTGCAATGATCATTGCGCGCTCAGTGCTGCGCACCACTGCGCGGGCTAATGGAATTAACTCACCAACGGTCACCGGAATGGTGTTCTCGTACCCGAGAAAATTGCTCGCGGCGCTATCTCCGACCAAAAGGACTGGAATCCCGCATTGATCGAAGATACCTGCGGTGTACTGCTCGTATGCGGTGAGCATTGGCCAACGCTCGACCGATTTTGCTCGTTGGATATCGCGCACCGTAATCCGACGGTGAAATGCGCCGCCATACAGCGCGACAGGTGATGTCGCTTTTTCCATCTCTAACCCCTTGCGCCTCAAGGCCAAAGCGAACGTTTGGTCCCTGTGCTCATCGAGAAGCCTACTGGCTTTCTAAAAGGATAGGCTCGCCCTATGGCAGGAGAGAAAGGCCCGCTCCGGTTGGCCTTGGCGCAACTAAACCCCGTAGTCGGGGATATCAATGGGAATTGCCAGCGCGCATTTGCGGCAATCGCAAGCGCATGGCGCGATGGCGCCCATCTTGTTGCATTACCAGAGATGATGGTGACTGGTTATCCCGTCGAGGATCTTGCACTTCGCGGTGACTTTCGAATCGCAAGCCGGGCCGCGTTAGAGAAACTTGCTCAAGATTTAGCGGAAGCTCAAATGGGCAATGTTGTTGTTGTCATGGGTTATCTCGATCAGAGCGAGCACCAGAATTCGCATCTGCAACTGGGTGTACCTGTCGGCGCTCCCGAGAACGCGCTCGCTGTGATTCATCAAGGAAAGATTGTTGCCAAATATGTCAAGCGCCATCTACCTAACTACGGCGTCTTCGATGAGTTTCGAAATTTCGTGCCTGGTAATGGCACATTAGTTATTCGACTACATGGAATAGATATCGCTCTAGCAATCTGCGAAGACATCTGGCAAGACGGGGGAGTAATGCCCGAAATTGCCGCTCGAAATCCTGGATTGCTATTGGTCATCAACGGCTCTCCTTTTGAAAGCGATAAAGATGACACGCGTGAAGCGCTGATCTCGCGCAGGGCGCGCGAAATATCTGCACCCGTTGCGTATGTGAATATGGTGGGCGGACAAGATGAGCTGGTCTTTGATGGAGATTCGCTGATTGCAAACTCGCAAGGTGAGATCTTGGCGCGAGCGCCGCAATTCCACGAGGGAACGATGTTGGTCGACGTTCAAGGAGCGTTACGTACTTCAGTCCCTGATGTGGTGATTACAGATAGCGAACTTGCGTCGTATCCGATGATGGCCCCACGAGTGGCACCGGCGCTGGATCGAGGCGGTGAGCTTTGGTCTGCGCTAGTAACCGGATTGCGCGACTACGTGACAAAAGGCGGATTCCCTTCGGTACTTCTTGGTCTTTCAGGTGGCATCGATTCTGCACTTGTTGCTGCAATTGCCGTTGATGCGCTTGGTGCAGAGCGAGTCTTTGGCGTTGGCATGCCGAGTAAATACTCATCGAGCCATTCTTTGAGTGATGCCGCAGAGCTCGCTGCGCGAACAGGTGTGAACTATCGAGTGGTGGAGATTGAACCTATGGTCGCTTCCTATTTGATGAAATTAGGTTTTACTGGAGTAGCAGAAGAGAACTTGCAAGCGCGCGTGCGGGGAACGACGTTGATGGGAATTTCCAATCAAGAGGGGCACTTAGTTCTCGCAACGGGCAATAAGAGTGAATTAGCTGTTGGCTATTCGACTATTTACGGTGATGCAGTAGGTGGTTATGCGCCCATCAAAGATTTATGGAAGAGCGCAGTGTGGGAGTTAGCAAAGTGGCGCAATGATCTGGCGCGCTCACGTGGTGAGGTGCCGCCAATTCCAGAAAACTCCATTGCTAAAGAGCCAAGTGCGGAACTTCGTCCAGGCCAGCGCGATACCGACTCACTTCCGGATTACCCGCTTCTGGATCGAATCCTGCACCGCTATGTCACCTTGGATCAGGGCTTTGCCGAAATTGTCGCTGCCGGTTTTGATGCGCCATTGGTGAGCCGAATAATGCGGATGGTCGACCGCGCGGAGTATAAGAGGCGGCAATATCCGCCGGGAACCAAGGTCTCTGCCCGTAATTTCGGCAAGGATCGCAGGCTTCCCATCATCTCGAAATGGGCTCCCTAAGCCACCCCCAGCAGTTAACGTCCCGGAAACTTTGACGGTGGATGATGTGGGCCATGAGTACGCAGAAACAACAAGAGTTCGTCCTTCGAACGTTAGAGGAACGCGGCGTGCGCTTTGTGCGCCTCTGGTTCACTGATGTGTTGGGCACACTTAAATCAGTAGCAGTTGCGCCCGCTGAGCTTGAGAGCGCATTCGATGAGGGTATTGGTTTCGATGGCTCGGCAATTCAAGGTTTTGCGCGCGTCCATGAATCTGACATGTTGGTGCGACCAGATCCCAATACCTTCTCCATCTTGCCATGGCGCACTCAATCTCCGGGAGCTGCACGCATGTTCTGCGACATCACCCTTCCGGATGGATCACCATCACCTGCAGATCCGCGTCATGTATTAAAGCGCGTACTCCAACGCGCTGCTGATAAGGGATACACCTTCTATACCCATCCGGAGATTGAATTCTTTCTCTTCAAGAACCAACCGGAAAAAGGCGTCCAACCCATTCCCGTTGATTCAGGGGGATATTTCGATCACACGCCAAGTGTCGTGGGAAATGATTTCCGCCGGCAAGCAATCACGATGCTTGAAGCGATGGGAATCAGCGTCGAGTTCAGCCACCATGAAGGCGCCCCCGGACAACAAGAGATCGATTTACGTGATGCTGATGCGCTAAGCACTGCCGATAACATCATGACCTTCAAGATGGTCGTGAAAGAGGTTGCGCTCGACCAGGGCTTCTACGCCTCATTCATGCCCAAGCCATTCACTGAACATCCAGGCTCTGGCATGCACACCCATTTATCGCTCTTTGATGGCGAAAAGAATGCGTTCTATGAAGAGGGCGCACCATTGCAATTGTCAAAGACTGGTCGATCATTTATCGCAGGGTTGTTAAAGCATGCGCCGGAGTACAGCGCAATCACTAATCAATGGGTTAACTCGTATAAACGTATCCATGGCGGCGGTGAAGCGCCAGCTTTTATCTCGTGGGGTCCGCACAATCGCAACTCGCTCGTTCGAATTCCGATGTACAAGCCGAATAAGCCCAATTCCACGCGGATTGAATTGCGCTCGCCAGATTCAGCGTGTAATCCGTATCTGGCTTTCGCTGTCATTTTGGCAGCAGGGTTGCAGGGTATTGAGGCAGGATACGAGCTTCCCGATGCACCGCAAATTGATCTGCACGAACGTGAGGCTGCGCTCGCCGCAGGATTCGCACCGTTACCTCGCGATTTGAATGAAGCAATCACCGCAATGTCGGCTAGCTCATTAGTCCGACAAACGCTTGGCGAGCATGTATTTGAGTATGTGCTCCTCAACAAGCGCGCTGAATGGGCTGAATATGAGCGCCAAGTGAGCATGTACGAGATTGACCGCTATCTGCCAACGCTCTGATTAATTAGGGTTCTTCCTGGTACTTTCATCGTATGAAAGCGCGCGGGAATTCTGGTGGGTTGGGAATCCCAAAACTTCGGGGCATCGTCCACTTAGTGATGTCGCCACTTTCGCTCGTGGTTGGCATCGTGTTAATTACATTGGCATCAGAGCTCTCCGGTCGAATCACGCTCGGAGTTTTCACCATCACTGCTGTCACGCTTTTCACCTGCAGTGCGCTCTATCATCGCGTTGGTTGGAGCAAGAAGTACAAAGCTGTGTGGCGACGGATTGATCATGCGAATATTCCTATTTTGATTGCTGGTACATATACACCCTTTGCGATTTTTCTTCTTGACTCGTCGCAAGCAAAGATTTTGCTTAGCGCAGTCTGGAGCGGCGCAATCATCACAGCTGTTTTACGCATCGCATGGCTAACTGCACCTCGTTGGCTTTATGTCATCGCATACATTGCCCTTGGTTGGGCAGCAGTTGCTTACCTGCCTGAGTTTCTTGAAAGTGGTGGCGTGCTAGTTTTCTTGCTCATTCTTTTGGGCGGCGTGCTCTATTCATCAGGCGCGATCATCTACGCCACGAAACGACCGAACTTCTCACCAACGTGGTTTGGTTTTCATGAGCTCTTTCATTCCTTCACTGCGGGCGCGTTCCTTGCCCATCTGGTGGCTGCAATATTGGTCGTTTTTGCCCACTAGAAGGGTTCAGTAGTACCCTTTTGCCATGTTCATCGCGCTAGGCAGCCTCCTCCTTAGCTGCCGCGAAGGGGCCAACTAGCCGGAGCCCCTCTCGCGGGTAAAGGTCGTGCCGGCAATTCCCAGCCAACTTCGATTTTCAGAGTTATCGACTTTTAGGAGCAGAAGATGAACTTTCCAAAGCAACAACCCAGCAATTCACCAATCCATCGCTACCAACCATTCATGCCGATCGATCTTCCAGATCGAACCTGGCCAAATAAGTTAATAACTAAGGCGCCGCAGTGGTGTTCTGTTGATCTTCGCGATGGCAATCAAGCGCTCATCGATCCAATGGATCCGCCGCGTAAGTTGGCGATGTTCAAACTTCTTGTTGAAATGGGATACAAAGAGATTGAAGTGGGCTTTCCAAGTGCAAGCCAAACTGATTTTGATTTTGTCCGCAAAATCATCGAAGAGGATTTGATTCCTGATGATGTAGTAATCCAAGTACTTACCCAAGCCCGCACCCACCTAATTGACAGAACATTTGAATCAATCAAGGGTGCAAAGCACGCAGTAGTGCACCTATACAACTCTACTTCGACGTTGCAACGACGTGTAGTTTTTGGCCAAGATAAAGCGGGAATCAAGAAAATCGCTACAGATGGTGCTGAGTATTGCTTGCAGCTGATTGACACCGTTAAGGGAACCAACGTTTCGTTTGAGTATTCACCAGAGTCATACACGGGAACCGAACTCGAATACGCGCTTGAAGTATGCGATGCGGTCAATGATATTTGGAAGCCAACGCCGTCGTGGAAGACCATCATTAACCTGCCTGCGACAGTCGAGATGGCAACTCCAAATATTTATGCAGATTCCATCGAATGGATGTCACGTAATCTCGCCTATCGCGACAGCGTTGTATTGAGCCTGCACCCGCATAACGATCGCGGTACTGGGGTTGCTGCAGCCGAACTTGGCTATATGGCAGGTGCAGATCGCATTGAAGGTACCCTTTTTGGAAATGGCGAGCGCACCGGAAATGTCTGCATCGTGACCCTTGGTTTGAACCTCTTAAGTCAGGGGGTTGATCCAATGATTGACTTTTCAAATATCGCAGAGATCAGGCGAACTGTTGAGTATGCCAATCAATTACGAGTACCAGAACGCCATCCTTACGGCGGCGACCTTGTATTTACGGCATTCTCTGGTTCACACCAAGATGCAATCAAGAAAGGTTTTGAACACCTCGATCGGGATGCGAAGAACGCAGGCAAGAGCATTGATGAGATGGTCTGGGCCGTTCCTTATCTACCTATCGATCCGAAGGATATTGGTCGTAGCTACGAAGCGGTCATCCGAGTCAATAGCCAGTCAGGCAAAGGTGGCGTTGCCTACATTATGAAGAACGAGCATTCGTTAGATCTACCACGTCGGTTGCAGATCGAATTTAGCCAAGTCATCCAGTCGAAGACTGACGAACAAGGCGGCGAGGTAACTGCTGATGAGATGTGGGGCGTATTTGAAGATGAGTATCTTCCCACTGAAAGCGCAGATGCAGAGAAATGGGGGCGGTTTCGCCTCAAAGGACTTGCAACCAGTTCAACCCTTGGTGAGGATGTAAAGCTCGCTGCGACTATTACTGATCGTGGCAAAGAGTTCGCCCTCGAGGGAAGTGGCAATGGTCCAATTGCTGCATTCTGTTCGGCGATGAAGAGCCATGGGATTTCGGTAGAGGTGCTCGACTATTACGAGCATGCGCTCTCTGCAGGTGGCGATGCAAGTGCTGCTGCCTATCTGGAATGCGCCATCGACGGTGTAGTGCTGTGGGGGGTTGGAATCGACCCAAACACCACCACCGCCTCGCTAAAAGCTGTGGTTTCTGCCATTAATCGCGCGATTCGCTAGCTCTTTGAGTTAGCGTATTGGCGTGGGCCTTTATCGCGACGAAGCAGTGGTTATTCGCACTGCACGTTTGGGTGAAGCTGATCGGATAATCACATTGCTCACCCGTCAACATGGTCGAATTCGTGCAGTAGCAAAAGGCGTACGTCGAACCAAATCTAAATTTGGCGCGCGATTAGAGCCAGCGAGCACAATCGATGTCCAGTTACACACTGGCAAGACCTTTGACATCATTACTGAAGCAGTCTCTCGCGAAAATTTCGGAGATGAGCTCTCGGCTGATTATCAAAAATGGACGATTGCATCTGCAATTCTCGAAACTGCAGAGCGTTTCACTCTCAATGAACAAGAGCCCTCAACTCAACAATATCTTCTTGTTGTTGGCGCGCTACGAAGCCTCGCCCGCGATGAGCACGCACCTTCACTAATTCTTGATGCTTTCTTGTTGCGTTCGCTTGCAGTGGGTGGGTACGCGCCAGCGCTCGACCAATGTTTCCGATGCGAGAAGAGTGGGCCGCATCGTTTCTTCTCACTGGCTGGCGGCGGTAGCGTCTGTAGCGAGTGTCGCCCATCTGGCTCCGCAACAGTTTCTGCTGATGCATTGACATTGATGGGTGCTTTGATTTCCGGTGAATGGTCGAGCGCGGACGGTTCGGAGTTAAAAGTGCAGCGCGAGGCAAGTGGAATAGTGGCTGCATATTTGCAGTTTCATCTTGAAAGATCGCTACGAAGTCTGCCGCTGGTCGAGCGAGTATGAGCAACGCAATGATGCCGATTCTGCCTGCTGATCGAATCCCCAAACATGTCGCGGTAGTTATGGATGGCAATGGTCGCTGGGCGAAATCCCGCGGCCTGCCCCGTACCGCAGGACATGAAGCAGGAGAGCATGCGCTCTTTGACGTAGTCGAAGGAGCAATCCAAATAGGCGTCAAAGAATTGAGCGCTTTTGCATTCTCAACGGAGAATTGGAAACGCTCACCTGAAGAAGTGAAATTTCTGATGGGTTTTAATCGCGACGTGATTCGTCGCCGATTAGATCAGATGCACGATATGGGAGTGCGAGTGAAATGGGCCGGACGTCCAGGAAAGCTCTGGGGGAGCGTAATCTCCGAGCTAGAGCGCGCCGAAGAGAAGACCGCAAGGAATAAAGTGCTGACGCTTAACATGTGCGTCAATTACGGTGGACGTTCAGAGATTATTGATGCTGCAGTCGAGTTGGCTGCTGATATCAAGCGAAAGAGAGTAAACCCGGAGAAAATCAGCGAGAAGAAATTCGGTGAATACCTCAACATTCCAAGCGATATCGATCTCTTCCTTCGCTCATCCGGAGAGGAGCGCATAAGTAACTTCTTGCTATGGCAAGTCGCTTATGCCGAACTTGTCTTTATGGACGTACTGTGGCCAGATGTGCGTCGTGAGACCTTATGGAAAGCGATTGAGATTTATTCGCAGCGCGAACGCCGTTTCGGCAAAGCGTAATTTTTAGCAGGCTGCACATAAGCCAAAGAGCTCGATCGTATGTCCGACCTCTCGAAATCTATGTTCTTTCGCGATAACTTCGGCCCATTTTTCAACTGAAGATCCTTCAATCTCTACCGTTGTTCCACAGGAGCGGCAGACCAGATGGTGATGATGGCTCTCACCACAGAGACGGTAAATTGACTCACCATCTTCTCGGCGAAGCACATCCACTATTTTGTCGTCTAGTAACGTTTGAAGCGCGCGGTACACAGTAGTAAGGCCGATTCCATCTCCATCTCTACGGAGAATTTGGTAAAGCTCCTGCGCACTGGCAAAACCACCCACTCGTTCTAAGGTGGAGAGAAGTTTGACCTGCGATTTATTCATGGTGCTCTTCATCTTCTTCATGATGGTCATCTTCGTGTGGAATGGAATGCGAAGATTCTCCGTGCGAATCATCTGCACCATGTGCATGCGTGCTATGTAAAAGCGAAACCATGGCCCACATAGCAATCACGCCAACGACTGTGGCAAGAAGCGTCAAACGTGAAGAGTGTTTTGCGTGCGCCTCGGGCAAGATATGGCTGGTTGCTAAATAGATGATGATTCCTGCGAATGCTGCAAGATAGAGGGCGATGAAATCTTCGCTGAGGGCGATTGTTGAGCCTAATACTGCGCCAGATATTCGTGCGATTGAATCGACACCAATTAACCAGATAGCGTTCTTGCTCCAGTGCCCACTTTTAATCAGTAACGAGACAGTGTTCAAGCCGTCGCTGAATGCATGCACTAGCAGAGCGATGAAGACCGCGAAACCAAGTTGATCACTCACTTTGAAAGCGACAGCAAGGGCGAGGCCGTCAAGGAATACATGGCCACCCATGGCAAGTGCGCCTAATCCACCAGCAACATTCGCTGAGTGCTTATGGTCATGACCGTAATCTGATTCAGCTGGTTCATGCGAACCGAAGAATCGCTCGTAGAGATGGAGCGCAAGAAAGCCACCGATTAAAGCGATTGATACTGATGGTGCACCGAGAAATTCCTGCTCGCCATGAGCGAAGACTTCTGGGAGGAGATCGAATGCGACGAGGCCAAGGAGTAATCCAGCAGCAAGGCCAAGCACGAGGTGAAGTCGGTCTTTTGCTTTAAGCGCGATGAGTCCGCCGACTGCTGTGGCGAGGGCGGTAATTGCCGCGAGGACGATAGGAAGAGTCATGGCGGGAGGGTAGCAAAAATGGAAATGATTGTCATTACCATTTTTTTAGGATTGATAGCGGGTACCCTTATATATATCTGAGCGCCGCCAGCGGCGCTCCGCCGACAGCCAGCCGGATGGAGAGGAAAACCATGGCAGCCGATCGTTTAGAGACAATTGTCAGCTTGGCCAAGCGCCGAGGCTTCGTCTACCCCTCGAGTGAGATTTATGGTGGCTTACGCGCCTCGTGGGATTACGGACCGTTGGGCGTGGAGTTAAAAAATAATGTGAAGCGCCAATGGTGGCGTTCGATGGTCACCGGACGTGAAGATGTCGTAGGCATTGATTCGTGCGTGATTCTCGCCCGCGAAGTGTGGGAAGCATCCGGACACGTCGCGACCTTCTCGGATCCGCTCACCGAGTGCACCTCGTGCCATAAGCGCTATCGCGCAGATCATCTTGAAGAAGCGTTTGAAGCAAAACATAATCGCAAGCCAACCGATCTCACCGAAGTGAATTGCCCTGCGTGTGGAAACAAGGGCCAATTCACTGTTCCAAAACAATTCTCTGGCCTACTTAAAACTTTTCTTGGACCGGTAGAAGATGAGTCCGGTCTTGCCTACTTACGGCCAGAGACTGCACAAGGAATATTCATAAACTTTGATCAAGTTCTTACGACATCGCGGAAGAAACCACCGTTTGGAATCGGGCAGATTGGGAAATCTTTCCGGAACGAGATCACACCCGGAAACTTCATCTTCAGAACTCGAGAATTCGAACAGATGGAGATGGAATTTTTCGTAGTTCCAGGTACCGATGAAGAGTGGCACCAGTATTGGATCGACACTCGTCTTGCTTGGTACAAGGATCTTGGCATCAATCCTGAGCGACTTCGTATCTATGAGCATCCAAAAGAGAAACTCTCGCACTACTCCAAGCGAACGGCGGATATCGAGTACAAGTTCGAATTCTCCGGAACCGAGTGGGGCGAACTCGAGGGAATCGCTAATCGAACTGATTTCGATCTCAAAGCGCACTCTGCATCTTCAGGTAAAGACCTGACGTATTTTGATCAAGAGAAGAACGAGCGCTGGACGCCTTATGTCATTGAACCTGCAGCTGGTGTTGACCGCTGCGCGCTGACTTTCATGATGGATGCGTTCACCGAAGATGAAGCTCCGAATGCAAAAGGTGAGATGGAAAAGCGCGCTGTGATGCGTCTAGATCCCCGCCTTGCTCCCGTCAAAGCAGCCGTCCTGCCGCTCTCTCGCAATGCTGACCTTTCTCCAAAGGCGCGCGATCTTGCCGCACAGTTACGGAAGAATTGGAATGTCGAATTTGACGATGCTGGTGCAATCGGTCGTCGCTACCGACGTCAAGATGAGATTGGCACACCTTTTTGTATCACAATCGATTTTGAATCACTTGATGATCATGCAGTCACCATTCGTGAACGTGATTCGATGGAGCAGAGTCGTATCGCATTAGATCAGGTGGAAGCGTGGTTGGCACCTCGACTACTGGGCTGCTAAAGCCCCTTACGCTTTCGATTCCATCGGGAGCGATTGAGATAGATCCACCGGTTGTACTTGCCCCCATGGCTGGAATTACCAATGCAGCTTTCCGTTTGCTCTGCCGCGAGCAGGGAGCTGGTTTATTTGTCTCTGAAATGGTCACGGCGCGGGCACTCATCGAACGGAACGAAGAGACCATGCGAATGATCACTCCAGGAAAAGGAGAATTTCCGCGGTCGATTCAGTTATATGCAGTAGATCCACGAGTTGCTGGTTTAGCAGTGCAGATGTTGGGGCGGGAAAATCTGGCTGATCACATCGATATGAATTTTGGATGTCCGGTCCCCAAAGTTACGCGCAAAGGCGGGGGAGCGGCGCTGCCTTACAAGCGTGAACTCTTTAAAGAGATCGTTGGATCAGTAGTGCGCAATGCAGCGCAATTTGATATTCCCGTTACGGTGAAGATGCGCATCGGCATCGATGATGACCATAAGACATTTATCGAAGCCGGAAAGAGCGCGGCGCAACTTGGCGTCTCCTGGGTGGCATTGCACGCACGCACTGCCGCTCAGATGTATTCGGGTAATGCGCAGTGGAGTGCAATTAGCGAATTAGTAAGCGCGCTCGAACCTTATGGCGTACCCGTCTTAGGTAATGGCGATATTTGGTCAGGGGCTGATGCCTTGCGGATGGTTTCGGAGAGCGGATGTCATGGCGTAGTCGTTGGCCGTGGCTGCCTGGGAAGGCCGTGGTTATTTGCCGAATTGGTTGCAGCTTTCGAAGGACGACCAGCGCCAGAAGCGCCAACTTTGCGCGCTGTTGCGCAGATTATGATCCGACATGGCCAACTGCTGAGCGAATACTTCGAGGATGAATTTCGCGCTGCACGAGATTTACGAAAACATATGGCGTGGTACCTCAAAGGATTCCGTGTTGGAAGTGAGATTCGATCACAGCTAGCGATGATTGAGAATTTCAATCAGATGCAGTTGTTACTTGATCAAATCGAAGAACAGCCGTATCCCCAGCAAATTGGCGAGGCTCCACGTGGGCGAAGTTCAGGCGTGCGCCAGGTTTCGTTGCCGCATCGTTGGCTCGAAGATCCCGACGAGATCCCTGCGATTGCACTTGACGATTCGGTATCAGGCGGATGATCTTTTTCAAATTACTCTTCAAGTCAATTGCATTTCTACTTGTACTGATAATCGCAATTCCTCTGATTTCAACTGCTCGTGTTTGGTGGACCGGAATCCATCCCGCCGAGGGAAGCGCGAAGTATGCGGTCGTACTTGGAGCGGCACAGTTAAATGGCAGACCAGGTGCAGTTTTAACAGCGCGCCTGACTCAAGCCCGCGATTTGTATAAGAGCAATAGAGTCGAGAAGATCATCACAGTGGGCTTTAGCCAACCTGGAGATCGCACGACAGAGGCAAAAGCCGGGGCGGCATGGCTTCGGGCGAATGGCGTGGCAAGGAATGACGTGATTGTCGTGAGCGCTGGAATTGATACCTACACCAGTACGGTGGCGTATGCGCAAAAAATTCCCGATAAATCTCAGCAGATCTTTGTTGTCACAGACCCATGGCATTGTTTACGAGCTGTCACAATGGCGCGCGATTTCGCGCTCCTGGCGAAGTGCGTACCGGTGGAAAAGGGGCCAAATACTCTGGAAAATGCGAGTAGACGCTATCTATTTCGAGAGGCAGGGGCGTATCTTGCATACATCACGTTAGGGCGAAGAGGAATTCATTTGAGCGATCATGGAGAGCGCGGTGCACACTCCGCATGAGTAGCTATAGCGCAACTGATATCGCACGGTACGTCGACGAACCGGCGAAACGCCCTGGGCGGACAGAGTTCGCTCGCGATCGGGCCCGAATCATTCATTCATCAGCGCTACGAAGACTCGCTGCGAAAACACAAGTGGCCCAGCCGTGGGCAAATGATTTTCCGCGCACGCGGTTGTCGCACTCACTTGAGTGTGCACAAGTTGGGCGTGAACTAGGTGCTGCCTTAGGTGCTGATCCTGATTTAGTAGAGAGCGCATGTTTAGCACATGATTTAGGCCATCCACCCTTTGGTCACAATGGTGAAACGGCGCTTGCAGAGATTGCGCGCGCATGTGGTGGTTTCGAAGGTAATGCACAGAGTTTTCGAATTTTGACGCGACTTGAACCAAAGACACTTGATCTAGAAGGTGAGAGCGCGGGTTTAAATCTCACACGCGCAACTCTCGATAGCGCTATCAAATATCCATGGAGTGCAACTGAGAATTCACAGAAATTTGGCGTTTATCAGGACGACCTCAAGATATTCGAGTGGGTCAAGCTGGGCGTCACGCACGCACAAGCCCCATTAGAAGCTCAGGTTATGGATTGGGCAGATGATGTCGCATACAGCGTCCATGATTTCGAAGATTCGGTCCATTCCGGTCAGATAAAGGTGGATGAAC
>CAZLOJ010000008.1:29250-37771 GCA_964561165.1 uncultured Bifidobacterium sp. | reverse complement strand
CGTGCCCTCATCGATTCCAAAGCGCCGATTATTACCGTCGTTGCCAAGTCACATGATCTTCATGTTGATCTTGCGCTTAAGACTTCACTCGATGAGAACCTCGCGATGGTGCGCGACACTATTTCGTTCATGGTGCAGGAAGGTCGCCGGGTATTTCTTGATGCTGAGCACTTCTTTGATGGCTATCGTGCGAATAAAGCTTATGCACTTGAGGTAGTGCGCGTTGCTATGGAGGCAGGGGCAGACATTGCTGCGCTCTGTGACACCAATGGTGGAATGCTTCCTGCAGAGATTGCAGATGTTGTTGCAGATGCGCTTGCTGTCACTGGAGCGCGCGTGGGAATCCATTGCCATAACGACACCGGTTGCGCGATTGCCAACTCGCTTGCTGCTATCGATGCAGGTGCGACTCACGTTCAGGGAACGCTCAATGGGTATGGTGAGCGGACGGGCAATGCTGATCTTGTCTCGATCATCGCGAACTTGGAATTAAAATATAAGAAGCCAGTCCTACCAGAGGGAAGTTTGCGCGAGGCTTTCCGTATTTCGCACGCGGTTGCCGAAGTCACCAACATCGCACCAAGTCCGCGCCAACCATATGTTGGTATCTCAGCATTCGCGCATAAAGCAGGCCTTCATGCATCAGCAATCAAAGTGGATCCTGCGCTCTATCAACATACCGAACCAGAGTTTGTTGGTAACGATCGTCGCATGCTCGTCTCTGATATGGCAGGTCGCGCATCTGTCGAACTCAAGAGCCAAGAGATGGGTATCGATGTCAGCGCCGATCGCGAGCTTGTTGGAAAAGTAGTCGAGAGAGTCAAAGAGCTTGAGATGCGTGGTTATACCTTTGAGGCAGCGGATGCATCCTTTGAATTACTCCTTCGTGAGGCTAAGGCGGGAGAGAAGGTTCGCTATTTCACGGTGCTCGAATGGTCAACCAATGTCGAGCGCCGACCAGATTCTTCAGTGATCTCTCGCGCCACTGTGAAGATCAAAGCCCGTGATAAAGAGTTCATCACCGCCGGTGAAGGTAATGGTCCCGTCAACGCGATTGATAATGCGCTGCGAAAAGGTTTAGAGAGTATTTACCCCGAGTTAGCTGCACTTGAATTAACTGACTACAAAGTTCGAATCCTCGAAGGACGCCAGGGCACCAGCGCGGTGACGCGCGTGCTTGTAGAAACTAGCGATGGCGAAGGGGAGTGGACCACTGTTGGCGTCCACGAGAATGTGATTGCTGCCTCTGAAATGGCGCTTGAAGAAGCCGTTACCTATGGCTTACTCCGCAAAGGAATAAAGCCCGAGTAACCTTTAAACATGCTCGCAGAATGCTTACCGCGCTATGAAGAGCATCTTCGCCTGCATCGCAATCTCTCCGAGCACACCATCCGCGCCTACCTCGGCGATCTCACCTCACTCTTCACCCATTGCGCAGAACTTAGTATCGCATCTGTCGATCAACTTACCCTTGCTGCGATCCGCTCATGGTTAGCAACACAACAGAGCAAAGGCGGTGCACGCACGACGATCGCTCGAAGAGCGGTAGCGGTTCGAACCTTTACTGCATGGGCAACAAAGAACAATTTGATGACAGAGGATGTTGGTGAGCGTTTAGCTACTCCTAAATCACAACGAACCCTGCCAACCGTGCTTACCGTCTCTGAAACTGAGGAAGTTTTCAACGCGCTCGAGAGCGCACTTGGCGAGGAGGCAGAGCCCCATGCGACGCGCAATATCGCCATCATCGAACTGCTCTACAGCACTGGAATCCGAGTCTCTGAGTTATGCGGGTTGGATTTAGAGGATATTGATCGAGCGCGAAATACCATTCGAGTATTTGGTAAGGGGAGAAAAGAGCGGACTGTGCCACTGGGCGCACCAGCGCTTAAGGCAATTGATCGCTGGATATCTGATGCTCGCACCTCATATGTAAGTGGTACATCCGGCTTGGCGCTCTTTCTTGGTGCACGTGGTAAACGAATCGATCCACGAACAGTTCGCGAAGTCGTTTACTCTGCGCTGCAAGCGTTGCCGAACGCACCGAAATTTGGCCCCCATGGATTGCGCCATAGCGCAGCAACACATTTGCTCGAACGCGGCGCAGATTTACGAACGGTGCAAGAGATATTGGGCCACGCATCACTTGCCACAACCCAGATCTATACCCACGTGTCAGAGGAGCGATTGAAAGCTGCGTATATGCAAGCCCATCCGCGAGCGTGAAATTTTTCTCTTACGAGAATCGGGGAAGTAACACAGCCCGTCCAAGGTGTTTCATCGGATTGGAATAGCGAGTACCGATTCGTTCACCCCAATGCAGGCATGGGCGCGCGCAATGAAAGAGCGGTGCAACGCGAGCAAAATTCATACCTTGCATGATGGAATAACCAATCGGAAAATCTGTTGTCGCAGGAAGATATGTGGTTCGTCGCAACACCAATTGATCATGATGGGTGAGCACCACTATTGGAATCTCATTGACGGTTCCAGCAAATGAAATTACGCCGTCAATTGGCGCACGAATCGCTTCGCCAAATGTGGCCAGTAGGTCGACCCCCATGTGGCGTGCTGGACTTGCGCCGGCGCCGCGTTTTCCCTGTGGGTGGTAGGCGGTCAGAAGTGGACGTTCCCCGGGAAGGGGTGCAATCCAGACAGAGGAGCGCCCTTCACTCGTAGCGGTGGTGGGCAGCGCAATGCCAGTGAGGAAGGTAGTGGTGGCGAGGGTGGCGATAACCGCCCATTTCAATGGTGATCTCATAGCAGGCGATAGTGGGTGGCCCATGTGAGCCCTGGCTCGCTCCGAGCAAAAGCTGGGGAATTTCGCGCCCTGTGGGTCAGGTAGGCTTATCCCCAGCACCGCGTAAAACCGGTGACTTCACGCAATCCGAGCCCCTTCACTACCTCGGTCCGCGCGCGAAATGCTCGTGGTCCATCAGAAGGGCGCCGGCTCAGATTGCTAGGGGTACGAACCAAATTGGTACGTACCAACAACCGAGTGCGCAAGGTTCTACCTTGTGCAGAATTAGGAGCGCGCAACCATGGCGGTTGTCACCATGCGAGAACTCCTCGACAGCGGCGTCCACTTCGGACATCAAACGCGTCGATGGAATCCAAAGATGAAGCGTTACATCTTCACCGAACGTAACGGCATCTACATTATCGATATCCAACAATCACTTGCGCTGATCGATCAAGCGTATGCATTTGTGAAGGACACTGTCGCACGTGGTGGACATATCCTCTTCGTGGGAACGAAGAAGCAAGCGCAAGAGCCGATTATCGAACAGGCTAAGCGCGTTGGTATGCCCTATGTGACTGAGCGTTGGCTCGGCGGCATGCTCACCAACTTCAACACCGTGGCAAAGCGAATCGATCGCCTCAAAGAGCTCGAAGCGCTCGAAGCTAACCAAGATCAGATTCGTACCAAGAAGGAGCTCCTCGTCCTTCGTCGCGAAAAAGATAAGTTGAAGAAGAACCTCGATGGTATTCGAAACATGACTAAGACCCCTTCAGCTATCTGGGTTGTCGACACCAAGAAAGAGCACCTTGCCGTACAAGAGGCGCACAAGCTTGGTATTCCAGTCATCGCGATTCTCGATACCAACTGCGATCCAGATGAGGTCGAATACAAGATTCCAGGAAACGACGATGCAATTCGCTCCGTCGCGCTCCTTACCCGCGTCATCGCTGATGCTGTTATTGCAGGTATGCAAGCACGCCAGGCACAAAATAAGCCTGAGCCTGCAGCAGCTGCTGTTGCCGATGTTGCAGCAGAGTTAGAAGCGGCAGCCGCACCTGCAGCACCAGAAACTCCCGCCAACTAAAGCCGACTAAAGAAAGCGCAGATACATGTCATACACAGCAGAAGATGTTAAGCGCCTGCGCGAACAGACCGCCGCAGGTATGTTGGATTGCAAGAAGGCGCTCGACGAGGCTGGCGGCGATTTCAACAAGGCAGTAGAGATCATCCGCGTTAAAGGTCTTAAGGGCGTTACTAAGCGCGAAGGTCGCACGACCTCGAACGGTCTTGTTGCAGCAAAGGTTGACGGTGACTCAGGAGTAATCCTCGAGCTCAATTGCGAAACCGACTTCGTGGCCAAAGGTGAACGCTTCCAAGCGCTCGCTGATGAATTGGTGGCAAAGCTTGCCGCATCAAACGTCAGCGACACTGAAGGCTTCCTCGCCTCAGATTTCGGTGGTGGTAAAACGGTGCAAGCTCATATCGATGAGGCGAATGCAACTCTCGGAGAGCGCATCGCACTGCGTCGCGTTGGTGTTCTCAAAGGTTCACCAGTTGTTGCCTACCTACACAAGACCAGCCCTGATCTTCCGCCACAAGTTGGCGTGCTCCTCCAACTCGCTAGCGCAGCAGGGGATATCGGCAAGGATGTTGCACAACACATCGCAGCATTCGCGCCGCAATATGTCACTCGCGAGCAGGTTCCTGCAGAGGTCATCGAGAACGAACGCCGCATCGCAGAAGAGACTGCCCGCAACGAAGGTAAGCCAGAGGCTGCCCTCGCTAAGGTCGTTGAAGGTCGAGTTACTGGCTTCGTGAAAGAGGTCAGCCTGGTGGAGCAAGCATTTGCTAAGGACCAGAAGAAGACCGTGGCGCAGGTACTGAGCGAGGCTGGGACATCAGCTACAGCCTTCTTCCGTTTCCGCGTCGGACAGTAAGACAATAGTGACCATGACCTACTCGAGAGTCCTCCTAAAACTCTCGGGTGAGGTCTTTGGTGGCGGCACTGGTATCGGTGTTGATCCCGATGTCGTGCAAGGAATCGCAAAACAAATCGCAGACGTTGCACGTTCTGGCGTTGAAGTTGCCATCGTCGTTGGAGGAGGAAATTATTTCCGCGGCGCAGAGTTACAACAACGCGGAATGGATCGCGCGCGCGCCGACTACATGGGAATGCTCGGCACCGTGATGAACTGCCTTGCGCTCCAAGATTTCTTGGAGAAAGAGGGCGTGCCAACTCGAGTTCAAACTGCAATTCATATGGGTCAAGTGGCCGAGCCTTATATTCCGCTTCGTGCGATACGTCACCTCAACAAAGGTCGCGTCGTGATTTTCGGCGCTGGTGCTGGAATGCCTTTCTTTACCACCGACACTGTTGCGGCACAACGTGCGCTCGAGATCAAAGCGGAAGCTCTCCTGCTGGCTAAGAGTGGCGTTGATGGCGTGTACTCGGCAGACCCACGGAAAGATAAGAACGCAACCAAGTACGAGAAGATCTCTTTTGACGAAGTCTTGAGCAAATCACTCGCTGTTGCGGATGCTGCCGCCTTTAGTCTTTGTCGTGAGAACAACCTTCCCATCATTGTCTTTGACTTGATGAAAATAGGAAATATCGCCCGAGCAGTTCGCGGTGAATCAATCGGGACTCTTGTCTCTTAAGGAGCGGCACAATGTCAGAGTTAGTGAATGAGGTCCTCAAGGATTCTGATTCGAAGATGGATAAGGCAGTTGAAGTTGCACGGGATGACTTTGGCGCGATTCGTACGGGTCGAGCCCATCCTTCGATGTTTGCAAAAATCATGGTCGATTACTACGGCACCTTCACGCCATTAGCGCAGCTTGCTTCTGTACAAGTTCCTGAGGCGCGCATCGCGGTTGTTACCCCGTACGACAAAGGCGCAATGGCGATTATCGAAAAAGCTATACGCGAATCCGATCTTGGCGTCAATCCTGCATCCGATGGTGGCGTGATTCGCGTCAACTTCCCGCAATTAACCGAAGATCGCCGTAAAGAATTCATCAAGGTTGCACGTAATAAAGCGGAAGAATCACGTGTCTCGGTTCGAAATATCCGCCGCCATGCCAAAGAGGCGCTCGAGAAACTCGAAAAAGATGGCAAGGTGGGCAAGGATGACGTTGCGCGGGCAGAGAAAGAGCTCGACAAGCACACCAGCGCGCATGTAGCGAAGATTGATGATCTACTAAAGCATAAGGAGACCGAACTTCTCGAAGTTTGAGAGTTCGCGCCGCTGGCATGTCAGACCTCCACTCGCTCAATGAGGCGATTAACAAGAGGGCTGGGCGAAAGCTCATCCCATCAATCGGAGTTGGCATTCTCATTCTTGCGCTCGTTATTGGTTCACTGAGTTTCTTTGACCGGATTCTTTTCGTCGCGCTAGCGCTTGCCTTTGTCTATCGCGGAATCTGGGAGATGGATCGCGCGCTAACTCGGGCAAATATTTCTATTTGTAGTTCGCTCTATCTTTCAGCAACTGCGATATTTCTCGCCGCTTGGTTTGAAGGAATTGCCGGAATCGCAGTGGCAACTGCGCTAACGGTTCCGTTTACTCTGGTCGCGATTTTGACGCGCGGTCCCAAGGATTTCGTGAAAAATGCTTTTGCCAGCATCTTCACTCTCGCCTATATCCCATTTCTCGCATCGTTCTTGCTCGCGATGGCTAAGGAAGATGACGGGCTGCGCCGAATTATGACGTTGGTAGTTCTGGTCGCATGCAACGATACATTTGGATACATCTTCGGGGTGCTACTCGGTAAACATAAGATCGCACCGACAATTAGTCCGAAAAAGAGTTGGGAAGGTCTAGCTGGCTCAGTGATCTTCACCGCCGTTGGCGGTTCGCTCATGCTGAGCATTTATTTCGATCAACCATGGTGGGTAGGTGTGCTCGTCGGATTAGGCGCAGTTATTACCGCCACATCAGGCGATCTCATCGAAAGCGCAATCAAGCGCGACCTCGATCTAAAAGATATGGGGGCGCTGCTCCCTGGACATGGTGGTGTGCTCGATCGACTCGATTCAGTTCTGCTGACCTCCCCATTCGTTTGGGCTATTTTGAATTTGGTGAGTTGATAAATCATGGATAAGCCTTTGATCATTGATGTAGCACCAGTAACTAAACGTGCGCCGAGACATTTTGCAGATCTTGCTCCTGAAGAGCGTGCTCAAGCGGTCTCGGAATTAGGGGAGCAAGGCTTCCGGGCTAAACAACTGGCGAATCATTACTTCGCCCGCCATAACGATGATCCTGCATCGTGGACTGACATTTCGCCTGCTATCGCCAAGAAATTAGCTGATGGGCTCTTTCCGAAACTTCTCACAGCGGTGCGCACCATCGAATGTGATGGAGGGAAGACTCGAAAGGATCTCTGGAAGTTACATGACGGAGTTCTCGTAGAGAGCGTTCTGATGCGTTATCCAGATCGCGCAACGCTATGCATCTCTTCGCAAGCCGGATGCGGTATGAACTGTCCGTTCTGTGCGACCGGTCAAGCCGGGCTTACGCGCAACTTAAGCGCAGGCGAGATCACCGCTCAAGTATTTGAAGCATCAAAGATTCTCGAGGCAGGGCTGATGGGAGAACCGATTCGCCTCTCTAACATCGTTTTCATGGGAATGGGCGAACCGATGGCGAACTACAACGCTGTGCTTCGCTCAATTCGCAATATCACGTCACCTGCTCCAGATGGTTTTGGTATTGGTGCGCGTTCTGTCACGCTATCAACTGTCGGAGTTGTCACTGGGATTGAGAAGTTAATTCAAGAGAAGATTCCCGTAACACTTGCAGTATCGCTCCATACACCCGATGACGAATTGCGTGACACTCTCGTTCCCATCAACACTCGGTGGAAGGTGCGCGAAGTTCTCGCAGCTGCTGATGAATATGCGCGTACAACCGGGCGCCGATATTCCATCGAATATGCTCTCATTCGCGACGTAAATGATCAGGCGTGGCGAGCAGACCTGCTGGGTCGAATGCTCAAGAATAAGAATGCGCATGTCAATCTCATTCCGCTTAATCCAACGCCAGGTTCGAAGTGGACTGCATCTCGCCCTGAAGATGAGAAGGCATTTGTTGCCAAGCTCGAGAGTTTTGGCGTGCCAGTTACGGTACGAGATACTCGCGGCCGCGAGATTGATGGCGCCTGCGGCCAGCTTGCTGCTAGTGAGAAATCAAAGAGTTAATAACTTGTTGTGGAGTTTGTGCTGGTGTCGGAGATAATTTCAATACCAGCGCTGGTGCCAAGCAGGCTTGCCCCTGCAGCGATTAGGGACTTTGCCTGAGCAAAGCTCTTGATGGAGCCGGACGCTTTCACCTTTACTCCACCTTTTACCCGGTCGACGAGATATTTAATACTTTCAGGGTTTGCTGTCTCAATCTGTCCACTACTTGCGTTCTTTAGAAAGGCTGCCCCTGCCTCCATCGCAATTTCTACAGCAATTTCGCGCTCTTCTTCAGTCAGTAGGGGTAGCTCCAACATAACTTTAATCGGCACTCCCGCTGCATTAACTACTCCAGCAATATCGTCATGAAATTCTCTGTACATGCCCGATTTCAGCCAGCCAATTTGAACGCCAATATCGATTTCCGTTGCACCTAATCGAACTAGTTCTGCAGCCTCGGCAGCTTTACCGGCACTAGTCATTACGCCAACAGTTGGAAAATCCAAGGCGGAGGCAATGGTAATTCCAGTTCCCGAGAGAATTGATTTCGCCAAGCTAACCCAAGAACCAGGAACCATCGCCGCGTTAAAACCAAA
>CAZLOJ010000008.1:0-29150 GCA_964561165.1 uncultured Bifidobacterium sp. | reverse complement strand
TTGATTTCGCCAAGCTAACCCAAGAACCAGGAACCATCGCCGCGTTAAAACCAAATTCGCTCGCTTGCTTGATGTGCACTGCCATTTCGGTACCGGTCGCATTAGCTTGAATCTTGGTGTGTTGGATATACGGTGCAAGTTGGGCAGGGGCTAGTTGATCGAGCTTCATTGAGCCAATTTTCGTTCGATGTCATCGCGTCTAGGCAAGGAATTAATAACCCCCGCAATTCCAACTGAATGCGCACCTGATGCGGCTGCAAACCGAATAGCTTCACGCAACTCGCGACCTTCACCAATTGCAACCGCAAGAGCTGAAGTGAAACTATCTCCAGCGCCAGTAGTGTCTACAATTTTGTCGGCCCGAAATGCAGGCACTACAAATACCTCCGCGCCATCATCGACTAAACATCCTTGGGCGCCGAGGGTCATGATGATTTTTGCATCAGTTTTTGTTCGCATCTTCGCAACCAATTCTTCGGGAGTGAGCCCATGATCCGCGGGTAGCCCAAGCAATACTGGGGCTTCGGTGCGGTTTGGGGTGATGTAATCGAACATACTCCATGTCTGTTCGGGCAACTCCGTTGCGGGTGCAGGATTCAAGATTATGGATGCCCCTTCTTCTCGGCCAACTTTTAGCGCAGCTAGGACAGCGGAAAATGCCAACTCCATCGAGATTACTAAGACATCGGAAGCAGCAATATGTGAGCGAAAATTCTCAACATGGGATGCATTGATTTCATCAAGTGCTCCAGCAGCGACAATTATGCGATTTTCCCCGTCTGCATCTACCAAAATGAAACCCACCATTGTGTGTGCCCTTCCGGTGATTACTGATGATGCATCCACTCCCTCTTCTTCCCAGAGAGCGCGGGCTGCTAAACCAAAATCATCAGGACCTATTGCGGTGAGGAAACTTACCTCTGCGCCAAGGCGCGCGGCACCAATTGCTTGGTTAGAACCTTTGCCTCCGGGGCCAGCATCGAATGCTCCACCCATAAGGGTTTCACCAGCTTCAGGAAATTTCGCGAATCGCATGGTCATGCCTACGCCATAACTCCCCACGACTGCAATCTTCATAATGCACCTTTCGTGGGAAGTTCTTGCTCACACTCTGATAAATGAGTTTAGCGCTTTTGCAATAAGAGATGGTCGACGCGTTACTGACTCTTCGCGATCTGCAATGTCGGTCGCAAGGACGCTGCCATTTACGCCTATCCAACGCAGTGGCTCTGGCTCCCACATCGGGTTCTGCCAATTCACATGCGGAAGCGTCGTGATCGGATGGTCGCGCTCAAGAATCAGATGCGCGAGCGTCTTCCCAGCAAGATGGGAGAGGGTCACACCATCACCTGAGTAACCACCTGCGCGCCCAATTCCGGAAGCTTTATCCCACGTAATGTAGGGATGCCAATCGCGCGGAATCGAGACTGCGCCACCCCAGCGATGGGTGAACTTCACTTTCTTCAAAACTGGGAACCAGGATCGAGTTAATTCGATGATTTCCATATGGGTGCGATGATCCATCTCGTGTTTCTGGTTCAGTCGTGAACCAAGGAGGTAACGCGCACCACGTCCACCTACAGCTAATCGATTATCAATAGTGCGTTGGCCGTAATTCACCAAATGGAGCGCTTCGGCAAATGTCTCTCGCTGTTGCAAGCCAATCTCACTCCAAATCTCCTCAGAGAGTGGTTCGGTTGCAACCATCAAAGAGTAGATTGGTGCATGCTGGCGCGAATTTTGCGAGAAAACTTCCGTCGCTTTGATAATCGAGGTTGCGCGCACGCTTGCGCGTTCGGTAGTAATAAGCGTCGGCTCGATAGTAATGGCACGACTCTTCTCGTAGATTCGCACACCTAACTTCTCTACCTCTCTAGCAAGAGCGCGCACTAATCGCCCCGGATGAATGACCGCGCAATCTGGAGTAAAGGTGCCGCCAATCGAATTTCGCATATGTATCCGTGAGCGAATCTGATCTTTAGAGAGTAGCTCCGATTCGCTGGTAAGCGCAGATTTCAATCGGGCTAGCTGTGCACCGTTACGCGCGATTGTTAACGTGCCGCTCTTCACGAAGCCCACCTCTGGCGCATGTTTATGAGCAAAGGCGCCAATCTCATCGATAGATGTCACAAGGTGTGGTCGGACAACGTTGTAGTCAGCCGTGGTGGGGTAGAGCGCAGAGCACCAGCCACCATTCCTGCCACTTGCACCGAAACCGATTCGCTCCGCTTCCAGAATGACGATTCGCAACGATGGGTCGAGCTGTTCCAAGTAATAGGCGGACCAAAGGCCGGTAAATCCACCGCCGACAATCGCTATATCCGCATCGATTGCAGTATCAAGCGCTCTTCGCTCCTCCTCAACATAGAGAAGTGTGTCGCTCCAGAGGTTCATGTTCGTCCTTCTGGCCACTCCTTGAGGTAATCAGGAAGTGGATGATCAACTGTCATACGTGGATCGGGAATCGGAACGCCGTAGCGATGCTCAATCGGAATATTCCCGGCCCACACTGGCCAAGCGAGGTCTTCCTCATCATCTGCAGGGAATTTCGACGAGATTTTCACGCTAGCTTCATTCATTGGAAGCGAAAGCATCATGGTTTGCTTAATCTCATCGTCATTCAATGGTCTCAACGATGGACGCCGTTGCGGGAGTAAATGATCGGTGAGTGCATCGAAGGCGCGAATCTTTTCGCTTTCCTCTAGTTCCCGCGCAACGCCAAGGATCATCGCGCTCCGGTAGTTCATTGATGATTCAAAAGCCGATCGCGCAAGTACCAATGCGTCGATATGTGTCACCGAAACTGCGCACGGCGCACCGCTCGCTAAGGTCTTGAAAAGACGGGATGCTTTTGAACCATGGAGCAGTAGGTTGTCGCCATCACGAGCGATTGCCACAGGAATGACAAAGGGTTGCCCATCCTGAACGAATCCCACATGGCCGACTAGCGCAGCATCAAGAATTTGATAGAGAAGCGCCCGATCTTTCACCTCTTTATGCGGTACGCGATGGAGCGTGGTCCGTTTAGTATCACCAAGAGGTGCACCAGATTGCGTCATCAGAAGATCAACTCACATGCTTCAGTGAGTACTGAGCGCAGGATGCCCTCAATCTCATCGAAGTGACTCTGATTGGCAATAAGTGGTGGAGCGAGTTGAATAACTGGATCGCCACGGTCGTCAGTGCGACAGTACAAGCCAGAGTCGTAGAGTTTCTTCGATAAGAAACCACGCAGGAGCTTTTCGCTCTCATCAGCATTAAACGTTTCGCGGGTTGAGCGGTCTTTAACCATTTCAATTCCGTAGAAATATCCAGCACCGCGCACATCACCGACTATCGGCAAGTCATAAAGCTTCTCGAGCGTGGCATAGAACTTGCCTTCATTCTCTAGAACATGCTCGTTAATCTTCTCTTTCTCAAAGATATCGAGATTAGCTAGCGCGACGGCGGCGCCAACTGGGTGTCCACCAAAGGTGAAGCCGTGTAAGAATGCGTTGTTATCTTTTCGGAATGGTTCATAGAGCTTGTCGCTAGCAATCATCGCAGCCATTGGAAAATACCCAGAGGTCATTCCTTTTCCGCATGTGATGATGTCTGGCGTGATACCAAACAAGCGTGAGGCGAAGTAATCACCGATACGACCAAAACCCGTGATGGTCTCATCACAGACCATCATCACATCGTACTTATCGCAAATTTCACGGACTCGCTCAAGGTATCCCGGGGGAGGCGGGAAGCAACCGCCGGAGTTTTGCACTGGCTCGACGAATACAGCAGCAACTGTGTCAGCCCCTTCAAAATTAATCATCTCTTCGATGCGATTGGCAGCCCATTGTCCAAATTCCATGTAGTCATCGCGATGATTAAGTGGTGCGCGATAGAAATTGGTATTGGGAACTTTATGGTGACCGGCAATTAGTGGTTCAAAATATTGTTTTGCTGCAGGGATGCCAGTGATCGAGAGCGCACCTTGCGTGGTGCCGTGATAGGCAATCGAACGCGAAATCACCTTATGTTTGAGTGGTTTGCCTGTCATTTTGTAGTACTGCTTGATTAATTTAATTGCACTTTCGACCGATTCACCACCAGTAGCAGAGAAGAAGACGTGATTGAGCCCTTTAGGAGTGAACGACGTTAACCGCTCTGCAAGTTCAATCGCTGGGGGATTGGCATAGCCCCAAAGTGGGAAGTAGGAAAGTTGGCGCATCTGCTTTGCCGCTGCTTCGACTAGCTCTTCGCGCCCATGTCCAATCTGAACAGTAAAGAGTCCGGCAAGTCCGTCGAAGATTTTTTTGTCGCGATCATCCCACACGTAGACGCCCTCACCACGAGTGATGACGGGAATCGAACCACCTTGCTCGTAATTGCCCATTCGCGAGAAGGCAAGCCATAAGTTCTCTTTCGCACGATCGGACCAATTCTCATGGTGCGCATCGTCGTGATAGAGGACTACATCTGCTTCACTTGTTGTTGCCATTTTTATGTTCCCCAGTTGTATAGCTGTTTTTGTAGTTTGAGGTAGACGAAGCTCTCTGTGCTTCGCACCGAAGGTATTGCTCGAATTCGCTGGAGAAGTTCGAGTAGGTGCTCATCGTCGTCACAGATGACTTCGACGAGAATGTCGAAGTTGCCTGCAGTGACAACGACGTAGTCGACCTCTCGATACTTCCCGAGTTGATCTGCGACAGAGGTGATATCCCCTTCCACTCGAACTCCGACCATCGCCATCCGAAATGATCCGACGGTAAGTGGGTCGGTGACGGCAACGATTTGAATTACTCCAGAATCGACAAGCTTCTGCACGCGCTGGCGCACTGCGGCTTCGGAGAGGCCGACCGCTGAACCGATCGCGGCGTAAGGCTTGCGCCCATCACCTTGCAGTTGTTCGATGATGGCTTTGGAAGCCTCGTCGAGATGAACGGCTCTATTCTTCTGACGCATGAAGGCCACCCTCTCATGGCTTCCTGGGCTAAGCAACTGAATCCGCAGTTTTGGGAGCGTTTCACCACGATATTCGTAGGTTACCCCGCCAAATATCGGCCAAATCGCAGATTTTTCGGTACGAGTGTGCTCGCTCCCCGCTAGCCCTCGGCGCGAGGTGGCGCGTACGCTCTGGCCATGAAAACTCTCACCAATTTCATCAATGGCAAGAGCGTGCCCTCCTCTTCTGGCAAGACTCAAGAGCTCATCAATCCAGCAACCGGCGAAGTTTTTGCACATGCGCCCGTCTCAAATAGCGCAGATGTCGATGCGGCTATGAATGCAGCTGCGGACGCTTTTGAAGTCTGGCGCGACTCCACTCCTGGTGAGCGCCAGAGAGCAATCAATAAAATTGCTGATGCGATTGAAGCGCGTTCGGAAGAATTAATTGGCATTGAGTCGGAGAACACTGGCAAGCCGATTGCAATTACGCGACAAGAAGAGATTGGTCCGATGTTGGATCAGATCCGCTTCTTCGCTGGTGCTGCTCGAAACCTTGAAGGTCGCTCCGCAGCCGAATACGTAAAAGGCCACACCTCTTTTATCCGGCGCGAGCCAATCGGAGTCTGCGCACAAGTCACACCATGGAACTATCCGATGATGATGGCAGTATGGAAGTGGGCTCCTGCAATTGCTGCCGGAAACTCAGTCGTCTTGAAGCCAAGCGATACCACTCCAGTTTCAACGCTTTGGATGGCCGAGTTGATGCAGGAATTTCTGCCAGAGGGCGTCATTAACGTGATTACTGGAGATCGAGATACTGGACGCTTGTTGGTCGATCACGAGATTCCACAGTTTGTTTCGATCACCGGATCTGTTCGTGCAGGTATGGAAGTAGCAAAAGAAGCCGCGAAAGATCTTAAGCGCGTGCACTTAGAACTTGGTGGCAAGGCTCCAGTTGTAATCTTTGATGATGCAAATCTTGAGGCTGCATGTGAATGGATCGCAGTTGCGGGTTACTTCAACGCTGGACAAGATTGCACCGCAGCAACTCGCGTTATCGTTGAGGCGAGCGCGTACAACGATGTAGTTGCGCTACTAACCGAGCAGGCGAAGAACAACATTAAAGTTGGAGCGCCCAATGAGGATGTACTCGTAGGTCCGGTTAATAACGCCAATCAGTTAGCTCGCGTTCAAGGCTTCCTTGATCGAGTGCCAGCACATGCGCGCGTCACCGCAGGTGGAAGTCGGGTTAATCGACCTGGCTACTTCTGGACCCCCACTGTTGTGGCCGACCTCAAACAAGATGATGAGATGATCCAGAGCGAGATGTTCGCTCCCGTGATCACGGTCCAGAAATTCACCGATGAGGCCGAAGCGGTCCGGATGGCAAATGGCGTGAAGTACGGGTTGGCCTCCAGCGTCTGGACCAAAGACCATGGTCGAGCAATGCGCATGGCGAAGGCCTTTGATTTTGGCTGCGTCTGGATTAACACCCACATCCCGATGGTGGCGGAGATGCCGCATGGCGGTTTCAAGCACTCTGGCTATGGCAAAGACTTGTCGAGTTATGGCTTCGAGGATTACACCCGAATCAAGCATGTGATGACTAATCTAGAGGCATAGCCGCAACAACTAACCACCTCCGACTGCGAGCACAAGGGAGCACGATATGAACGAGAAACTTTCGCCAGAGACCAGAGCGCTGATCAAAGCGCAACTTACTCGACGTCGCTTTCTTGCCGGAGCGGGAGCAGTAGGTGCGACCGCCGTTCTTGCAGCGTGTGGTGGTGCGAAAGAGGAAGCCGGCAGTGCAAGTGAGAGCTCAGCTTCTGATTCATCAGGAACAGTGCGCTGGGCAAACTGGCCAGAGTATCTAGATTACGACGAGAAAACTCAAAAGTATCCCTCGCTCGAAACTTTTATTGCAGCGTCAGGAATCAACGTCGTTTACAAAGAAGAAGTGAACGATAACGATGAGTTTTACGGGAAGGTTCAAGTAAAGCTTGAACAAGGAAAAGATATTGGCTGGGATATCGTCACGCTCACCGACTGGATGGCCGGGCGTTGGATTCGCTTAGGTTACGCGCAAGCATTTGACGAAGGAGCAATCCCAAACAAAGAAAATATTCTCCCTGGTCTTGCGAATGTTGGCTTCGACCCGGGTCGTAAGAGTTCGCTAACATGGCAATCAGGTTTCGCTGGATTTGGCTGGAATAAAGAAGTGATTCCTGGTGGCATAAAGAGCCTCGATCAACTCTTCGATAAGAAATACAAAGGGCGCATTGAAGTGCTCAGCGAAATGCGCGACACGATGGGAATCATCCTGCAGTATCAGGGGGTGGATATCTCCCAACCATTCACTGAAGATCAATTCATGAATGCAGTCGATTTCCTCGAGAAGCAAGTTGCTGATGGGATTATTCGTCAAGTAAAGGGCAACGATTACCTAGATGATATGGAAAGCGGTGATGCGGTCGCTGTAATTGGTTGGTCTGGCGACATCTTCGCTCTTGCCAATGACAACGAAGGAAAGTTTGAATTTGCCATTCCAGAATCGGGCGGAACGCTCTGGTCTGACAACGTACTCATCCCAACACCTTCGACCAATAAGAAGAATGCGCAAAGTGTCATCAATAATTATTACGATCCAGCGGTAGCTGCTCAGGTAGCTGCTTGGGTCAACTACATTTGCCCAGTGCAAGGCGCACGCGAGGAGATGGAAAAGATCGCACCAGAGTTGGTGAATAATCCATTCATCTTCCCTGACGATGCAACGCTAGCCAAGGTCAAGGTCTTCCGTCCGCTCGCACCAGAGGAAGAAACAACCTACAGTGAAGCTTTTGCCTCTGCTTCAGGCAATTAACTATGGTCGATCTCGCCGCCTCTGCCACTGGTGATTTGCAGCTTCGAAACATCAGAAAAGAGTTTGGCGAGTTCGTTGCAGTCGATGATCTCAATCTCATCATTCCCAAGGGATCGTTCTTTGCGCTCTTGGGGCCCTCGGGATGTGGCAAAACTACAACGCTTCGCATGATTGCAGGTCTTGAAGAGCCAACCTCTGGAACCATTGCGGTTGGCGATACCGACATTACCTATAGCAAGCCTTACCGCCGACCGGTCAACACCGTTTTCCAGAATTACGCGCTCTTTCCCCATTTAACGATTTTTGAGAATGTCGCATTTGGATTACGTCGTCGTGGAATCAAAGATGTCAAAGAAGCGGTTGAAAAAGTCCTTGCTTTGGTCGAACTGGGGCACCTGAAAGACCGCAAGCCTGCGCAACTATCTGGTGGTCAGCAACAGCGAATTGCCGTTGCGCGGGCGATTGTCAATCGGCCCGCGCTTTTGCTTCTTGATGAACCCCTTGGTGCATTGGACCTTAAATTGCGTCGGCAGATGCAGATTGAATTGAAGTGGATTCAAACTGAAGTAGGAATCACCTTCGTCCACGTGACTCACGATCAAGAAGAGGCGATGACCATGGCTGACACCATCGCGGTCATGAATAAAGGGCGCATCGAACAGATGGGCTCGCCGGTAGATCTTTATGAAAACCCTGAAACAGTATTCGTAGCAAATTTCCTCGGTCAGTCGAACCTCATTAAAGCAACTGTTGGGACAAACAGCGGAGCCGAAACCTCTGTAGATGTTCAAGGTTCCCGCATCATCCTGCCGACATCCCGCAATAGGTCCGCTAAGAGTTCGATTCTGGTTGGAATTCGTCCCGAGAAAATCAACATCCACGCTGCCGGTGCTTACACGGGAAAGAATGCGTTGCATGATGGAGTCGTTACCGATATCTCCTTCGTTGGAGTGAGCACTCAGTACCAAGTGGAAATGCCATGGAAGCAAGAGCTCATGGTTTTCGAACAAAATGATGGTGGCGCGCCGAACATTAGAAAGGGCGATCGGGTTACGCTCTCTTGGGAGCCAAATTTCACCTTCGCGCTCGATAGCGAGGACTAGATGGCGATTGCGCACGTTTCGCCAGGCACGAGCACGCATGTTCAACCTGAGCGATCCGGAAGGAAAGTTCCATATCTTCTGATGCTGCCAGGTTTGCTCTGGCTCGCTATTTTCTTTATCTATCCTCTAATTAACCTTGCAGAGACCTCAACAAAAACTCGTGCAGAAACGCAAGAGACGGGCGCTTTTGTTCAAACCTATCGTTTTGCAAACTACATTGATGCATTCATTGAGTATCAAGATCAATTCCTGCGCTCTTTCATGTACGCATTCATGGCGACGGTTCTCGCTTTAGCAATCTCTTACCCGCTTGCTTATGCAATTGCGTTCAAATCAGGTCGCTACAAAAATATTCTGCTGATTCTGGTGGTGGCCCCCTTCTTTACATCGTTTTTGTTGCGCACCATCGCCTGGAAACAAATCCTTGGCGCCGAAGGTCCAGTTGTGTACGTGTTGCGAACGTTGCACCTGATTGGGCCAGACACCACCATCACAGCCTCATCATTTGCCGTGGTTATGGGATTGACCTATAACTTTCTTCCATTCATGACCCTTCCTATTTATGCCAGCTTGGATCGGATCGACCCGCGCCTTCACGAGGCATCGGGGGACTTGTATTCCAATGGTCTTACCACTTTCCGTAAGGTCACTGTGCCATTATCGATGCCGGGTGTGGTCGCGGGAACTCTGCTCACCTTTATTCCGGCGGCTGGTGATTACATTAATGCGGCGATTTTAGGAAATCCAACGACAAAAATGATTGGCAACGTCATCGATTCCCGTTTCTTCAGAATTGTGGATTACCCCACCGCTGCATCACTCTCCTTCACATTGATGGCGGCTATTTTGTTCTTGGTGGTTGTTTACATACGCCGTTCTGGTACCGATGAGTTGGTGTGACGCAAATGAGTAGATGGTTTTCACGCAATCTCATTCGAATTTATGCAGCAGTAGCGCTTATCTATCTTTTCATCCCTGTTGGATACACGATGGCCTTCTCTTTCAATGATGCCGGCAAACGAAATATCAATTGGCAGGGATTTACACTCGACAATTGGAAGAATCCTTGTGGAGCTCCCGATATTTGTGTTGCGCTAGGCAACTCACTCAAGATCGGTTTCCTCTCTACTTTCATCGCAACAATTCTTGGAACGATGATCGCATTTGCATTAGGTCGGTATAAGTTCCGCGGACGAAGCGCAACGAATCTATTAATCTTTCTACCGATGGCGACTCCAGAAATCGTGATGGGCGCATCATTGCTGGCAATGTTTGTGAACATGAATGTGAATACCGGTTTCTGGACTACGGTTATCGCCCACATCATGTTCTGCATCTCGTTTGTCGTTGTAACGGTGAAAGCTCGAGTGGCAAGTCTTGATCCGAAACTTGAAGAGGCAGCTCGAGATCTGTATGCGAATGAATACGAAACCTTCAGACGAGTGACGTTCCCATTAGTGCTTCCAGGAATCGCAGCTGCCGCACTCTTGGCCTTTTCACTCTCCTTCGACGATTTCATTATTACTAATTTCAATTCCGGCACGGTTACCACATTTCCAAAATTCATCTGGATTTCTTCGATTCGTGGAGTACCTGCCCAAGCCAATGTGATAGGCACGGCCATGTTCCTGATCGCTCTGGCAATAGTCGTTGCGGGGCAAATAGCTGGCAATGCGAAGGCAAAGAAAAGGCGTTAGACTCTGGATAGGCCATTACGAAGAACCAACTGAGACTGGTTGGGGTAATGGGGTAGGACTCCGGAGGACCCGGGCCCGCTGTAAGTAGAAGTTAAGGGGTGAATCCGGCTTGTAGCCGGATATTTCGATGGCCACCATCGACCCACGAATCGTTCGCCACCTCAAGGATGCACAGCCAGATTTATATTGGCTCGATGCTGATCCATTAGAACCCAGCGCGCACTCCGCGTTATTTGGCGAGGTCCATGCAGATCTGGCAATAGTTGGCGCCGGCTACACCGGTTTATGGACTGCGCTCTTGGCGAAAGAGAAACATCCCGATTGGCGGGTAATCATTATTGAGATGCGCGAAACTGGCGCTGGCGCATCGGGGAGAAATGGCGGCTTCTGTAATTACTCGTTAACGCATGGTTGGACAAATGGAAAACGACGTTTTCCTGATGAGATGGAAGTGATCTCTCGACTGGGTCGAGAGAATTTGGAAGCCATCGAGGAGACCATCAAGCGGTATAACATCCAATGCAATTGGGAGTGGACAGGTGAACTGCGAGTTGCAATCGAACCGTGGCAACTTGAGGGAATGCGTGAAGAGGCAGATGAACGAAATCGAATTGGCGATGATGTCGAATTTCTCGATAAGGCAGCTGTGCAAGCGCGCGTGCACTCACCAATCTATGAGGGCGGTTTATTCGATCACGATGGAACTGCGTTAGTGGACCCTGCCCGTCTTGTATGGGGATTAGAGAAAGCCTGTCTTGCACTTGGTGTACAGATCTTTGAGAACTCTCAAGTGCAGCGGCTAGAGAATTTGGACGATGCAGTTCTTTTACATACTGCTTATGGTTTTGCGAAAGCTCCTCGAGTCGCACTTGCAACCAACGTCTTCCCGGCACTTCAAAAAAAGTTAAAGAAATATGTAGTTCCGGTTTATGACTACCAAATCGTTACCGAACCTCTAACAAAAGAGCAATTACAAAGCATTGGCTGGTCGGAGCGGGAAGGGATTTCAGATTCAGGACATCAATTTCATTACTACCGCTTAACGGACGACAATTGCATCGTTTGGGGCGGTTGGGATGCAATTTATAACTTCCGCGGGCGTGTAGCGCGCGAGTATGAATTTCGTCCTGAGACTTATGTGAAATTGGTCGATCATTTCTTGAAGACCTTCCCACAACTTGAAGGAATAAAATTCACCCATGCCTGGGGCGGTGCCATCGATACCTGCACGCGATTCTCACCCTTCTGGAAGCTGTCGAAAGACCAGCGAGTGGTGAGCGTCCTTGGCTATACCGGCCTTGGCGTTGCTGCAACAAGGTTTGGCGCTCAGGTGATGCTCGACTTGTTAGATGGCGAGGATAACGAGCGAACTCGCCTGGAGATGGTGCGACGAAAGCCACTGCCATTCCCACCCGAACCATTCCGTTTCTTCTTCATTCAAATTACTCGCTGGTCCATCAATCGCGCTGATGAGAATGGTGGCAAGCGAAACATTTGGCTACGTACGCTCGATCGCCTTGGCCTGGGATTTGATTCGTAAGTTACCCTTCTCATATGGCAAACCACGGGAATTTATACGGTCCTGATTTCACCTTCCTTGGAATTCCGCGCTGCGATCTCGATGACCCACAAAGCTTTGCTGGACTAGATGTCGTCATCGTTGGCGCACCTATAGATAGCGGAACTTCACATCGCTCCGGTGCGAAATTTGGTCCACAAGCAATCCGTATGGGGGATTACCTTCCGCATGACGGCGAGCGACCTCATCTTGCGCTTCGAGTTGATGCGCTCAAGGAGTTAAAGGTTGCTGACGCTGGTGATCTCATGATGCCGCCGGGCGATCTTGTGGATTCATTAAAAGTGCTTAAAGCAGCGACCGAGAAAATTTCACGTGCAGGTGCCCTTGCTGTAGTTCTCGGTGGCGATCATTCTGTTGCCTCTGCTGATGTTGCAGGAATCGCTGCACACCGCGGCAAAGGAAAGATCTCGATGATTCACTTCGATGCGCATGCTGACACTGGCGATCTTCAGATGGGTGCTTTAGTGGGGCATGGCACACCTATGCGTCGTTTGATTGAAGCGGGAGATGTGCGTGGGGATCGCTTTTTGCAATTAGGTTTGCGAGGTTATTGGCCCGATAACAACACGCTCAATTGGATGCGCGATCAAGGAATGCGCTCCTACGAGATGACTGAGATTCATCATCGCGGTCTCACCGCAGTTCTCGATGAATCTTTCGCGACGCTCACTGATGGCTGTGATGGAGTCTTTCTCTCGGTAGATATCGATGTGGTTGATCCTGGAATGGCGCCCGGAACGGGAACGCCAGAGCCAGGTGGTATGACAAGTCGTGAGCTGCTCGAAGCGGTCCGCCGGATCTGTCTTGAGCTGCCCGTTGTCGGCATTGATGTCGTGGAAGTCGCACCGCCATTTGATTCAGCAGATATCACGGCAATTCTCGCTAACCGCGTGGTCTTGGAGGCGTTAAGCGCGATAGCCAAACGAAAGAGTGGCACGCCATACTCGCCGATACAGAATCTTTTGGATCGCTAACTTTTTACATCTGCTTATCAGATAGCAGCAATTGCCTCATCAAGTATCGAAAGCGCCTCGCGAAGCAGATGCTCTGGCATCACAAGAGGTGGTAGCAGTCGAATCACGTTGCTATAGGTGCCCGCCGTAAGCAGGAGCACACCTTTACCTTGGCAATACTTGACGATGGATTGCATCGCTGCTGAGTTTGGCTCCGTTGATCCGGGAATAACAAGTTCAATTGCTTGCATAGCACCACGGCCACGCACCTCACCGATGACTGGATACTTTGCAGCCATTGCATTGAGTTCGCGCTCCATGATTGCGCCAATTTCTCGGGCTCGTGCAGCAAGGTTTTCGCTTTCGATCATCTCAATTGCGCCGAGCGCAGCAGCGCAGGAGATAGGGGAGCCACCAAAGGTGCCACCCAACCCACTTAAATGAACGCTATCCATGACCTCGGCTCGACCGGTCAATCCAGCAAGCGGCAATCCACCTGCGATTCCCTTTGCGGTAGTGATGAGATCTGGGATTACCCCTTCATCTTCACAGGCGAACATATCTCCAGTTCGCGCAAAACCAGTCTGGACTTCATCTGCTACAAATAAGGCGCCGTTATCGCGCGCATGTTGTGCGAGCCCTGGCAAGAAACCTTTTGGTGGAACGATGAAGCCACCCTCACCTTGAATGGGTTCAATCACGATTGCTGCAACGTTCTTAGAACCAATCTCTTTCTCAATCTTATGTGTGATGTACTCCAACGCTTCTTCCGCGCATTTCTTGGGATCGCCCATCCAACGGAATGGGTAGGCCATCGGCATGCGATAAATCTCCGGAGCGAATGGACCGAAACCTTCTTTATACGGCATGTTCTTGGCTGTCATGCCCATGGTGAGGTTGGTTCGACCGTGGTAGCCATGTTCGAACACGATCACTGCAGTTCGCTTCGTGAATACACGCGCGACCTTGATTGCATTCTCTACAGCTTCTGCCCCTGAATTAAAGAGCGCAGATTTCTTTTTATGATTTCCAGGAGTCAGACGGTTAAGCGCTTCGCAGACTTCCACATAACCTTGATATGGCGCGACCATAAAACAGGTATGTGTAAAGGCATGCACTTGTTCTACGACTCGATCAATAACAGCATCAGCGGAGTTGCCAACGTTGACTACAGCGATTCCCGCGCCCATATCGATGATGGAATTTCCATCAACATCGATGATTACGCCACCTCCTGCTTCTTTTACGAAGACAGGTATCGACATGCCAAGCGCTGCAGAGACCGCTTCACTTCGCCGCGCAAGTAATTCTTGGGATTTGGGTCCGGGAATTGCGGTCTTAAGAATTCGCTCTTGCGGAAGTTGTGCTCTAGCCATGCTAGAAGGGTACTCAAGGAGTCGAATCGTCGCTAACTTTTGCTAAAAGCGCCTGCTGTTCCCTGAGAAACCTCTCATAATTTCTAGCGCCATACGAAAGGTCCTCAGCGGTGGGCGTATGCAACGCCCCAGTTACAGATAGGGCGTTCGCACTTTTAGTGAGGTCGTTGGTGGCAAGCGAGTGCGCCAAAATCGCAGAACCTCGACACGTAATCTCAAGGTCATCCACGATTCGAAGCGGTTGCCCCATCGTTCGTAGCCGAGTTGCGATCCAATGTGGGTCGTTACCCGCCCGTCCGCTAAGAATTATTTCTGATGCGCTCGCTCCGCTGAGCTGCTGACTTAATTCCAATACTTGACGCTCGGCGAAACAGATTCCCTCCATAGTCGCACGTGCGAAAGAACTTGGGCCATGCTCAACAGAGACATTTGCAAAGAGAGCGCGAATGTCATTACGCCATAACGGGGCTCGTTCTCCTGCGATATAGGGCAGGAATGTTGGGACGTTCGCACTCGTATCACTATCCCCGCGAGCGACTAATTCTGACTCTGTTATCGAAAAGAGTTGTGCTGCCCACGAGATGGAACCACCACTCATCTGTGTCGGACCAAAAGTTACTGGATAAGGCGCGGAACCTTTAGGGATGAGATAGAGCGGTTGATCGCTAATTGGTTCATGTGCGCTTGATGTACCAACTATTGCAGAGGTTCCCGTGATGATGAATGAGCGAGGTGCACTGAATACCCCTAGCGCGAGCATGCCGCACATCGCATCTGACCAACCTACGCTCACTGGTATTCCATGTGGAATTCCCAAGCGTTCTTCGCACTCTTTTGTCGTAACACCTCTACTAGTGAAACCATCTTGCAGGTGCGGCACTACATCGCTACTCCAACCAGTGAATGCGAGCAGGTCGGTAAGCACTTGGCCAGTTCGGACATTGCATAACCCCTTCGTTGACCAGGGATCTGAAATTGCACCACCGGTTAAGTGAAAGCCGAGGAAATCCTTTGGTTGGAGCAACCATCGTGTTTTTGCCACAACATTCGGTTGATTGCGGGCGATCCACATCGCTTTCGCTGCAGTACCTGAAGCAGTCCATGGCAAAGAGGTGCCCACTAAGGCATGGGAATCTCCGAAACGATTACTCAATTCTTCAGCCTCGCGCTCTGCGCGATTGTCTTGCCAGATCAATACTGGAAAAGTGGGTGCGCCGTTCTCATCAACTCCCATTAGCGAGGGGGTATGTCCAGATAACCCAATCGCACGCGTACGCTGCAGCAAATTTTCGTGCTGGGGATCTCGCGCACACGTAGCAACAAACTCACGCAGGGCAGCGAGATATTCTGCCCCATCGTGTTCGACTGAATTACCGCTCCGGTAGAGCGAAATCGGCACCTCATATTTGGCGACGATTTCACCCGAGTCAGAGCAGAAGATTCCTTTAAGGGACGAGGTGCCCAGATCCAAGCCAAGAATCAACTCTTTCTGAGAGGATAGCGCCATGGCCTCTAGTCTACGTTCGGTCGTTCTCTTGGGCTCGACCGGCTCTATTGGCGTACAAGCGCTCTCGCTAATCGATGCGCACCGTGCTGACTTCACTGTTATCGCGCTCGCAGCCGGGGGCGGCAATATTCCACTTCTTATCGAGCAGGCGAAGCGATTTGGAGTCTCAATCGTGGGCTGCGCAAGCGGCGATCACGCGCTACTGCAAGAAGCGCTGCCAGGGGTCGAGGTGATTGTCGGTGCAAACGCTGCAGAGGAGATTGCGGCTATCCCTGCTGATGTGACTCTTAATGCAATCACCGGATCGATTGGATTGCGTCCCACACTTGCAGCGCTCGCAGTTGGAAATACATTAGCGTTAGCAAATAAAGAGTCGCTCGTCGCTGGTGGCCCACTAGTTGTTCGTGCAGCAAAACCTGGCCAACTGGTCCCCGTTGACTCCGAGCACTCTGCGCTAGCCCAAGCGCTACGAAGTGGAACATCTGAAGAAGTTTCGCGAGTGATACTTACAGCAAGCGGTGGTCCATTTAGAGACCGAACTGACCTTGGTGGCGTAACTGTCGATGAGGCGCTTAACCATCCAACGTGGAACATGGGGCCAGTGGTCACCATCAACTCGGCAACGCTAGTAAATAAAGGTCTTGAGATTATTGAAGCCCACTACCTCTTCAACCTTCCTTACAAAAAGATCGATGCAGTAATTCACCCACAGTCGATAGTCCACTCCATGGTGGAGTTCCATGATGGATCAGTGCTAGCTCAAGCAAGCTCACCCGATATGACGCTACCTATTTCACTTGCACTTGATTGGCCAAAGCGAATTGCTGGTGCAATCACCCCCATTGATTGGAGCAACGCGCAGCAGTGGGAGTTTCGCCCGATAGATAGCCTTCGTTTTCCCGCGATTGACCTTGCGCGCAGATGTGGTGAGGTAGGTGGGGGAGCGCCCGCTGCATTTAATGCTGCGAATGAGGAAGCGGTAGCAGCGTTCATCTCGAAGGTAATTTCTTTTACCGACATTGTTGACGTAATCGACGATGTGCTCACTCATATTGGTGGCGATGTCAGCGATTCACTCCGTGACGTCAACGATGTCAGCGCAGTGGAAGAGAATGCCAGGCGCGTAGCGCGCGAACGGATTGCACACGCGAGTAGGAGGGCGTAATCGTGAGTAGCGCTGGAGTAACGGGTTTGATTGGCATCCTCGCCTTTGTTATTGCAATGCTCGCCTCGGTCATGATTCACGAGTGGGGCCATTTCATTACTGCTCGAAAATATGGAATGAAAGTCACTGAATTTTTCCTTGGGTTTGGTCCTCGTATTTGGTCAACCAAACGCGGCGAGACAGAATTTGGAATCAAAGCAATCCCAGCCGGTGGTTATTGTCGAATAACGGGGATGACGCCCATCGAGCCGATTGCAGAAGAAGATTCTGGGAGAGCTTTCTATAAAGCGAGCGTGCCACGTCGACTCGTAGTCCTTGGCGCCGGTTCGTTTCTCCACTTCATCCTCGCATTATTGATTCTCACGATCTTCTTTGCGGCAATTGGAGTGCCACGGGAATCAACTCGACTTAGTGAAGTTCTTCCATGTATCAAAGAGAGTTCAGCTCCGTGCACAAATAAGGATCTCGTTGCTCCTGCTTATGCGGCGGGGTTCAAGGCGGGCGATGATATTCAAGAGGTCGATGGAAAGAAGATCACCACTTGGCGTGAAGTTGGCTCGGCTATCAGGAGCGGCGCCGACAAAGCGCTGACCTTCACAGTTCTTCGCTCTGGCGAACGCCTTGATATTACGGTTACTCCAACCCGCTATCGAAGTGGCGCGGAAAGTTTTGGAATAATTGGTGTGATTAGCGAACGTGAAAATAAAAGGTACCCACTCCACTCCGCAGTTGCCGCCTCAGTTCGCGAAGGTGGCAATATTGCCGCGGGGAGTGTGCGCGCTTTATTTGCATTACCAAGCAAGATACCTGCGCTCTTTGGCGCAACCTTCGGTGGCGAACGGCGTGACCCTGAAGGATTGGTAGGGGTAGTTGGTGTAGCGCGAGTCAGCGGTGAGGCGGCATCGAGCGAAGGTGGCTCGCTCGCGGAGAAGATCGGGTTCTTCTTATTAATTATCGCTAGCCTCAATATTTTCGTCGGAATTTTCAACCTGATTCCGCTGCTACCGCTTGACGGTGGCCATATGGCAGTTGCGCTCTTCGATGGATACCGGCGCTCGCGCGCCAGACGGCGCGGATTGCCGCCGCCCGCTCCATTTGATGTGACGAGATTGATGCCTATCACCCTGGTCGTAATTGCCGCGCTGGCAACGCTTTCGATACTCCTGCTCTTCGCTGATATCGTCAATCCGATTCGACTCAATCAATAGGTCCGACGAAGCCCTACGTAGCTAGGCGAATTTTCCTCTTCTACGGCAAGATAGCGCCATGGTCGATCTTGGAATGCCAGCACCGTTGCCCGCACCCCTTGCGCCTCGCCGTCACTCGCGCCAGATAAAGCTCGGCTCGGTCCTTGTTGGCGGAGGAGCTCCAGTAAGTGTTCAATCAATGGCGACAACATTGACCGCTGATGTCAACGCAACGTTGCAACAAATTGCTGAGCTCACCGCATCTGGCTGTCAGATCGTTCGCGTTGCCGTCCCAAGCCAAGACGATGCTGATGCGCTCGCCGCCATCGCGAAGAAATCGCAGATTCCAGTTGTTGCCGATATTCACTTTCAACCTAAATATATTTTTGCCGCTATTGATGCAGGCTGTGCGGGAGTTCGCGTTAATCCAGGAAATATCAAGCAGTTCGATGACAAAGTAAAAGAGGTCGCGAAGGCTGCTGGAGATGCAGGAATCCCAATTCGCATTGGAGTCAATGCAGGCTCACTCGATCCACGACTATTGAAGAAGTATGGCAAAGCAACTCCAGAGGCTTTGGTGGAATCGGCGCTTTGGGAGTGTTCATTATTTGAAGAGCACGGTTTCACCGACATTAAAATTTCAGTGAAACATCACGATCCGGTGACGATGGTTCAGGCTTATCGTCTTCTTGCGAGTAAGTGTGATTATCCACTCCATTTAGGTGTCACCGAAGCTGGACCACTCTTCCAGGGAACCATTAAGTCTGCAGTCGCATTCGGCATCCTCCTTGCTGAGGGAATCGGCGACACTATTCGCGTCTCGCTCTCCGCGCCGCCAGTGGAAGAGGTCAAAGTGGGAATCTCCATCTTGGAATCACTTAATCTGCGGCAACGCAAACTTGAGATTGTCTCCTGCCCTTCATGTGGCCGTGCGCAAGTTGATGTCTATACGCTCGCGGAAAAAGTACAGGCAGGTTTAGAGGGAATGACCGTTCCACTTCGAGTTGCAGTCATGGGTTGCGTCGTCAATGGCCCTGGCGAAGCGCGTGAAGCTGATCTTGGTGTTGCTTCCGGAAATGGAAAAGGGCAAATCTTTGTTAAAGGAGAGGTCATCAAGACCGTTCCTGAAGCACAGATCGTCGAAGTACTCATCGAAGAGGCGATGCGCCTTGCAGAAGAGATGGAGAGCTCGGGAGCTCCAGTCGTCGAAGTTCGATAAACGATTACGGTGTTAGAGACGCTTAGAAGTGCGCATTTACCTACTGATGTAATTTCTTATTTGCACCAGAGACCAGAGGTCCATTCGTTCCTTGCCTCACGATTGCTGGCGCTTCATGAACGCTCGCTCAGCGAGGCGATCATCTATCGCAACAATGGTGTTGTTGAAGGTGTGACATACATTGGAACGAATGTGATTCCAAGTTGTTCGAGTCGACAAGCGCTCTTCACGATGGCTGATTACGTGAAATCACGTCCCATGAAATTCTCCTCCATCGTGGGTGAGAGCGCAGTGGTATTTCCATTTTGGGAGTTGATAGAGCGGCAGGCGCCATCAGTTCGCTTGGTTCGACAAAAGCAGCCACTGCTATCGCTTCGAACAGAGCCACTACTTGCCTCCGATCCCGAGGTGCGCGTTGCCCGGGCCGACGAACTGGAAATGGTGATTGCTGCTGGAACATCGATGTTCATTGGCGAGGTGGGAGAAGCGCCGCAGAGCCATGATTTCCGCGCCCGCGCAATCGAATTGATTTCGATGGGACGGACATATATCCGCCGTGAGCGCGATGAACTCCTCTTCAAAGCTGATATCGGTGCAATCGGAGCTGGCGCACTTCAGATTCATGGCGTGTGGGTGGCGCCTGAATTTCGAGGGCAAGGTATTGGCTCACACGGGATGGCTAGCGTTGTGCGCATGTCCAAGAATTTTGCACCAATAGCCTCGTTATACGTCAATGACTTCAATCACGCAGCGCGGGCAAGTTACAAAAAAGTTGGTTTCGTCGAAGTGGGAACGTTCACCTCAATATTCCTCTGAAGTAGGCTCTTACCTATGTCGATTCTGAAGATGTCCTCGCTCTTTCTCCGCACGCTTCGAGACGACCCTGCTGATGCAGAGGTGGCTAGCCATAAATTGCTTGTGCGCGCCGGGTACATCCGACGAATCGCAGCCGGAATCTACTCTTGGCTTCCGCTGGGTTACATCACTCTGCGCAATATCGAGAGGATTGTGCGCGAAGAGATGGATAGCGCAGGTTTCCAAGAGGTGCACTTCCCAGCGCTCCTTCCCAAGGAGCCTTACGAAGCAACCAATCGGTGGAATGAATACGGTCCAGATCTCTTCCGTCTGAAGGATCGGCGCGGCGGCGACTATCTGCTTGGGCCAACGCATGAAGAGATGTTTACCCTTATGGTGAAGGGGGAGTACTCCTCTTATAAAGATCTACCTCTGACCATCTACCAAATTCAGACGAAGTATCGAGATGAGACTAGACCGCGCAGTGGCATTATCCGTGGCCGCGAATTTGTCATGAAAGATTCATACTCATTCGATGTCGATGATGCTGGCTTGCAATCCTCTTACGATGCACATCGTGCGGCATATATCAAGACATTCGATCGACTTGGATTGAAGTACTCAATAGTTTCTGCAATGTCAGGTGCGATGGGTGGCTCGGCTTCCGAAGAGTTTCTTGCTCCATGCGAAACTGGCGAAGATACCTACGTACTCTGCCCGTCATGTGGTTTCGCGGCTAACGTAGAGGCAATGTCAACAAAGGTTATCGACAAGATTTTCGAGACTCCGCCTGCGATAGAGATCTTAGATACTCCGAATACGCCAACAATCGATTCTCTTGTTGACGTAATGAATGAGAAATATCAGGCAGGAATAACTGCCGCCGACACCTTGAAGAATATTCTGCTCATTGCCGATGACGAACCAATCTGTGTTCTCGTACCCGGTGACCGCGAGGTTGACTTGAAGCGCCTGCAGGCAAATCTATCTGGCGTCACCGATTTGCGACTCTTCGAAGATGATGATTTTGCAAAACGAAAAGAGTTCGTTAAAGGTTATGTTGGTCCACAAGATGCGAAAAAGTTTGGCATCACACTTTATGCAGACCCTCGAATTCAAAAGGGATCCAATTGGATTACCGGGGCGAATCTGGCCAACAAACATGCTCGCTACGTTACAGAAGGGCGAGACTTCACTATTGATCACTATGTCGAAGCGGCAGAAGTTCGCGCAGGTGATCTGTGCCCCACGTGCGATACACCCGTTGTGATCGATCGAGCAATCGAAATTGGGCACATCTTCCAACTTGGTCGCAAATATGCCAAAAGCCTTGACCTCACAGTTCTAGATAAAGATGGGAAACCTTCAGTTGTGACTATGGGTTCGTATGGAATTGGAATTTCACGGGCAGTTGCAGCAATTGCAGAGCAAACGCACGATGAGATCGGATTGAAGTGGCCTCGCGAGGTTTCACCCGCCGATGTGCATATCGTTGCGACCGGTAAAGATGACGAGCCGTTTACCCATGCGCTATCGCTCGCAGAAGAACTCGAGCGCGCTGGATTACGAGTTCTGGTGGATGATCGCAGAGAGCCAAGCGCTGGTGTGAAATTCAAAGATGCGGAGCTCATTGGCATTCCTGTGATCGTCGTTGTTGGTAAGGGATTGGCAAATGGCATCATCGAAGTGCGGAATCGATGGAGCCAAGCCAAGAGCGAAGTGGCGGTAGCGGCTGCCAAAGCAGAGATTTTGAAGGCCGTCGAATCGTTGTAAGATTCTCCCAATAACTTCATAGGGAGAGCGAAATGATTTCTGTCGAAAGTGCAATTAGAGATGCGATTGCACCAGCAATCTCAGCCCAGAACCTCTTCCTGGAAGCGCTCCATGTTGCTACTGCTGGCAAGCACCGCATCATCCGCATACTTGTAGATGGCGAAAAACCGCTCTCACTTGATGAAGTTACTGCAATCACTAAACCAATTTCCGAGATTTTGGATTCAGTCACAGAGCTAGGCGAGCGTCCATTCACGTTAGAAGTTTCATCGCCGGGCGTCGACTTTCCGCTCACGCTGCCACGCCACTGGCGAAAGAATCAAGGCCGCCTCGTGGCATTTACTGTAAATGGTGACGAGAAAATATCTGGCCGCATCACTGAATCAACTGATGATGCTGTCACTATTGAGCAGAAAAAAGGTGGCGCGCGCGAATTTGCCATCAAAGATATTACAAATGCCAATATCGAGATTGAATTCAAATGACAGTCGATATTCCATCACTTTCGACCCTCGCCCATGCAAATGGTCTTTCACTCGACGAGTTGATCAAGAACATCGAAGTTGCAATCAATGAGCGATACAACGAATTGCAAGAGGCAGAACCAGGGGTGTATTCGCGTCTTGATCGCGAGAGCGGTGCGGTTTCACTTCATAAAAGCGTTGATGGTGAAGAGCTAGTTGTTGAAGGGCCTCCAGAATTTCCTCGAATTGCTACTGGAGTAATCCGTAAGACCCTAAAAGGAAAGCTCCGCGAAGTTAAGGACGCAGAGATTGTCCAAGAATTCTCGACGACAATTGGCGACTTAGTTTCAGGTGTTGTACAACAAGGGCGCGACAGCAAAGTTATTTTGGTGAACATCGGCCCTGTTGAAGGAAAGATTCCGCTCCAAGAGCAGGTGCCAACGGAGAAGTTTGTTCACGGAGATCGAGTGAAGGCGTTGATAGTTGACGTGCGACAAGGAAATAAAGGTCCCGAGATCGTGTTATCCCGAACGCATCCCAATCTAATTAAAAAGCTATTTGCACTCGAAGTGCCCGAACTTGTTACCGGAGTTGTCGAAATAATGGGTGTTGCACGCGAAGCTGGCGCGCGATCAAAAATCGCAGTTCGTGCCCATCGAGCAGGAGTGAATCCAAAAGGTTCATGTATCGGCCCCATGGGAGCGCGCGTGCAAGCAGTAATGAACGAATTGCACGGCGAGAAGATCGATATCGTCGATTGGTCAGATGAACCCACAGCATTTATTGCTGCAGCGCTCGCGCCATCTCGCGTGATTAGCTGTGAGGTGGTCGACCCAGAGCGGAAACAGGCGAAGGTAGTGGTGCCGGACTTCCAGCTCTCATTGGCTATCGGAAAAGATGGCCAAAATGCGCGTTTAGCGGCTCGATTGACGGGCTGGCGGATTGATATCCATCCTGATGAGGTAGGCTAAGGGCGAAAGTTCAGCAGGAATCACCGGAATTCAGAGGAGGGCATCCATGAAGACGACATCTAGTGTTCGTATTTCACTTGTCCAATCCTCGCGATCTGTTGTAGTTCGACTGAAATGAGAAAGCAATAGCGGCGACGCGCGTTTGATACGCGCCTAGCCACAAACTAGAGGGAGAAGTGTGGCTAAGGTCCGCGTTCATGAGCTTGCTAAAGAGCTCGGGTTAGAGAGCAAAGCTCTATTAACTAAATTGCAAGAAATCGGCGAGTTCGTAAAGTCCGCATCCTCCACTCTTGAGCCGCCAGTTGTTCGCCGTATGCGCGACCTCTATCCCAACGCGACTCCCACGTCAGATAGCGATGCGCCCGCTACCGCAAAGAAAGCGCCAGCAAAGAAGGCCGCAAAGAAATCTGCCGCAACGGGCAAAGCTGCGAAAGGTGATGGCTCACCAAGTGCAGATGAAATCTCCGCCTTGCTTGCTGAATTGGGCCCCTTAGTTCCACCGCATCTGCAAGATCTTGCGCAAAGCGCCGTTAATGATCCAAAACCAACGGGAGTAACACCGCCACCGGTCACCTCCGCGCCAGAGAACGTTCCACCAGCATCGGGGATTCCACCAACAAATATTCCGCGCCCATCTAGCCCAACGCCTTCTTCGATGAACATGCCTCGACCACCACAAGCTCGACCAGGAAACAATCCATTTTCATCCTCACCAGGTGGACCCCGTCCATCTGGTCCATCTGGTCCCACCGGTCCAGCAGGACCTCGACCAGCTCGCGGTGGAAACAACCCCTTTATGCCAACCGATGGCGGCGCTCGTCCAGGTGGACCACGCCCTTCAGGTTCTGGCGCTCCGATTCGTCCAGGGCAACCAGGTGCGCGCCCAGGTTTTGGACAACGACCGGGATCGGTACCAAGCGGCCGACCATTCCCATCACGTGATGGTGGCGGTGGAGCAGGTCGACCAGGTGGTGGATATTCCAGTGGCGGTGGCTCAGGTCCGGGAGGTCGACCAGGCGGCAGCGGTGCTCCTGCCCGCAGCGGCAGCGGTGGTCCAGGCGGCTCAGCTCCGGGAGGTCGCCCCGGTGGAGCGGGCCAGACTCGTGGCGCATTTGGTCGCGGTGGCGCCAAAGGTGGCAAGGCTCGCCAACAGAAATCTCGGAAGACTCGTCGCGAAGAGATCGATAACTTACGCGCACCAACTCTTGGTGGCGCAGTAATCCCTCGTGGCGATGGCAAGACGCCAATACGTATGCGACGCGGCGCAACGCTCATGGATTTCGCAGAGAAGATTAATGCCGATGCAGCAGCGCTAGTTTCTGCACTCTTTCACTTAGGTGAGATGGTAACTGCAACGCAATCGGTTGACGATGACACTTTCGCAATTCTTGGTTCTGAATTGGGATATGACATTCAGATTGTTAGCCCTGAGGATGAAGACCGAGAACTTCTTGAAGATTTCGACATCGATCTCGATGCTGAAATCTCGGAGATTGATGAAGATGAGTTAACTTCTCGCCCTCCTGTTGTCACAGTTATGGGTCACGTGGATCACGGAAAGACGCTTTTACTCGATGCGCTCCGCAAGAGCGATGTGGCAAAAGGTGAAGCTGGTGGCATCACACAACACATTGGTGCGTATCAAATCCATCATGATCACGATGGAATAGAGCGAGCAATCACCTTTATCGACACCCCAGGTCACGAAGCGTTCACCGCGATGCGCGCCCGTGGCGCGAAGGTTACCGACATTGCGGTGCTTGTTGTTGCTGCCGATGATGGAGTTATGCCTCAAACAATCGAAGCGCTCAACCACGCACAAGCAGCGAACGTTCCAATTGTTGTGGCAGTCAATAAGATCGATAAAGAAGGCGCTAATCCGCAGAAGATCAGGCAACAACTAACTGAATACAACCTAATCACTGAAGAGTATGGTGGCACCACGCTATTCGTTGATGTTTCTGCAAAGAATGGTAAGGGTCTCTCTGAACTAGTCGATGCCATCTTGCTAACAGCTGATGCTGCAATCGACCTGCGCGCAGTCGCGGCAGGTGAGGCTCGCGGGGTTGCCATCGAAGCGCATCTTGATAAGGGGCGCGGTGCAGTAGCCACAGTTCTCGTGCAACGCGGCACGCTCCATGTCGGCGATGCAATCGTCGCTGGTGGCGCCTTTGGACGCGTACGTGCAATGCTCGATGAACATGGTGCAACGGTGGATTCAGCTGGACCATCTCGCCCGGTTCAGGTTCTCGGATTCACCTCAGTTCCTGATGCGGGTGATTCATTCTTAGTTGCCGATGAAGATCGCACTGCTCGTCAGATTGCCGAGAAACGTCAAGCTGTAGAGCGGCATGCCGCTTTGGCTAAGGCGCGTAAGAAAGTCTCACTTGAAGACTTCCTCGAGCAATCGAAGGTTACGACTCTTAATCTCATTCTTAAGGGAGATGTTGCTGGTTCTGTTGAGGCGCTCGAAGATGCGCTCGTGCAGCTCGATGTTGGGGCTGAAGTAGATCTTCGCGTAATTCACCGAGGTGTCGGTGCAATTACCAAGAGCGATATCACTCTTGCCTCTGCATCCTCAGCCGTCGTCATCGGCTTTAATGTGAAGCCAGAGCCACAAACTGCGATCTTTGCCGATCGCGAAGGAGTCGAAGTTCGCTTCTACTCCGTCATCTACGAAGCGATCGAAGAGGTCGAGAAGGCGCTCAAAGGATTGCTCAAGCCAGAGTTCGAAGAGGTCGTACTCGGCTCAGCTGAAGTCCGCGAGGTCTTTAAGTCGAGCAAGTTTGGAAACATCGCTGGTTCAATGGTCAAAGATGGGCTCATTCGTCGCAATGCGAAAGCACGTGTACTTCGCGAAGGAACTGTTCACGGCAACAACCTCGCTATCGCATCGCTCAAGCGGTTTAAGGATGATGCAACAGAGGTCAAGGAAGGTTTCGAGTGCGGTATCGGACTGGGCTCCTTCAATGACATCAAGAGCGGTGACATCATCGAGGTCTACGAAATGCGTGAGAAGAAGCGCGCCTAATGGTCAGAGCCACTCGTTCATTCCGTACTCGTAAAGTCGCCGATCGCATCAAAGAGGTCGTCGCTGCAACATGCGAAGGCAAAATCAAAGATCCACGTCTTGGTTTTGTCACGATTACCGATGTTCGAGTAACTGGCGATCTGCAGAACGCATCGATTTTCTACACGGTGCTCGGGGATGAAAAGGAGCGGAAAAACTCCGCTGTTGCCCTCGAAAGCGCCAAGGGAATCATTCGCTCCACGCTTGGTCGCGAGTTAGGACTCCGCGTTGTGCCAACAATCGAATTTCATCTCGATGCGTTGCCAGAGAGCGCTGCAACTCTTGAGAATCTGTTAGCAAAGAGCGCGCAACGAGATATGGAACTTGACGCAGCACGTGCAGGTGCTGGATATGCAGGGGAGAGCGATCCTTATCGCAAGCCACGCACACCGAGTGACTCTGATACATCTGAAGGCGAACAAAGTTCCACCGCATGAAATCTGGATTTCTTGTCGTTGATAAGTCTGCAGGATTCACCAGCCACGATGTAGTTGCGATAGCGCGCAAAGCGCTTCAAGAGCGACGCGTTGGCCATGCGGGAACCCTCGACCCCTTCGCCACTGGAGTGCTTGTCCTAGGGGTGGGAAACGGTACAAGACTGTTGCAATACATCACTGACGGAAAAAAGAGTTATCAAGGCACGATTCGACTCGGTTCGCAGAGAACGACTGACGACTTTACTGGCGAGATTGTCAGTGAAAATCTCGTTGGACTCCACTCAATTACCGACTCAGCAATTATCGAAAGTTTGTCACACCAAGTGGGTGAGATTTATCAGCGGCCAAGTTCGTTTTCGGCAATTAAAGTAAACGGAAAACGCGCATACGAATTGGCGCGCGCTGGCGAAGAGGTAAAACTGAGAGAGCGAAAGGTCACCATCTACTCGCTTGAAGTTGGGAAAATTGAGCGACATGAAAGCGCAATTGATATTGCCATTAACGTCGAGTGTTCAGCCGGAACGTACATTCGCTCGATTGCTCGCGATTTAGGTCAGCAGCTCACAGTGGGAGGTCATCTCACCGCGCTTCGTCGGTTACGCGTGGATCCTTTCTCATTAGATGATGCGATAACTATTGAGCAGTTGCGCGCCGAACCAGCGCTACTCTCTTTGGATGATGCCATTAGCAGGATCTTTAGTCGACGGAACCTCTCGATGGAAGAGGTTGCCAGCGTGAGCCACGGCAGGTCGATTGAGCTCCGCGATGAAAAACAGAGCCAGCATCAACAGAGCGCAGCATTTACTCCCGAGGGTAGATTCATCGCCCTATTGGCAGAAAAGAGTGGGCGGGCGCAACCCATTTTGGTACTTAATCGCGAGAGTGTATGAGTTCCGCACCATTACTCAGAAAGTAGAATGTGAGAGTGCAAAAGAGCGTTGTTGCTATTGGGATATTTGATGGCGTCCATCGCGGTCATCAAAAGATTTTGGCGCGCGCACGTGAAGTTGCAAATGCGCTATCACTTCCAGTGGTCGCTCTAACTTTCCACCCACATCCAACAGCGATACTCGCACCTGACCGACAGCCGTTGTTGCTTGTTAATATCCACAGCAGAGTCGAATTGCTCGAGCACTGTGGCGCCGAGGATGTTGAGGTTATTACCTTTAGTAAAGAATTTGCGGCGCTCTCTCCGAGCGCTTTTATTGAAGATATCCTCTTGGGCCAATTGAATGCAGCACATGTTGTGGTAGGCGAGAACTTCTCCTTCGGTTCGAAAGCAAGCGGTTCTATCGCAGATATCAAGAAATACGTAGATGCCGATTCGGTAGCGCTCTTGAGCGATGATTCAGGAGTGATCTCCTCTACGCGCATTCGCGCACATGTAGCAGCAGGTGAGATGGAATCTGCGCACGCGCTCTTGGGTCGACCTCACTTTCTACAAGGTGAAGTGATCCATGGCGAAAAACGGGGTCGAGAAATTGGATATCCCACTGCCAACCTCGAACAGTTAATAGGAATGGCGATTCCACCCGATGGAATTTATGCCGGGTATCTGAGCGTGGAAGATGCAGCAGGCATTCGATTGCCTGCAGCGATTTCTATCGGAACCAATCCCACCTTTCCGCCGACCTACCCAGGAGAGCGCCCCCGCCAAGTGGAGGCATACGCCCTTGATCGCAATGACCTGGATCTCTATGGGCAGCGCGCCACGATTGAGTTTCTCTCTTTCTTGCGACCGACCATCGCCTTCCCGGGGCTGGAGCCACTTTTGGCGCAGATGGCCCTTGATTGTGCTCAAGCGAAGGGCGTCATCGCTCAATTGGGTGCTAACGGCACCCGCTGGTAGCCTTGGCCTTCGGACAGGTGAGGAAAAAGCCCCGAAAAGGGCCCACCCTCAATCTGGCGCCAACATTGGCGTAAGCACGGCATACACCGGCTAATAGGAATGAAAGTGAGAACGAAACCATGGCTTTAGCTCCGGCGAAGAAGAAGGAGATTATCTCCACCTATGGCAACTCTGCTGTAGACACCGGCAGCCCGGAATCACAGATTGCGATGCTCTCGC
>CAZLOJ010000007.1:0-44524 GCA_964561165.1 uncultured Bifidobacterium sp. | reverse complement strand
GCACAGGTGTCAACGGTTTTGTAGACCGGATGAATGTCAAAACTATCTCGTTTGCGACGAATATCTGTCTCTAACAGACCAACTATGTCGGCAATCTGTTTGTCGCTAAATCCCAATCGTTTCGCTTCGCGCAGGACATCTCGAGTCAATTCTTTAGGTTCGGATAACTCATAAGCCATCTCATTGATTTGCGAGATTTGATCCAAGAACCACGGATCGATCTTTGATACCTCATGAACCTGCGCTACTGATGCGCCTAAATACAGGGCTCTTTGTACATGGTGGATTCGCATCTCTGTGGCAACCGCAGCGCCTTGCAACTCACGCTCTAGATCTCCCTCTTTATCAAACGAGAATGAGTACCCCTTCTTCTCGAGCGAACGCATAGCCTTTTGCAAAGCTTCTGGGAAGCTCCTACCAATTGCCATTGCCTCCCCCACACTCTTCATAGTGGTGGTAAGTCGTGGATCGGCTGCTGGAAACTTCTCAAAATTAAATCGTGGAATTTTCACTACGATGTAATCGAGAGTTGGTTCAAATGATGCAGGAGTCTCTTTGGTTATATCGTTTTGAATCTCATCAAGGGAGTATCCGATTGCTAACTTGGCAGCAATTTTAGCAATCGGAAAACCCGTGGCCTTTGATGCGAGCGCGCTCGAACGAGATACTCGGGGATTCATTTCGATAACTACTATTCGACCGTTGGTGGGATTAACGGCAAACTGAATATTGCAGCCTCCGGTATCAACGCCAACTGCGCGAATGATATCAATAGAAAGATTACGTAGCTTTTGATATTCAACATCCGTCAATGTGAGAGCCGGTGCAACTGTGATCGAATCACCAGTGTGCACACCCATTGGGTCAAAATTCTCGATTGAACAGATCACAACCACGTTGTCTTTGTGATCTCGCATCATCTCTAATTCAAATTCTTTCCACCCTAGGATGGACTCTTCTATAAGGACCTCGGTGGTTGGGCTATATCGCAGGCCCGCACCAGCAATCTCTCGTAATTCAGATTCATCCTTGGCGATTCCTGAGCCCAGGCCACCCATTGTGAACGATGGACGAACAACGACTGGATAATTAAACCGCTCGGCAGCCACCAAACATTCGTCGATGGTGTGACATATCTGCGATTGTGCCGATTCGCCACCGATACTTGCAACGATCTCTTTGAAAATTTCCCGATTCTCTCCCCTATTGATCGCCTCGACATTTGCTCCAATAAGCCGCACGCCATATTTCTCAAGCACGCCGGCTTCATGCAATTTTATTGCCGTATTAAGAGCTGTTTGCCCGCCAAGTGTGGCCAGTAGGGCGTCGGGACGTTCTTTTTCGATTACCTTCGTCACGAATTCTGGAGTAATAGGTTCGATGTAGGTGGCATCTGCAAACTCAGGGTCGGTCATGATTGTTGCCGGATTCGAATTGATCAAAATGACTCGAAGCCCTTCGGCGCGCAGAACTCGACAAGCTTGCGTTCCCGAATAATCGAATTCACACGCTTGGCCGATCACAATTGGACCCGATCCAATGACCAGGACGCTTTTTATATCGTTTCGTCTTGGCATTAGCGCTTCCCTTTCGTCCGCAACATCAAATCTAAAAATCGATCAAATAGATAGCTAGCATCATGTGGCCCTGCTGCAGCTTCGGGATGGTACTGAACGCTAAACCCTGGGCGATCTAGGAGTTCCAACCCTTCAACGACGTTGTCATTGAGATTTACATGTGAAACTCTGCCACGACCAAAAACGGTATCGAAGATCCCTTCGATAGGGGCCTTGACTGCAAATCCATGATTATGCGCTGTGATTTCCACCTTGCCCGTTGATTTATCCATGACGGGTTGATTGATACCACGATGACCGAAACGTAATTTGTATGTTTCGAATCCAAGCGCTTGACCGAAGATTTGATGTCCGAAACAGATGCCAAAGACTGGAATAGCTTTTTGCAGAATCTCACGTACTAATTCAACTGTTGATCGCATCGTGGATGGATCTCCTGGCCCATTAGATAGAAATATTCCATCTGGCTTACATGCCAACAACTCTTCCAACGTCGTATCAAAAGGAAAAACGTGCACTTCGACGCCCCGCTCTGCCATTAATCGTGGAGTTGCACCTTTAATTCCAAGGTCTAGCGCTGCAACAACAGCTTTCTTTACACCCACTGCTGAGACGACATATTTCGTCGCTACAGAGACATCACCAACTAAATTGGCCCCTGCCATTTCAGGTGATAGGCGAACTCTCCGCACCATTTCCTCGCGCGTTAGCTCTTCTCCAGAGAAAATGCCAACCCGCATTGCACCGCAATCTCGTAGATGACGAGTCAGCGCCCGGGTGTCTATTCCAGATATTCCAACAACATTCCCCTCAATCAATTCACTCTCTAAGTCCCGCTCGGATCGCCAATTACTTGAAATACGGGATGGGTCGCGTACAACAAAGCCAGAGACCCAAATCCTGCGTGACTCTTCATCAACCGTATTCATCCCGGTATTGCCAATATGTGGCGCTGTCATAACAACCACTTGTTGAAAATATGATGGATCGGTGAGCGTCTCTTGGTATCCAGTCATTCCCGTTGCAAAGACCGCTTCACCAAAAGTTTCACCCTCCTTAGCCCATGCTCGCCCTTCGAAAATTCGACCATCGTCCAGCACGAGATATGCGGGTTTCCTTGTGTTCATAGTGGACGCACCAACTCCCCTTCGGCCACAATTTTCTCGCCACGCAAGAATGTGTAGCGCACCTGCCCTGGCAGCGTTCGATCAATATATGGATTATTCGAACTCTTGCTGGCGCTCTTCATTTCGCTAACTTTTCGTCTAATTTTTGTATCAACCAGAATGACGTTGGCAGCTACCCCAACCTTGATGATTTGACCATGTCCCGAACTTGCGTCAACGCGACCGATTCGTGCCGGGGCGTACGACATTCGCTCCGCAATAGTCTTCCAATTAGTTAACCCACTTTCAATCATGCTTTCTTGTACTACCGAGAGCGCATTTTCTAGACCAAGCATGCCATTTGCAGCCTCGCTCCACTCACACTCTTTACTCTCTCGCGGATGCGGCGCATGATCTGTTGCGACGACATCGATAGTTCCGTCGGCTAACGCTGTACGGAGTGCTTGCACATCTTCATGAGTTCTTAAGGGCGGATTCACTTTGTAAATCGGATTGTAAGTTTCAGCCAGTGCATCGGTGAGCAAGAGGTGATGTGGCGTGACCTCGGCTGTCACATTGATACCGCGGGCTTTCGCCCAGCGCATAATCGCAACGCTCCCAGCGGTTGATAGATGACAGATATGCAATCGTGCACCCACATGCTCTGCGAGCAGCACATCTCTAGCGATGATGGCTTCTTCAGCTACTGCCGGCCACCCAGCCAAACCTAGCTTCGCCGAAACGACTCCCTCGTTCATCTGCGCCATTTCGGTCAGTCGGGGATCTTGGGCGTGCTGCGCGATCACCCCATCAAATTGCTTCACGTACTCGAGAGCTCTGCGCATAACGAGTGAATCAGATACACAGTTTCCATCATCGCTAAAGACGCGTACCTGCGCCATGGAGTGTGCCATTGCTCCCAACTCGGCTAGCGCAACCCCGCCTAACCCCTGCGTCACTGCTCCTACAGCGTAGACATCGCAATAACCCGCTTCGCGTCCCAGACGAACCACCTGTTCGACAACGCCTGCAGTGTCAGCAACTGGATCCGTGTTTGCCATGGCGTGTACCGCGGTGAACCCACCAAGTGCGGCAGCTGCGCTACCAGAGCGGACGGTTTCGGCATCTTCACGGCCCGGCTCGCGAAGATGAGTATGAAGGTCGACTAAGCCTGGCAGCAGCTGCAAGCCGGAAGTTTCAAGAATTTCTGAAGCGCCAGGTTCCAACGTATTTGCGCCTCCGATCTCGGAAATCACGCCATTTGCTATTCGAAGGTCGATGGGATCTTGTTCTGGAGTGAGTACTGCACGAAGTAGGAAGTTAGAGCTATCAATATTTTTCGTCATGATGTTAATCAACTCCTCCAAGAAGTAGGTACAGCACTGCCATTCTGATACTTACACCATTAGTCACTTGATCCAGAATCAATGAATCAACGCTATCGGCGCACTCAGCAGAGATTTCCAGCCCACGATTGATTGGGCCAGGATGGAGAATCAGTGGCGTTTTCCGACTCTTAGTGAGACGTTCTTTATCTAGACCGAAAAGTCGTGAATACTCGCGCGCGCTTGGGAAGAACGCACTTTTCATTCGCTCGAGCTGAAGGCGAAGCATCATTACAGCATCACAATCGCCAATAACTTCGTTGAAATCGTAGGAAACTTTCACTGGCCAATCAGAGACTCCGACTGGCAGCAACGTTGGAGGCGCAACCAACGTGACATTTGCGCCAAGTCGTGAAAGCAGAAGCACATTACTGCGAGCTACTCGAGAGTGGAGGATGTCCCCGACTATTGCAACATTCACCCCAGTTAGATCGGCTCCTACTCCACCATTTTGCTCTGGATTCTTCTTCAGATGTTTTCGAATGGTAAATGCATCGAGAAGGGCTTGCGTTGGATGTTCGTGGGTGCCATCGCCCGCATTGATGACAGTTCCTTTTGTCCACTCAGCCAATCGATGCGCAGCTCCCGACGCGCTATGACGCAAAATCACAGCATCTGCTCCCATTGCCTGAAGCGTAAGCGCCGTATCTTTGAGGCTCTCCCCCTTAGAGACACTTGAACCCTTCGCAGAGAAATTAATGACATCAGCCGAAAGTCGTTTTGCTGCCGCTTCGAAGGAGATCCGGGTTCGAGTTGAATCCTCGTAAAAAAGGTTTACCACTGTTCGACCACGAAGCGTTGGTAATTTCTTGATTGGTGCATCGGAAATGCGAGCTAGCTCATCTGCCGTATCGAGGATTAATATCGCTTGTTCGCGAGTGAGGTCATCAATCGAAAGTAAATGACGTTTCAAAACTGGAGTTACAACATCACTCATGAGAGCCCGCGATCTGAACCTGATCTTCGCCATCAACCTCATGGATACTTACTTTTACAATCTCCTCATGTGAGGTGGGAAGATTCTTCCCCACATAGTCGGCTCGTATGGGCAGCTCTCGATGACCTCTATCGATGAGAACTGCTAACTGCACCAATGCGGGCCGTCCAATTTCACCCAGTGCGTCTAATGCAGCTCGAATCGTGCGTCCGGAATATAGGACATCATCAACCAACACCACTCGTTTGCCGTCGATCCCGCCAGATGGAATTTTTGTTGGAGTGAGTGCACGAGGTGGTTTTGACCTCAGGTCATCACGATGGAGGGTGATATCAAGGGTTCCCACTGGTACAGGCTGCCCAGCAATGATGCCAATTTCACGAGCGATTCGCTCGGCAAGATGAACACCTCGAGTCGGGATACCTAATAAGAGAATATCTTCGCTGCCGCGATTCTTTTCGATAATTTCATGGGAAATGCGAGTCAATGCGCGTGTGATATCCGCGCTGCTCAGAACAGCCTTCATGGCCACCGTTCCTTCCTCGCCTCTCTGGACGAGTCTTAAAGGATCGGAGCGAGCATATAGGAGATTCGGTGGATATCTGAAACCGACGTGTTGCGCGCGCGCCTACTCTCCCGCCATGGAATTTGACCGACTCGAAGCCCTCCGCGTGGGGCAAGAACTGAAGAAGATCAGAAAGCAGCGCGGCCTCTCGTTAGCCGATGTCGAAGCCCTCTCCGGAGGGCGGTGGAAGGCTGTTGTGGTCGGCTCCTACGAAAGGGCCGACCGAGCGATTACCGTGGGCCGGCTCAGCTCTTTGATGGCTCTCTATCAAGCCCCGATAGGCGCGCTATTTCCGCTGGCACACGCTAGATCTGAAGCAACCCCGAACGTAGATTCAGGGATAAGTGAGCTGTTAACGCTCGACATAACTCGTCGGAATGAACTGTCTGAGCATAGTTTTGCGCTCTCTCAATTCGTTACCTACGCCATAAATGTGCGTGGTGACTGGAACGGACATGTCATCACTGTCCGCCGAAGCGACCTCGAGATGATTGCAAGGTGTGAAGGTCATTCCTTCAATGGTTTTATTGAGAGACTTCGGGTGCATCGCTTTCTCGCGCTATGGCGCTGAGAATGCCGTGAATATATTTCGGCGACTCATCTGTAGAGAGAGCTTTCGCTAATTCTATCGCCTCATCAATCGCCACAGATATTGGCAATTCTCGTGATTTTCCGTTTAGAATTTCAAACGTTGCGATCCGCATGATATTCCTATCAACGCTTGCCAACCGATCAAGATCCCAATTCTTGGCATGCTTATCGATCAATCCATCAATCAACGACGCACAAGCGCCATACCCCTCAATGAGCTCGACGGCAAACAGAGCAATCTCATCATTGGTGGTAGTTCTTTCTTTCACCAACCAGAGTGGATTGACGCTCTTAATGTCACTTTCATACAAGATGTCGAGCGCGCGCTTCCGCCCTTTCGAGCGTGCAGACATTAATTTGCTCGACCGAGATAAGAACCATCTCGAGTGTCGATCCGAACTTTCTCATCTTGATTGATAAAAAGCGGCACATTGACAGTTGCGCCCGTTTCTAGCGTTGCTGGTTTAGTACCTGCATTGGAACGATCCCCCTGAAGTCCAGGTTCGGTGTAAGTAATTCGTAGTTCGACAGACGCTGGCAATTCCACATAGAGCGGCTCGCCTTCATGCACAGCGACAATCGCTTCGACATTCTCCAGCATATATTTTGACGCTTCGCCCACCGTCGCTTCAGAGATATACATTTGGTCAAAATTCTCTTTATCCATAAAAACAAAGCTCTCGGCATCTTTATAGAGGTATGTCATATCCCTCTTATCGACGGTGGCAACCTCAACTTTCAATCCAGCGTTAAATGTCTTCTCAACAACTTTTCCAGAAAGGACGTGTTTCATCTTGGTCCGAACGAATGCTGGGCCCTTGCCGGGCTTCACATGTTGGAACTCAACGACGGTCCACAGTTGTCCGTCGAGGTTGAGGGTCATACCATTCTTAAGGTCATTGGTCGTTGCCACGGGAAATCCTTTACTTCTGTGTGGGAGGACTACCCACATCCTGCACGAATTCTACCCGAGGAATGGCTTACTTTTTGCCTACCAAGTTCGCGAGCGCACGGAGTGCGAGTTCGTAAGAGAGCAGACCAAATCCCCCGATAGTTCCAGTAACTACCCCAGAAACGACTGATGTATGGCGAAACTCTTCACGAGCTAACGGGTTCGAAAGGTGGACTTCGATACTTGGTGCTTTTAGCATCGCAACTGCGTCGCGAATCGCGTACGAGTAGTGGGTGAAAGCTGCAGGATTGAATGCGATAGGTATCTGCTTATCAGCAGCTTCGTGCAACCAGTGAATTATTTCAGTCTCACTATCGCTCTGCTTTACCTCGACTTGCAAACCCAGCTCGGCGCCCTTCGCAATGCAAAAATCGACGAGATCTTTGAAGGAGATGTCGCCATAGATCGAATGATCGCGTAGGTCAAGCCGTCCTAAATTAGGACCGTTCAGCACCCAAATCTTCATGGTGAAATCCTCTCATACGCCTTCGCCAAAACTTCATCGGACAACCCTTCGAGTCGCACTACTTTGTATTCACCTGCTCCAGCGCTCGACTCAGGATCTGATACCGCAACAAAGCGTAAACCTGAGCCGCGAGATTTCTTATCGCTTTGCATAGCGATAAGTAGCTCTGGCCATGCGCTTGCTGAGTAAGTTGTTGGAAGTGCCGCTCGCTTCAAGATGGATATGTGACGATCGAGTAAGGATTGAGATGCAATCCCAACTTCGACCGCCAGATTGGCGATGTAGGCCATCCCAACTGCAACTGCGTCTCCATGGCGCCATGTGTATTTCTCATGGCGCTCGATTGCATGCGCCAAGGTATGGCCGTAATTGAGCACTTCCCGCAAAAAACTCTCTTTCAAGTCTTCCGAGACCACAGCTGCCTTTACTGTGATTGCTCGCTCGATTAATTCTGCGATTGAACCACTAGAAGTGTCGTAGAAATCATCATGGTTCTCGATAATTTCGAGAATTCGTTGATCTGCAATAAATCCACATTTGATAACTTCTGCCATTCCGGCGCGCAGCTCCTCGATTGGCAGTGAATGCAAGTAATTAACGTCCACAATAACCAATTGCGGAGAGTAAAAGGCGCCAACTAGATTCTTTCCAGTTTTAGTATTGATTCCAGTCTTGCCACCTACGGCAGCGTCAACCATGCCTGCGAGCGAGGTTGGTATTGCAATCCATTTGATGCCGCGCAGCCACGTCGCAGCGACAAAACCTGCTAAATCAGTGGTTGCGCCACCTCCCAGTCCGACAACTGCATCGTTCCTACGGAAATTCTCTTCGCCTAACCTGGCCCAACAGTCATCGACCGTGGAAATATTCTTTTGAGCCTCACCTTCAGGTACTTCAATAACGAGCACCTTCTCGACATGGCCAAGCGATTCGAGTATGGCTTTTAACGGTGCAGCTAAATGAACCAGATCTGTTGGCACGATTACCGCGACTTTGCGCGCTTCGGCCAGTACAGGCTTTAGAGCCTGAGGTGAAACCGAGTCAAAGAGCACATCATAGGAATGTTCTGCTCGCACACTTATCCGCTTAGACATAGATCTCACACCGCCTTTGCGATTTCCTGAGCGACCTCACGGGCGCTCTTTCCGTCGGTATCCACGACAAGATTCGCCATCGACTGATAGATGGGCAATCTCTCCTTCATCAAAGCAACCCACTTGGCGCGTGGATTATCGACGAGTAATGGCCGATCCCTATTGAAACCAATTCGTGGAGCTGCATGCGCAATACTCACATTAAGAAAAATTATCGCTCCTCCGCTATTACGTAATCGTTCTTGGGTTCGCTTCGAGAGGATGGCGCCACCACCTAGCGAGATAATCTTTCGACGACTACTTTCACTTGTGAGAGCGCGAAATACTGCCTCTTCCTCCCGCTCCCGAAAGAACTGCTCTCCTTCATCAGTGAAAATTTCTGAGATCTTTTTTCCGCATGCTTCCTCAATCAAGAGGTCCGTGTCGATAACTTCACCATTGATTATCTCGGCGAGCACGCGCGCAGTGCTGCTCTTCCCAGCGCCAGGTGGTCCAGTAATAATTACGGGTCGATTCATTGTGCGAAATTATTTGATTTCTAAATTGTCGAGGTACCCTCGAATATTACGTTGAATTTCCTGCAGGCTGTCCCCACCAAATTTCTCAAGAAGTGCGTCAGCGAGGACTAATGCGAGCATCGCTTCACCGACTACACCGGCTGCAGGCACCGCACAAACGTCTGACCGTTGATTGATGGCTTTAGCCGCTTCTTTGGTGGCAACATCGATAGTGTCGAGAGCCTTAGGAACAGTGGAAATAGGTTTCATGGCGATTCGAACGCGAAGTGGATCTCCAGTGCTCATCCCACCCTCGGTGCCACCGGCTCGACCGGTTCTTCGTCGGATTCCCTCGGGCGTTAAATCGATCTCATCATGAGCGTGCGAACCTCTTCGAGTGGCAGTGGTAAAGCCATCACCAAGCTCTACGCCTTTAATTGCTTGGATGCTCATCATTGCACCCGCGATACGACTATCTAATCGTCTATCCCAATGAACATGGGAACCTAAGCCTGGTGGAAGGTTATATGCCAAAATTTCGATAACGCCACCCAACGTGTCACCAGAAGTGTGTGCACTTTCAATTTCAGCAACCATTGCGTCGCTAGCTTTCTTGTCAAACGCCCGAACAGGATCGTTGTCAATGGCAGCCATATCTTTAGGTAGCGGGAGCGCGTAATTCTCTTCAATTCGCGCCGCTCCGATAGATATAACATGGCTAAAAATTTCAATTCCAGTTGCTTGCTCTAAGAAGAGTCGCGCAACTGCACCAAGAGCTACCCGCGCGGCGGTTTCCCGAGCTGATGCGCGCTCCAAAATCGCACGTGCATCATCGAAATCATATTTTTGCATTCCAACTAAATCTGCATGTCCGGGACGTGGTCGAGTCAAAGGTGCGTTCCGGCCGAGTCCCGCAAGCTCTGCTGCATCCATTGGATCAGCGGACATAACCTTCTCCCACTTGGGCCATTCAGTGTTTCCTACCTGTATTGCGATTGGACCACCTTGAGTTAATCCATGTCGAATTCCACCAAGAATTGAAATCTGGTCCGCTTCGAAGTTCTGGCGCGCACCTCGGCCAACACCCAAGCGGCGCCGAGCCAGATGAAAATCCAAATCCTGTGAAGTGACTTTCACATGAGCGGGAACGCCCTCCACGATCGCTGACAGAGCTGGACCGTGCGATTCGCCTGCGGTTAACCATCTAAGCATTGGGTAATTCTCGCAGATAACTCCCTCTAGATGACGCCTATTCCGAAAAGGAGCATAGCTGCGCCTGAAATGGCGGGGGCAAAGGCGATTTGCCCTCGCTTCTTTCGATTCCACATGGCTCCAGGAAACGCCAAGGAGCTCGACAGCAGCAAGAGCAAAAGGAGAAATTTGGCAGGCGCCATCGTGCCCAACCACGGAGCAATCAGAATCAATGAACCTATGAGTTTTACATCCCCTCGACCAATAGCTTGCGGCAGAAAAGAGGTAAGTGCGTACATCACTGCCATCCACAGCCACGCAATGAGCAGCAAACCCCAATCGCCATTGGCCATGAGAGTGAAGATAAAGAGTGCGCTTTTGGTAAATACATCCGGAATCCGAAATTCAATTCGATCTATTTCCGAGATGATAAACAATCCGGTTGCGACTAATAGCAATCCATGATGATTCGTATAGAGGCCTAGAACGATCGCGAAGGTTACTGCTGAGAATCTCGAAATTCCGAGATCTAGTTTCTTTGTTGCAAAACCAAGAAAAAACGAGATAGCCGAGCTTTCAATGAGAAACAAACAAAGCCGTTCTGCGACCATGCTTGGAGGGTAATTTACGATCTATCCTTGCGAGAAGATTATCAACAACCTACAAATTTACAGATGCAAAGCCTTAAGTGCGCTAGCGCGCATATGTTGATACAACTCATTTCGTCTATTACGCACTGAGTTCGGGTCAAAACCCATCAGCTCCAGCTGTCCGATCGCCTGCCAAACAAGCAGATCTAATCCATCGATACCAAAACCGCCAGCCGCGCGCCATGTTGCCAACAAAGGTGTGGGCCACGGGTCATATAGGGATTCGAAAAATGTGCCTGCGACATTCTTGATACTTAAGGAATCGGTAACCCCCTTTGGGGTAGTCGAGATGACCAGCGTTGCCGCAAACGCACCAGGGTCACTATCAACTTCATCCCATGGGTGAACGGTCACGATGGAACTATTTGCTGAATTGACCAGTGCTTTTGCCCGATGGCTTGAGCGCGAATACACATTTACATATTGCGCTCTGCCGTCGAGAGCGGCAATTGCGGCACGGGCAGTGGCTCCGCCCCCTAAAACCGTGACAGAGGACGGAATAACCACTTCATGGAACTTCAATGCATCGATGAAACCTTGTACATCGGTATTAAAGCCATGGATGCCCAGCTCATCGAATACTAAGGTATTAACTCCATTGACGCGTTTACTAAGATCGGTAAGCGAATCGCACAGTGCAAGCGCTTCTTCTTTCAATGGCATTGTCAACGACAAGCCTCGGAAATTACCGGTATTCTTGTGAAGGAAATCCGCTAATTGACCCGAGGCCACTTCGTTCTTTTCGTAGCTCCAATCCCAGCCCAAGATTTCATATGCGCGCATGTGAATCACTGGAGAGAGCGAATGCTGGATCGGTGAACCTAATACGCTCGCCTTGATCATGACTCTCCCCCGAACTTCCCTGCTTTCAAGTTCTTCTGAAATTCCCGCTTGAAGGTGAGAAATTCTTTGTATGACGCGGTAAACCTCGTCTTACCTGGTTCGACAGTGACAAAGTATAACCACGAGCCCGAAGCTGGATTAAGTGTTGCTTCCAGCGCGGCTTTGCCTGGATTACTAATCGGTGTTGGTGGAAGTCCTTTTCGATTATAAGTGTTATAGGCCGAAGCGATGCTTATATCTTTATTGGTTACAGCAATTCGTCGCTCTTTCAATGCATAGAGCACCGTGCTATCCATCTGCAAAGGCATCCCTATTTCTAGCCTATTGAAAATTACGCGGGCAATCTTCCGAAAATCATCCTCGTTGAACCCTTCTGATTGGGTAATTGAAGCAATTATCAACGCTTCGTACGGGCTTAATCCCAAATTCTGGGCCCCACCTTGAAAATCAAGTTCCTTCACGATCGTCTCGAATTTATCAAGTAATTTTCCACCGATAGCTTCAAGGTTTTCGCTGGGAGTTAAATTGTAGGTCGCGGGAAACAGGAAGCCTTCCGCTTTTTGTACTCCAAATCCAGCAAGCTCTACGGGTTCATTGAGAAAGGCATCTATCTCTTGTTGTCTGTATTTCAATTTCGCGAGACTCTCTCCAATTTCATATGTTCGCTCCCCTTCTTTGATTAAAAGCACGAGAGAACGATTGTCGCGATCTAATAATTGCAAAACGGCCTCTGATCCAGGTATCTTCGTGTTAATCATGTAGGTTCCCGGCTGAATCGCTTGTGATTGAGGATTCGCCGTCGCAGCAGCGAAGAAGGCGCGAGCGCTTTTCACCACACCGGCATCGAATAGTATTTGTGCGATTTGGTCACCAGTTGCGCCAGAAGGTATGACCACCGTGGTTTCGGAGGATCTTTCACTTGCTCCGTAATTCGGTATCGGTTCGGGTTTTCTCAACTCGCGAATAACCGTCATTGATCCTATTAACACTAAAGCGATGAGCGCTAACGTGAGAAATCGACGCTTCGCTCTATTAAGCGCCACGAGTATCCAAATAGTGTTGCAGAATCTCCGCGGCGGCCATCGCATCAATCTTCGTTTTCATTGATCGGGAATCATGTCCAGTATCACGAAGCTTTTTAGTTGCAAGTACCGTCGTGAATCGTTCATCGAATCCAGATACTTTCGCTGTCGTTCGCTCTGCCAGCTTAGATAGAAAAATTTTAGCCGAATCTCCAGCCAGCGAATTTCCTTTCGATAAACTGTTCGGGATACCAACCACTATCTCCGCGACCTGCTCTCTTTCCACAATTTGGACAATCGCAGCTATCGCCGCCTCGGAACCATCTTTATGGGAAACCGTGGTAAACGGTGCAGCAAGAATGCCGCTCAAATCAGAGAGCGCAATACCAATGCGAGCTTGTCCTAGGTCCACTCCCATGACGCGAGTGGAGTAGATATCTTCACGCGGCAGATTTTCCATCAGGAAAAGGCTAGCCAATAGTTGCTAGGTATGCTTCTAATTCCTTAACCGCCACAGGTATTGCTGCTGAATCCGCCCCGCCCCCTTGAGCAAAATCATCTTTTCCGCCACCGCCACCGCCGAGCGCCTTCGATGCGCGCTTGACCATTTCCCCTGCTTTTACACCTAGGGCTCGAGCGTTGTCGGTAGTTTGTGCTACCACGATCGGTTTTTTACCAGCGCTAAAGAGCGCAATAACTGCATTTTCTCCGCGCAATCGTTCGGCCATCACGCCAGCGAGTGCACGCAGTTCCTCATTGCCCAATTCACCGACTACTGTCGCAATAACTGCCTTAATTTTCCCGATGCTCACAGTGGTAGCAAGTAGCTGATCAACTTGCGCCAACGCCTCTTTGCTACGGAACTGAGCTATCTCACGTTCGGCACCCTTTAGTTTCTCTAGGATACTTTCGATTCGCTCTGGCAATTCGTCGACCTTCGTCACCTTGAGCGCTTCATTAACTGAATTGAGAATTAGATGTTCTCGCGCAAAGAAACGATAGGCGTCAACACCCACTAACGCCTCTACGCGCCGGACACCTGAACCAATAGAGGATTCACCAAGAAGCTTGATGACACCCAGCTGACTTGATCGGGATACGTGGGTGCCGCCGCACAGTTCCTTAGCCCAATCGCCAACCGAGATGACACGAACCTCATCACCATACTTCTCGCCGAAAAGAGCAATCGCCCCACTCTTCTTCGCTTGCGCTTGCGACATCACTTCGGCGCTGACGGGTAAATCCCTAATCAGTTGCGTGTTCACGCGATCTTCCACTTCGCTCATCGTGGTTTCGGACACTGCACCCACGGCGGCGAAATCAAAACGAAATCGTCCGGGCTGATTTTCCGTACCCGCTTGGGTTGCTGTTTCACCTAGAGCTTCTCGGAACGATTTATGAACCATATGTGTAGCCGTATGTGAACGCGACAGCGCGTGGCGACGATCATTGTCAATTTCTGCAAACAATTGTTCACCTACTGAAATCTCACCGCTAAGAACCTTTCCTCGGTGAACAAATAATCCAGGAAGTGGCGCTTGAACATCGTCGATCTCTACCTGAGCGCCCTTGCCGTTGATGAGCTTGCCCCAGTCTGCAACTTGACCGCCACCTTCAGCATAAAATGGAGTCCGATCTAGTATGACCTCAACCTCATCGCCCATTTGTGCGCTTTGAACTGGCACACCTTTACTTAGTAGGAATGCCAACTTTGCTTCAGCGCTAAAAAATTCGTAGCCAAGGAATTTTGTAGGGCCAGCCACGTCGATAGCGCTTCGATAAACGGTTAGGTCTGTATGTCCAGTCTTCTTTGCCTTAGCGTCTGCTTTCGCCCGAGTTTTCTGCTCGCTCATCAAGTTTTTGAAAGCTTCTTGGTCAACCTTTAAACCGATTTCTTCTGCCATCTCAAGAGTTAAGTCGATTGGAAAACCATATGTATCGTGAAGTTTGAATGCATCATCACCCGAGATGGTGCTGCGCTTTTGCTTCTGCAACTCCGAAGCGGCGCTCTCAAACAATGTGGTTCCTGCACGAAGAGTCTGCAGGAACGATTCTTCTTCGTTTGCAGCCACTTGCGTAATTCGATTTCGATCAGCAATCAACTCTGGGTATTGCTCCCCCATGGCACCAATGGCGCTATCCATGAGCTCAACAATCGTCGGGTCTTGCGCACCTAAAATTCGCATATTCCGGATCGTTCGGCGCATCATGCGACGCAAAACATAGCCACGCCCTTCGTTGCCAGGAGTGACGCCATCACAAATCAACATCGCAGCGGTACGTGCATGGTCAGCAATAACCCGGAGCGATACATCGATTTTGGGATTACTCGAAGCAGCGCCGTAACGCTTAGCCGTCAAGGCAGATGCAACATCTAAAATTTTCTTTGTAGTGTCAATCTCATAAATATTGTCGACACCCTGCAACAACGCCGCAGTTCGCTCAAGTCCGAGGCCGGTATCAATACTTTTCTTTGGCAAGTCACCCAGAATCGGGAAGTCATCTTTGCCACTGCCGGATCCGCGCTCAAACTGCATAAACACCAGATTCCAAATCTCCAAATACCGATCTTCGTCGGCAACTGGACCACCCTCACGACCGTGCTGGGCTCCTCTATCGAAATAGATCTCCGAACAAGGACCGCACGGACCGGGCACGCCCATTGACCAGAAGTTATCGGCCATCCCGCGTCTTTGAATGCGATCTGGGGAAACGCCAATCTTCTTCTCCCAGATTGTTGCTGCCTCATCATCATCGTGATAGACCGTTACCCAAAGTTTCGATTCAGGAAAGCCATAACCTCCGTCGGAAATCGGTTTTGTCAGCAACTCCCAAGCAAGCGCAATTGCTCCCTCTTTGAAGTAATCACCAAAGGAGAAATTTCCACACATCTGAAAGAACGAGGCATGTCGCGTAGTTTTACCAACTTCATCGATGTCGAGAGTTCTAACGCATTTCTGAACTGACGTTGCCCTTTGGTAAGGCGGAGCAAGCTCGCCTAGGAAGAACGGCTTGAACGGCACCATTCCAGCGTTAACCAAAAGCAAGTTTGGATCGTCGGCAATGAGTGAAGCCGAAGGAACTACTGTGTGTGGCAAGCCAACCCTGTTATCGCTTTCGAAGAAAGTGAGCCACCGTCTTCTGATCTCTGCTGAATTCATTATTATCTAGTCGCGGCCTAGTTCGAGGTTGCTTTGCATTTGTTAACTCTTCTTTTTCCGTGCTGCTTTTGCAATTCCCCATGCCACCCCTGCTAATTTTGCAGCAGATCCTTTTGAGAGGATGGAGTCCGCGGATGAGGTTAACTTATTCGCCATCGACTCAACATTTCTCGTGAGATTGTCGACTCGCTCTAATTGGCGATTAGTTAGCTCGACAGTTGTTGTTACTTCTTCGAGAAGCGGGACAGTTTCGGTTGTCACATTTTTTATTGCCGCGCTCGCTTCATCAAGTACTTTGCTAAATCGAATAACTGCATACGCGATTGCGATAGCAATAATGGCAAAGGCGCTTGCCGCAATAATGGCTGCAATGCCACCACCGCTCATGCTCTCTCCTCCAAAATCTCACGAATCCGGGTTAGCGCCTGACTTATGCGCGCTTCCGCCCCATGTGTTGTCGGTTCGAAGTATCGCCGTCCAGCAAGCTGATTTGGCAGGTACTGCGCTCCCACAACCCCCTCAGGATAGTCATGAGGGTACCGGTAAATCCCACTCTGACCGAACGGCGAATTGCCGTCACGAAGGTTCTCGGGCACCTCACCAATCTCCCCATGAGCAAGGTCTGCCTGGGCAGCCGATAGCGCGCGAGCAACTGCATTTGATTTCGGAGCCACTGCGCAGTACACCGTTGCGTGCACCAAGGTGTAGTAGGCCTCTGGAGCGCCTACGAGCGCAATGGCTTGAGCCGCAGCAGTCGTAACGAGAAGTGCTTGCGAATCTGCCATGCCAATATCTTCACTTGCCAAAATCATTAACCGTCGGGCAAGGAATCGCAGATCCTCACCACCTTCGATTGCTCGCAGCAGATAATGGATAGCCGCATCAACATCAGATCCCCGAACAGACTTAATGAATGCGCTAATTATGTCGTAATGCAAATCCACATTGAAATCGACGAGCGCACGATCTGCAGCAGCGCTCACGCTTTCGCGGGTGACAACACCTGCTACAGCTGCCCCTGTGGCAGCTTCAAGATACGTCAAGAGACGACGAGCGTCACCGTGCGCCAATCGGACAAGCTCTTGTTTTGCATCATCGTCTATTTTTGCGCTCTTGTTGAGACCAATTTCAGAATTAAGCGCTCGTTCAATGAGCTCTTCCGCATGATTGTTAGCCAATGGATTCAGTCGTACTACTAATGAGCGCGACAACAGCGGCGTGATAATTGAAAAAGAGGGATTCTCTGTTGTTGCGGCGATTAACGTAACTATTTTATCTTCAACTGCAGGCAATAGAGCATCTTGTTGTGCCTTATTGAAACGATGAACCTCATCAATGAAAAGTATTGTCTCGGTTCCTCGTTGGCTTAATTGATATCGTGCGCCTTCAATCTCGTCGCGAACATCTTTTATTCCAGCTGAAACTGCTGATAGTTGTCGGAATCGACGACCAGAAGCTAACAAGAGCGCCAAGGTTGTTTTACCGGACCCTGGAGGTCCATAGAGGATCAGAGCGGGCGGGGCGCCTTTTTCATTTGTTAGTAATCGCGAAAGAGGTGACCCAGGTTGCAATAAATGTTCTTGTCCGACAACTTCATCGATTGATTGCGGGCGCATTCGAGCTGCTAATGGAGCTTGTGCAGAAACGTTCTCGGCATTATCAAAAAGATCCACGCTTGCCTCCTACGCCAATCAGAGGACTATTGAAGTTCAGGAAGTTGAATGGAAGGTGAATTATGATCTTTATGCGCGCGCATCGCCGATTCATGATAGTTCTCGAGAATCTTTATATTTTTTGATTTTGTATATGGTCTGCCATCAACCATCGGTCCAGCAACGCCATCGATTACTGCTGCCACATCTTCACCAGAGAGCGTCTTATGTACCTCAAGGGCGTGCGCTAACGAGAGTACTTGGTCTCGATTTTCCTTGAGTAATTTTTCGGCTTTGGACAAAAGGGTTGCAAGGTTTCCTTCGATTCGGTCAGCAAGCGAGCGTCGCATCTCCTTAGCAGCATCGCCGCGTTTCTCTTTTCCACCACCAGGTGCGCCCACTTCAAATCGCTTGTTTGATGCATGCGAGGAGACGGTGGATCCCATACCCCAGTGTCCCTCCATGAAGCTAGCAATTGTGGTTGCGCTCTCTAAATCGCCAGAAACTCCTGAAGAATTATCGCCACCAAAGAACATGCGTTCTCCCGCTAATGAAGCGAGTGAAACAAGGATGTCTGATTCGTATTCGCTCTTCCAGCGCGTGAATTGATCGTCTGGCGGAATGCTCGCAACCATGCCCAAATAATCAGAGCCTTTTTCAATTGTTGCTAGGTCAATCATCATGTGGCGTCGAACTACGTGAGCCATCACGCCATGGCAGGCCTCGTGTATCGCAACCGCGTGTCGCTCGCGTTCGATGTACTCGACATCTTCTGGTGGCCCAAGCTCTTTGAGTTGCTTCGCTTTAATCACATCTGGCCACGTGATAGTTGTCCGCCCACTTCGAATTGCATAAATAAGAGCTTCATTAATCGTATCTTTGATCCGCGCACCGGTCGCATATGGAGTTATCGTGGCAAGTTTGTCGATCTCTTCCGGCGTCAACGAATGCGAAACCTTCGCCAAATAGCCCTCATACGTGCGGATCCGCCCTGCTTTACTTGGATACCCCACTCGATACATTCGATCGATCCGACCGGGGCGCAATAACGCTTCATCGAGCGCTTCAGGCAAGTTCGTTGCCATGACAATCAAGATTCGATACTTGGGAGGGGTTTTCGGACGCATACCGAGCGTACGTCGCACCACGCGATTAAGAAACCCGCGAGGTTTCTTCAATCCAGATATCTCCGTGAGTAGCGCTTGTAACGTGCCAGAGCCTGCACCGCCGCCACCGCCAGCTCCCATAACAAAGCGTTCTCGGACAATTAAATTGGCACTTATCGGCGAAAGGTAGTTCCCGCCATGACATGCGCTTCCAAATATCGATTGTGAATTCTCGCTATACCGACCCATTCCACCCGCTGGCGCAAGACCTCTATTGCCGAGCGCGTCAGCTTCATCAAAAAACACCACTACTCCGCCATAGCGAAGGGCGAGTTTTCGCAATTTACGGAAAAGAAATTTAACCTTGAGAATTCCAACACCGAAGAACATATTGTTAAATGCGCCAGGATCGACGAAAACAAACGGCTTGCCAGTTTCACCAGCCATAGCTTCTGCCATCAAAGTCTTTCCAGTACCTGGAGGTCCCCACAACAGGACTCCGCCTGGTACATACCCGCCAAACTTTTCAATCTCTTCAGGCTTTTCTAAGAACATGAGGTTCTCTCTGATGCGAGCTACCACATGATCTTGGCCCCATACATCGCTAAAACGCGTTCTAATGTCATCCGGGAAATAGACATCAATTCCTCCGCGGGAAAGGAACCAAAAGAGCGCTACGAATTGAATAAGAATGAACACCACAGCGAACATCAATTGGGCAATGAATGGTAATGCAGCCCACAACGCGGCTGGAGCTAGAAATAGCGCACGAACTGGCGCCTCGTCATAAATTGCTCCAAGAATCACAGACAGCAGCGCAATAAAAAGTAGCCACTTAAGTGCGCGCGAGAGCCGGAATCTATTCCAGTCGCTGATTCGGTGCAATGTACGGTCAATGAAGGAAAAGTACTTCTGCCAAAAACCATGGTACGGAGAGGCAAACTCCGAAATTAAGAAGTGAATCTGACGAACGATCTCTACACCTGCAAGAGGCAAGAGCCACCATGCCGACTTACTTGTCTCTCGCATAGCGTCGGTAAATCCCAACAAAGGATTACCTGCCATCGCCGACCAGACAAGTACGAAGAATGTAATCGTGAAAGCAACCAGGAATTTTAAGCGATCAAAGAGACTTAGATGGATTCGAGTCCGGCGATCTGTGTCCCGAGGTCTGCTCTCAAAGGTGGGCGCAATAGATTGAGTCATTTCTTACCCTTCACTGTGAATGACTTAACGATTGCATCCACTTCTGTCTGTGCTTCATTAAAGCACTCGGTGGTGCATCGAACAAGGAAAAAGTAGATAGAGCCTCGATCGTTAGCCAGTAGAGCAGTCTGATGAACGGTTTCATTCACCCCATCTTTGGGAGTAAATGAGAAGGTAGTCTGCAAACCGCGAGCTTCTTCGGTGACTATCTCTTTCTCATCTAGCAATTCAAAATTGCCTACAACTTGTGAAGTTCCGCTAATCAAATCTGTGACCGGGAGGATGAGATTTCTTAGCCCGTTATATGACATCGCATCGCTCTCTTCAAATGAGAGAGCTCGTACCCTAACAAATGCTGTTAGAGCTGTTGGGGCTTCGAGTTGTAACAGATTCTTTGCGCTCGTCTTATTGCTTGCGCTGTAGGCATCTTGCCAGATAACCAAGTCTGCCTTCTCTTTTGCGGCCGCATCAGCTCCTTCAACTTCATAGCTGCGAATATCCTCTTCGGGAATCTGATGCCATCCATTTGGAACTGTAAAGAAGACTCCTAACTGAGAATTCTTGGAGTAAATCTTTGAGCTTTCACCGCAACCACTAAGAAGAGCTGCAACGCTGGTGCAGAGTGCGAGCAGAGCAAGGGTTTTCTTTCTCCCTCTCACCCTCTCCCCCGTGTTCATGCTACTCAGGCACCTTGATTTCCTCAGGCTTCGCATCAATTCCTGCCTCTTTTCGTTGCGCAGGGGTAATTGGCGTGGGGGCGCCAGTGAGCGGATCTCCACCACTAGCAGTTTTTGGGAATGCGATCACCTCGCGAATTGATTCCACGCCCGCAATCAACGCCGTTAAACGATCGATGCCAAGTGCAATTCCACCGTGTGGCGGTGGTCCGTAGGTGAACGCTTCGAGAAGGAATCCGAATTTCGAATTGGCTTCCTCTTGACTCAATCCAATAACATCAAAAACGCGCTGTTGCATTTCGCGCTGATGGATTCGAATGGAACCACCGCCGATTTCATTTCCATTCAGAACAATGTCGTATGCGTAAGCAAGGGCGGTTGCCGGTTCTTGGTGGAAAGTTTTAGCGAATTCAGGTTTTGGTCCTGTGAAAGGATGATGTACCGCTGTCCAACGCCCCTCATCATTCTTCTCAAACATTGGTGCATCGACAACCCATAAAAATCGCCACTGTCCCTCAGCTATCAAATTGCAACGCTTGCCAATTTCTAGTCGCGCTGCCCCGAGTAGCGCAAGCGAAGACATCCGCTCCCCGGCTGCAAAGAAAATTGCATCGTTGGGTTGAGCGCCAACCTCGCTGGCAATGAAATTCCGTTCGTGTTCGGAGATATTCTTGGCAACTGGGCCAGAAACCTCACCATCCTCGCCGATCAAAACGTATGCCAAACCTTTTGCACCTCGTGCTTTAGCCCATTCTTGCCAAGCGTCGAGTTCTCGACGCGCTTGGAGCGCCCCCTTAGGCATTACGACAGCGCCCACAAATTCATTCTGAAAGATTTTAAACTCAGTATTCTTGAAGAACTCAGTTACATCGATGATCTCGTTATCAAAGCGAAGGTCAGGTTTATCCGAACCAAATCGCCGCATTGCCTCGGAGTATGTCATCCGTGGAATCGGCATTGGAATCTCGTAGCCGTGCAATTCACGCCAGATTTGCGCAAGAAGTTTCTCCGTCAGCGCAAGAACATCATCTTCGGTGACGAAACTCATTTCGATATCTAATTGAGTGAATTCTGGTTGGCGATCGGCGCGGAAATCTTCATCTCGAAAACATCGAGCAATCTGATAGTAGCGCTCCATTCCTGCAACCATGAGAAGTTGTTTGAATAGTTGTGGTGATTGTGGCAGCGCATACCAACTGCCGGGTTGAAGGCGAACAGGTACAAGAAAATCGCGTGCACCCTCAGGAGTAGATCGAGTGAGATTTGGCGTTTCTATCTCGAGAAACTCAGACTCCTCCATGACTCGACGGATAATCGATGTGACTTTCGAGCGAGTGCGAAGCGCTCGAGCAGGACCTTCACGTCGAAGATCAAGGTATCGATACTTCAATCGGGTCTCTTCATTCGCTTCTACCCGATCACCACTATCAATCGGGAATGGCAATGGTGCGGCTTCACTCAACACAGTCAATTGCTCGCAGAGCACTTCGATCTCACCTGTAGCCACATGTGCATTTTCGTTACCGGCGGGACGCTTCCGAACTTTTCCTTCAATCTTTAAACACCACTCGGCACGTAACGCTGCAGCCACAGACTCGTCGTTGATAACAACCTGCACCCATCCGGATGCATCTCGCAAATCGATGAAAGCGACGCCGCCATGGTCCCGCCGGCGAGCAACCCAACCGGTGAGGATTACTTCGCGTCCATCATCCTTGCTCGTTAAAAGTCCTGCCTTATGAGTTCGCACCCAGACTCCTTATTAAGAACTGCGGTAAGTCCGAGAGCCTAATGGATTGCACAGCCCCCGAGGCGAGCTCTTTAAGCTCAATTTCTTGACTTTGACTCTCGCGTTCACCCAACACGAAAGCATATCGAGCGCCCGATTTATCAGCAGCCTTCATCGCCCCTTTGAGAGCGCGACCTCCGAAGGCAAGATCCACGCGTAATTTCTGATCACGTAGCTCTGATGCAATCGTGAGCGCTTGTCCTTCAAATTCCGCGCCGAGCGGAATGATGAAACACGCCAATTCGCGTTCGTGAAGAAGTTCAATCCCTTCAGCTTCGCAGGCGAGGATCACTCGATCCACCCCAATCCCAAAACCAATTCCAGATAACGGTTGACCACCTAAAGATTCCATTAAACCGTCATAACGGCCACCGCCACCAATGCCTGATTGCGCTCCCAGTAATGGATGTACGAATTCGAAAGTAGTTTTGGTGTAGTAATCAAGACCTCGAACCAACCGCGGATTTATCGTGTACTTGATTCCAAGGTCATTCAAACCTTTCTGCACTATCTCGAATTCTGTCCGCGAAGTGTCATTGAGAAAATCTAAAATACTTGGCGCAGCCGCTAACGCATTTATCATTTCGGGTCGTTTGTCATCGAGAACTCGCAGCGGGTTTAATTGCGCCCGCTCCTTTGTCGCCTCGTCAAGCGATAACGTCAACAAATACTCGGTAAGCGCCTGTCGATATGCATTGCGACTCTCGCTATCTCCAAGAGAGTTGATGACGAGTTCGAAGCCGGTCAATCCAAGAGCAGCAAATCCTTTTGCGGCAATAGAGATAACTTCCACATCAAGCAATGGATCTTCGCTGCCGATTGCCTCGATCCCCACTTGGTAGAACTGGCGATAACGCCCGGCTTGCGGCCGCTCTGCGCGAAAGAATGGACCGGCGTACCACACCTTCACCGGCAACTGACCTCGATCAAGGCCACTTTCGATAACTGCTCGCATGACGCCAGCTGTACCCTCTGGGCGCAGCGTCAATGAGCGCTCCGCGCGATCGGTAAAGGTATACATCTCCTTTGACACCACATCAGTTGATTCACCGACTCCTCGGGTGAACACTTCGGTCTCTTCGAAGATCGCCAATTCCATCAATTGGTAATTGGCCAATCGCGCAGGCGAAATCAACGCCTCGCGTACTCGCTCAAAGAGCGCAGACGAAGGCGGGATATATTCCTTTACGCCTTTTGGCGCTTGATACTTCATCCCAGTCGTCCTTCCATTGCAGCGCGAAGGAAGGAATTTCCCGCGCGCTCTGCTCCAATCGTGCTGGTACGTCCATGGCCTGGAAGAACTCGCAAGTGATCGGGTAAGGGGGCAATTTTCTCACGTAATGAACGTTCCATATCGCTTAACGAGCCAAGTGGTAAGTCGGTTCGGCCGATAGATCCGGCAAAGAGCACATCCCCGGAGAGGAGTACTTGGGAATCAACCACGGCAAGCGTCGATCCAGGGGTATGACCTGGGGCGTGATGAAATGTCAGGTTCAAACCAGCAATCTCCAGGGTTAATCCATCGGAGAGTTCGATAACCTCCTCTGGTTCTTCAAAGACCATTCCTGAAGGAATAAGAGAAGCGGCGCTGCGCGACAAAGCGCGTTCTGGATTGGCAAGAAGCGAGCGATCTGCGCTGTGGATGAGTGCGGGGATCTTTTCGCAGGAACACAGTGGTGCCAGCGAGAACATGTGATCGATGTGGCCGTGGGTGATAAACGTTGCTACGGGATGGAGCTTTGCTTCCGCACAGCGCTGCATAATCGCCTCGTGGAGGTACGGGTCTCCGATCCCCGGATCCACGATTAGGGCCTGATCGCTGCCTTCGGCCGAGAGGATCCAGCAATTGGTCGCAAAGGCTTTCGCAATCACGACATCTACCGCCAAGGCGCCCATGGCCACTGCCCTCCCTTTCTCCTACTCCCTATCGAGGAGCCTCTCCCTTTTGATTGCCATTTGAGGGCAGGAGCGACTACCCGATACGCTCATCCCCTCCTCGGAGAGCCTAGGCGCTCGGGGGAGAAATCCATCAACACTCTCGTAATAGCGAACCCGCCAGGGCGCCGCGCAAAGGAGCAGGGTATGTCAGACGGTTTGGTATCAGCAGCAAGCGCCCTTATTGGGGACCCCGCTCTCTTTGGTCGAGTTGCAGACGATGGCACGGTCTATGTGTGGACCAAGAATGGTGAGAAGCCAGTTGGCTCGTATCCAGGAAAGAGCAAAGAAGAGGCGCTGGCCTACTTCGTCCGTAAATTTGAACAGCTTGCTTCAGAGATTGCCCTAACAGCTGCTCGTATTCGCAGCGGCGCCATGGTTCCCAGTGATGCCGACCAGGCGGTAGCGAAACTTCGCGAACAAGTTGCCACCATCAATGCTGTTGGAGATCTCGCAGCTCTAGGGATGGCTGTTGAGCAAATCCCGCCGATGATTGATGAGCAACGTGCGGCCTATGCGGCAAAGAAAGCTCAAGCAGCCGCGGAACGTGCAACCCAGCGTGCGGCAACCCAAGAGTTAAAAGAGAAAATTGTTGCTGAGGCTGAAGAGGTTGCTGCAAAAGATAATTGGAAGCTTTCGGGAGATAAGCTCAAAGAATTGCTCGATCAGTGGAAATCGCTACCCCGAATCGAAAAAGCAGCGGACGAGCAACTGTGGAGGCGATTCTCCGCAGCGCGCAATGGTTTTGATCGCAGACGACGCACCCATTTTGCGAAGCTAACGAGCGCCAACGACGCAGTAGCGACAACCAAGGAAGCTATCGTGGCGGAAGCCGAGAAACTTGCCTCATCCAGAGATTGGGTAACTACAGCCAAGCGTTACGCCGCCCTCATGCAAGAATGGAAGAACGCCGGACGTGGTTCAAAAAAGAGTGACGATGCGCTCTGGGCTCGTTTTCGAGCTGCGCAGGAGACCTTCTTCGCTGCCAAGAAATCTGACTTAGAAAAGCGTGATTCTTCCAATGCAGCCAATCTCACGGCTAAGCAGGCTCTCATCGTTGAATTTGAAGCGCTTCTGCCAATCAGTAACTTCGCAGAGGCTAAGAAGAAGTTCCGCGAATTACTCCAGAAGTGGGAGCGCATTGGAAATGTGCCTCGCGATAAACGAGATGCATTAGACCTGCGTCTTGGCGCTGTAGAGAGCGAAATCCGCGCTCTCGAAGATGAAGAGAAGCGCAAAAGTGACCCGACAGCTAAAGCTCGAGCGAACGATGTTGTACGACAACTTGCCGAAGCTATCGCTGGCTACGAGGCTGCCGCCGCGAAAGCGCAGGCCAGTGGAGATAGCAAGAAAGCGCAGGCCGCACTTGAATCTGCACAAGCTCGCCGTGTGTGGCTAGAAGAAGCACAACGCTCACTCTCGAGCTTTTCCTAAGGAATCGCTTCGTTAGTTATTGGTCACTCGATAAACGTCGTAGACGCCCGCTACAGCCCGGACCGATTTGAGCACCGCCTCGAGATGGCTTGCATCAGCCATTTCGAATGTGAATTTAGAGAATGCAGTTTGATCTTTCGCCGTCGACACCGATGCGTGAAGAATATTGACGGCGTTATCTGACAGCGCCCGCGTGACGTCCGAGAGTAGACGAGCGCGATCGAGGGCCTCAACTTGTATATTCACTAAGAATATTGAATTGGCGCTCGGACTCCAGCGCACAGCAACAAAACGATCTCCCTGATGCTCTTGCAGATCTGCGACATTCACACAGTCATCACGATGGACCGAAACTCCACTGCCCTTGGTAATGAATCCAAGAATCTCATCGCCTGGCACTGGAGTACAGCATCTTGCAAGCTTGACCAGCAAGTCATCAACTCCAATAACCTCTACTCCGCTATCACTCTTTCTGCGACGAGCGTTAGAAACATCCACATTGCCATCCAGGCTGGCAAATTCCTGTTCTTGCACGCCCAGCAAATTGAGAAGCTTCTCAACTACAGATGCCGCGCTGATGTGGCCATCGCCAACAGCCGCGTAGAGAGAGGTGATATCTGGGTATTTCAAATCATGGGAAAGTTCAAGGAGCGATTGACCAGCAAATATTTTCTGTAACGGCGCACCTTGTTTGCGAAGTTGACGTGCAATCGATTCTTTGCCTGCATCAATCGCCTCTTCTTTCCGTTCTTTAGTGAACCACGCCTTGATTTTCGAACGCGCTCGAGGACTTTGAACAAAATTCAACCAATCCCTACTAGGCCCGACGCCAGCCCCTTCGCCTTTATTTGTGACAACTTCGACAACATCACCATTTGCCAGAGTTGTACTCAACGACACTAAACGTCCATTCACCTTCGCGCCTACGCATCGATTACCTATCTCAGTGTGAACGGCGTAAGCGAAATCCACCGGAGTCGAACCAGCAGGAAGGGCAATTACACTCCCCTTTGGGGTAAAGATAAAAACCTCAGGCGTTCCCAGATCAAAACGTAATGATTCAAGGAATTCCTCGGGATCTGCCGTTTCCTTCTGCCACTCGTGAAGCTGTTTTAACCAGGCCATCTCCGGTTCGTTCGCGCCACGATTTCCTGTCTTGTACTTCCAGTGCGCAGCAATACCGAACTCAGCGCGACGATGCATTTCGTGCGTCCGGATTTGTATCTCAATCGCCCTGCCATCCGGACCGATTACTGTCGTGTGTAGCGATTGATAGAGGTTGAATTTTGGCATTGCTATGTAATCTTTGAAACGACCAGGCACTGGACTCCAATGTGCATGGATCGCACCGAGGACTCCGTAGCAATCTTTCACATCATTCACGAGCACGCGCACGCCGGTTAAATCGTAGATCTCATTGAACTCTCGGCCCCGAACCACCATTTTTTGGTAAATGGAAAAATAGTGTTTAAATCTGCCCGTCACCACAGCATCAAATTCACCTTCGAGTTGCTGCTTTATCTCGGTGATCACTCTGTCGGTATGATCTTTTCGTTCACTTTGCCGATGTGCAACCAACCGAGTGATTTCCTCAAATTTCTTTGGCTCTAGGGCGGCGAACGAAAGATCCTCCAGCTCCCATTTAATGGCATTCATGCCTAGTCGATGAGCTAGAGGTGCATATATATCGAGAGTCTCCCGCGCTTTTTTCAACACGGTCTCTTCTTTCAAAAATTTCCAGGTTCGGGCGTTATGTAGTCGATCGGCCAATTTAATGACTAATACTCTGATATCTCGCGACATTGCAATCACCATTTTGCGGACAGTTTCGGCTTCCGCATCAGGACCGTAAACCACTCGGTCTAACTTGGTAACTCCATCTACTAAATCTGCTACCTCAGTGCCGAAATCGATTCGAAGTTGTGTCAACGAATATGGAGTGTCCTCGATAGTGTCGTGCAAAAGCGCGGCCACTATCGTGGGGGTATTCATTCCCAGTTCACAAAGAATTTCTGCGACTGCAATGGGATGCGTAACGTAAGGTTCGCCAGACTTTCGAAATTGTCCTTGATGTGCATCACGTGCGACTTCAAAGGCGCGAACGATCATTTGCCGCTCGGCACCTTGGGATTCCAAAGTGGCAAGAATAGGTGCGATAAGGGTGTCCTGTGTCATGTTTTTCCCCGACCACTTTGCTCTCGTTCGCCTTGCTTAGGACAGAAGCCTACGCGGTCAGACCAATTTCATCAGGCCTATCTCTTTTAGCGTTTTTTCTTGCCCTTGCCCGCTTTTGTTTTGCCCTGTCGCTTTGGTTGATTCCGTGGTCCACGTACGCCACTTGCCTCCGCAGCAGCCGCAAGCTCGGTCTGAACTGCTCCGACACCGCTTTCTCGAGCGCTGCGATTTTGCACTCGTTTGGCAAGAGCCCGCATTGCCGGTTCACGTTCACGCATCGCTGCCAAGAACGGAGTTGCTACACAAATCGAAGAATATGTTCCGACGGCGAGCCCGATAAACAAAGCCAGAGAAAGATCTTTAAGTGTGCCCGCGCCAAGAACGCCTGCGCCAACAAAGAGAATTGCACCTACTGGCAAGAGCGCAACAATCGAGGTGTTAATAGAACGAACTAGAGTTTGGTTAACAGCGAGGTTAGCCGCGTCGGAGTATGAATATCGTGATCCGCCGGCAATTCCGCGTGTGTTTTCCCGAACCTTGTCGAATACCACAACAGTGTCGTAGAGCGAATAACCCAAAATTGTTAGGAATCCAATTACGGTCGCAGGAGTCACTTCGAACCCGATTAACGCATAGACGCCTACAGTGATAAAGACGTCGTGGAAGAGCGCAATGATTGCTGCTATTGCCATTTTCGGTTCAAAGGCAATCGACAAGAAAATGATGATAATCAGGAGGAACACAAAGAGCGCAGTTAACGCTTTGCGCGTGATCTCCTTACCCCACGACGGTCCAATTAAACGGGTGTCGATATCGGCTTTTGCTATCGAAAAAGTTGAGGAGAGGACATCGAGAACTTTCGTTGATTGGGCATTAGTCAGGGCGCCAGTTTGAATTCGAACCTTGTTGTTGCCCACAGTTTGGACAATGGGGTCGCCCGGAACATTCGCTTTATCCATCGCCGCGCGAGCTTCAGGAACCGTGATACCTGATTGATTGAGCACAAACTCGGAACCGCCCTTGAACTCGATACCTAATTCGAGGCCCTTCGCACCCAGCGCAAAGATTGACGCAATGATCAAAATTGCAGAGAGTGAGTACCAACGCTTGCGGTTATTGACGAAATTAAATGATTTCTCGCCACGATAGAGCTTATCGCCGAAGGAAATTTTTGTGGTCATGATTGCTTACCTCCGGTATTTCCGCGAATGACACGTCGTGCATCCAACCCAGAGAGTGGATGACCGTTTGCGAAGAATGGAACTTTCGCCAAGAGGGTGATCAACGGCTTGGTGAATAAGAAGATGATCAACAAATCAATAATGGTGGTTAATCCCAAAGTGAAAGCGAATCCTCGGACCCCGCCAATTGCGAAGATGAAGAGAAGTGTTGCTGCGATGAGTGAGACAAGATCTGAGATGACGATTGTTCGTCGCGCGCGAACCCATGCGCTCTCTACTGCTGAACGGAAAGTTCTGCCTTCGCGGATTTCATCGCGCAAACGCTCGAAGTAGATAATGAAAGAGTCGGCTGTGATACCAATAGCAACAATGGTTCCAGCGATGCCTGCCAATGTAAGCGTGAACCCTAAGTTCTTGCCGAGAATGATCGCCGCCATCCACAGCAAAAGCGCCGCTAAGGCTAATGAGCCGACAGTGACGATTCCAAGGGCGCGATAGTAGAAGAATGAATAGACGATAACCAGTAGCAAGCCCAGAGCTCCCGCAAGGATGCCTGCACGTAATTGGTCGCTACCCAAAGTTGGTGAAACTTGCTGCACTTCGCCGCGGTCGAAGGCCAGCGGCAACGAACCATATTTCAATACATTCGCCAGATCGCTTGCCTCTTGTTGTGTGAAGTTTCCAGTGATCTGTGCCTGTCCACCAAGAATGGCATCGATGATTCGAGGTGCAGAGACAACCAACCCATCGAGCACGATTGCGACTTGGTTTTGTGGAGGAGTCAGTGACACTACTCGTTGAGTAATTTCACCAAATTTCTTCGTGCCATCTTTATTGAAGGCGAGTGAGACAAACCAGCCACCGGTACCCTGTTGATCGATGCCTGCCGTAGCAGTTCGCACTTGTCGACCAAGCACTTCAGCAGGTCCAAGTACAAAACGACTGGTTCCATCGCGATCACATGTCACAAGCGGCTTGTCAGGATCGTCTCCGCCGCCTACTAAATTCTTTTCGTCGGTGCAGTCAAGTGTGGCAAATTGCTGCGATAACTCATCGCTGACCTGAGCATCTGCTGGGGTAGCAACTGGCTGCGGATTCGCAGTGGTATTTGGAGTAACAATGGGCGAAGCTGCCGGCGATGGGTCAGACATAATCGGGGCGCTCTTCTTTAACTTACTCCCCGATGGTGCTGGTGTTGCAGAACTTTCTGCTGATGCTGATGGCGCAGGAGCAGGCGCAGGAGCAGCTGGCGCTTCAACTGCGCTGCCAACGGCAAGTACCTGTCGGAAACGAAGTTCTGCTGTTTGACCTACTAAGTCAACCACTCGTTCACCAGATTCGCCTGGCACGGAAATCACAATCTGTCGGTTAATACCGCTTCCTTGAGCCACCACTTCACTCTCAGCAACGCCAAGGGAGTTCACGCGTTGGCGAATGATGGAAACTGCTTGATCTATCGACGCGGCAGTGACCGAGCCCGAAGCTCCGTCGACACGGGGCTGCAAGACCACGCTCGTGCCGCCTTGAAGATCAAGACCAAAGCGAATCTTGGTTGTTCCTTGGAGGAAAATTACCGAAGCGCCAGCGATGAGGATGACCAAAAGGGCCACGATGGCGCGACCTGGACGTGAGGTGCGCGAGGACGAGGTAGACACAAGGGCGAAGTCTAGAGCCCTTTTCTACTGGGGTCTAATCACCGAAATTGAGTATTTGCGCCTCCGTTTCGGAGATAAATGTGGGAGCAAGTGGAGCGCCCGGCGCAGGCGGAGTACGACCTAGATGCAGCCATGCGGCAGGGGTCGCCATTCGCCCGCGTGGGGTGCGCGCCAACAAACCAGCGCGAAGCAAGAATGGTTCACAGATACTTTCGATAGTTTCATTCTCTTCGCCTACTGCCATCGCCATCGTGGACAGACCAACAGGCCCTCCGCCGAAACGCTCGATTAGAGCTAACAACAACGCGCGGTCCAAACGATCAAGACCCAATTCATCCACTTCATAAAGCTCTAACGCCGCATGGACCTCTCGCTCGGTTAGCGAGCGTCCCGATCCGTGTACTTCACCGTAATCACGAACTCTTCGAAGAAGTCGGTTAGCGATACGTGGTGTTCCGCGGGAGCGACTGGCAATCTCGCCAAGTGCCGACGTATCAATTCGAATCTGCAACAACTCTGCGCTCCGTGCAACAACCTCTTGCAACTCCGCGCTCTCATAGAAATCCAATTGCGCAGTAAATCCAAATCGATCTCGGAGAGGACTTGGCAGCAGTCCTGCCCGAGTGGTAGCGCCAATTAAAGTGAAGCGCGGTAGCTCTAGCGGTATTGCTGTGGCTCCAGGCCCTTTCCCCACAATAATGTCGACGCGAAAATCTTCCATCGCCAAGTAGAGCATCTCCTCGGCTGGTCGTGACATGCGATGAATTTCATCGATGAAAAGAATTTCACCTTCAGCGATAGAGGAGAGAATGGCCGCTACGTCACCGGCGCGTTGAAGAGTTGGTCCGCTGGTAAGTCGAATCCCCGCGCCAATCTCCTCTGCCACGATGTGCGCAAGTGTCGTCTTACCAAGTCCGGGAGGTCCAGCCAAAAGAATATGGTCAGCAACGTGACCGCGTTTTTTCGAGGCTGAAAGCACTAAACCTAATTGATCTTTAATACGCTGTTGCCCCACAAATTCTTTCAGAGTTCGTGGTCGAAGCGCTCCTTCGGCGCTAACTTCTTCACCATCCGAATGGGGCGAGAGGATTTGGTCGTCAGACACGATCATTCTCCGTCGTGCGCGCTTTAGTATTTCCTTGCCCGCCACTTTGCAGCGCCACTAGGGCAATTTTTAACTTTTCCTCAATAGATTCAGCAGCGCTTGTCTGAAGAATTTCCAACGCATGGTCTATTTCGCGTGCGTTAAAACCCAAGCCCGCAAGCGCTTCGGCCACCGAAAGTGAGCTTGGCGCGTTAGGTGATTGATTTTTTTGATCAACGATGGTGAAGTGCGCAACTTTCTCTTTTAATTCGAGAATAATCCGCTGAGCGCCCTTCTTCCCTAATCCGGATACTTGTTCAAGAGTTTTCGTATCGCCGGAGCTCACAGCTGAAATCAATTGATTGAGTGAAAGTGAACTTAGAATCGCATGCGAAACTTTGGGACCGATTCCAGAGACAGTTTGCAAAAGTAAAAAGAATTCGCGCTCTGCTATTGATTGATATCCAAACAAAGTGAGAGCGTCCTCGCGCACGAGTAACGTGGTATGTAGAAATAATTCATTGCCAATCTCAGCGCTTAACCGAACTGTTGGCGTGACCATTACAGAGAAACCCACCCCATTGACATCAATTACCAAGGCTTGCTCGGTGGCCGCTAATACCTTTCCGCGAAGTGTGGCAATCATTGTTTGGCAGCACCAATCTTTGCGCGCATAGAACTTTGGTAGATATGACAGATGGCAAGCGCTAGAGCATCCGCAGCATCTGCTGGACTGGGAACCTCTTTCAGACGAAGTAAGCGTCGAACCATCTCACCCACTTGAGCCTTATCCGCGCGACCCGATCCAGTTACCGCAGCCTTTACTTCACTTGGCGTGTGCAAAGAAACTGGAATGTTGCGAGCTGCCGCCAAGGTCAGAGCCAAGCCAGCGGCTTGAGCAGTTTCCATTGCAGAGCGTCTATTTGCCTGCACAAAAACTCGCTCCACCGATATTTCGTCTGGCTGATGGCGATCAATCCATTCAGAGAGTCCTTGATTGATGGCATGCAAGCGCTCGGCAAGAGGCGCTGTCGGAGCAGTTGAGATCACACCTACCGCTACAAAGGAGAGAGTTTTGCCGGGTTCGCCAGTAAGGACTCCGACCCCACATCGGGTGAGCCCTGGGTCGATCCCCAATACCTTCATTGCTACAGAGTAGCCATCACTTCGTCAGAAATGTCGAAGTTGGCGTAAACATTCTGCACGTCATCGCAATCCTCGATTGCCTCGATGAGCTTGAAAACTTTACTTGCGCCTTCGTTGTCGAGCGGCACTGAAACTGTTGGCAAGAACGGGGTGTCCGCAGATTCATACTCGATTCCCGCTTCATCCAGGGACTTTCGCACTGAAGCCATCGCAGATGGATCGGAGACAATCTCAAAGTTCTCTCCAAGGTCATTGATCTCTTCTGCTCCAGCATCGATCACGATATTCATCAAAGAATCTTCGGTAACGCTCGAGCTCTTTTTCACAATGATGACACCACGCCGCCCAAAAAGATATGACACTGAACCCGGATCGGCCATACTGCCTCCGTTACGAGTGACAGCGAGTCGAACCTCTCCTGCTGCGCGATTTCGATTATCTGAGAGGCACTCGATAAGCAGCGCGACTCCATTCGGGCCATAACCTTCATACATAATCGTTTCCCAGTTTGCGCCGCCCGATTCAAGGCCCGCCCCACGCTTTAACGCTCTATCAATGTTGTCCGATGGAACTGAATTTTTTCGTGCCTTAGCTAAAGCATCAAAGAGAGTCGGATTGCCTGCTGGGTCAGGACCGCCAGTGCGAGCAGCTACTTCGATTGCCTTGATGAGTTTGGCAAAAGTTTTAGCGCGACGCGAATCGAGAATTGCTTTCTTATGTTTGGTCGTCGCCCACTTGGAATGACCTGACATGACTACTCCTAAATTTCTTCTGAGCGCTCAGTCTATGAACCAGAGAGCTAACTTGCTACTTTGTTGATGAAGAACTCGTGCACACCGTAACGATCCCCCACGACTATCTCTGGATGGAATGATGAGGCTAGTAAGCGGCCTTGGCGGGCCAACACTGGGTGGACGCCCGAGTCGCTCTGCACAGTGGCGATAATCTCGACTGCGGGACCGTAACGCTCAATCCAGGGCGCTCGAATGAAAACTGCGGTTATCACACCTGCGTCGATCGAATGTAGATCCAACTCTTTCTCGAAGGAATCTACTTGTCTGCCAAATGCATTCCGTCGCACCGTGATATCCATGGCCGCCAGCGAATCTTGATCTGAACTTCCATCAAGAATCTCTTTTGCCAACAAGATCATGCCCGCACACGTTCCGAAAACCGGCAATCCAGCGGTAATCGCCTCTTTTAAGGGATGAAAAAGATTGAAAATATGGAGGAGCTTCTCAATTGTGGTCGATTCACCACCCGGCAAAATCAATGCATCGATACTTTTAAGGTCATCGGGACGACGAACTAAAGAATCGATTCCGCCGCTTTTCTGAATCGCATTACAGTGTTCTCGCACATCTCCTTGAAGCGCGAGAACTCCGACTCTTTTCTTCACCAACCGCGCTCTGCAAGGCGGTGTGGCACAGGAATGTCGGAGACGTTAATGCCAACCATGGCATCACCAAGACCTCTGGAAACTTCGGCCACCACCTTAGGGTCATCGAAGAAGGTTGTGGCTTTCACGCAAGCAGATGCCCGTTGCGCAGGGTTTCCAGATTTGAAAATTCCCGAACCGATGAAGACTCCATCGGCACCCAACTGCATCATCATCGATGCATCAGCAGGGGTAGCGATTCCGCCCGCCGTGAAAAGCACTACAGGAAGTTTTCCAGTTTCCGCAACTTCTTTCACTAAGGCAAAAGGTGCTTGCAACTCTTTCGCTGCTACGTAGAGTTCGTCTTCGCGCATTGCCGTGAGACGTCGAATCTCGCCAGTGATCTTCCGGATATGTGTCGTGGCATTGGAAACATCTCCAGTGCCAGCTTCACCTTTAGAGCGAATCATTGCCGCGCCTTCGTTGATTCTGCGGAGCGCTTCCCCAAGATTTGTCGCACCGCAAACGAATGGCACCGTGAAATTCCATTTGTCAATGTGGTTTTCGTAATCTGCTGGGGTGAGCACCTCGGATTCGTCGATGTAATCAACGCCGAGCTCTTGCAAGATTTGCGCCTCCGCAAAATGGCCAATTCTTGCTTTCGCCATAACGGGAATCGAAACCGCCTTTTGAATTTCCTGAATCATCGATGGATCCGACATGCGCGCCACGCCACCTTGCGCGCGGATATCAGCAGGAACGCGCTCTAGGGCCATAACGGCAACGGCGCCTGCATCTTCGGCAATTCGAGCTTGTTCCGCATTGACTACGTCCATAATGACGCCGCCTTTGAGCATTTCAGCCATGCCGCGCTTAACTCGCGAAGTGCCCGTTACCTCACTCATATTCTCCCCAATACTCTCTTCCGGTCCGCTGAAGTCTACTTCGTCGGGGATGGGCTGGCGCCTTCAGATTCTCCAGGTGCTGGAGGCGCTGGCGGATAAGTGATCGTTGGCTCTTGGGCCACCAAAGCGAACCAAATTTGCCCCGCTTTAAAGGCAATCTCTTCGCCCAACTCAGTTGTGAATGTCGTGCCACTGAGCGCATCCGCGCGAGACCAGGTTCCGGCAATGACTCGACCATCGCGGAATACGAATACTGGGCCTTGACCGATCGTGGTAACCAGCGGAGTTATCCCGCCGAACTTATCTCCGTACTCGGAATCGGTGATCGAAACCACTTGGACTACGAAGGTGCTTGCGAGAATCGGAGCCCCACTTGCATCATCTTTGCTCGTGCCGCTCTGTTCTATCAACCAACCATCGGATTCTTCTGACCAAAATATTTCGTAGCGAACACCAGGCCACTTCATTTCAGCAGAGAGAACCTCCTCGCCTAATTTGGTTTTCTTGCTGAAGCTCCACCCCATGTTCTTTGCGCGAGCAATATCAAACTCTCTCTTTTGTGCTCGATCAAAAAGCGCCTGCGGATCCAAGATCATGTTCCATGGCGCACGACGTTCTTTATCTCGAGAGTAGACGGAGAGCCCTTCGCGTTCTGCTCCAAGGTTGTACAAGTTGGCGTTATCAATAACCGCACGCAATTTTCGTTGTGCGCCCGAGAAGGCAAAGGCCACTTTCCCAAATTGAGCAAGCAGTTCCATGTCACTAATCCGAGCGCTTCGCACTGGGCCAATCTGAGCGGGATACACCGAACTGTAAATAGCGGCAAGACGCGTTGCTCCTCCTTCAACTTGTTCGATGTACACAACATCAGCATCTAACAATCCGATCTGCGGTCTAGCTTGCTTTGTGTCATCAATTTTTACCGCGAGCACTGGATTGCTCTCTCCGATCCGACCGCTCAGTGGATTGATGGGCGGCGGTGGAGCAGGGGTGGACTTCTTACCGTTCTTACCATTCGCCCCGCTGCCGTCCGAAACTTGCGTGCAACCACTGAAGGTGAGTGCCAGCAGGATAAATAGCGCAACAAATCCACGTTTTGGAAATCGCATCGCTCTCATTTTTTTACACCTGTATCTCTTCAAATGGATATCGCACCGGTAGTGGTGCTCTTCCGGCAAGACGAAAGATTCTTACGATGGGGCGAGCGCGTTGCGCTTGAGTACGCACAACAGCCTCCACATGCAGAGCAATTGCTATTCGAAGCCGTTCCCGAGCCTGTGACAACTCGTGAAATATCTCATCCTCTGATGAGAGCGCGCCCTCTTCAAGGAGTGAGAGCAGTAGACGCGAGAGCTCCTCTTCAGCTTCCAAACGCTCTGCTTGATTGGCAATGACAGCAACGTGCGCTGCGGCGAGCAATAAGAGCGAAGTAGCAGGGTCAGTTAAATTCGAACGCGCCACCTCGAGCGCTAAAGCTGAGCGCGTGCGTAACGCCGCATCGAGATTTGCCCACGATACGTCCACTCGATGATGGAGTCGGTCTAATCGCGTTGCAGTAAACGAGAGGTACCAAACTACGAGCAGCATCAACACCAAGATCGCAACAGGGAGGATGCTCATAAATTCTTATCCCCTGCATCTCGAGAAAAACGCAAATCCGAACCAAGTCGAACTTTTTCACCAGCCGCGCTCACCATGCGGTAAATATCAAGAATCGACTCTCCCACGATAGACCAATCGAATCGATGAGAGCTCTTTTGACCAATAACCTTCAACTGCTTCCGGCGCATTGGATCGTTTAATAGCGCGCTTAGCCGTGCTGCCAATTCAGTGGAATCACCAACGCTAAAAATTTCACCCGCCATGCCGCCCTCCAATACATCGTGAAAAGCTGGAAGGTCGCTTGCAATCACAGGTGCGCCTGCTGCCATGGCTTCAGCGAGAATGATGCCGAAGCTCTCTCCACCAGTATTTGGCGCGACATAAAGCGCAATCGATCTAAGGATCTCTTGTTTACGACAATCACTCACTCTGCCCAAAAACTGGGTGCGCTCGCGAAGTTTGACGCTCAACCTCTCAGTAAATTCAGATGAATCGCCAGGACCGGCAACCACTAGATGGAATTGTTCACCTCGCGCCAGGAGCATTTCGCAGCTTTCTAGGAGAATCGACAAACCTTTACGGGGCTCTTCGAAGCGCCCGATAAAACCTATCGTTCGCTCAGGTAGATCTGGTGCGCGCGAGCCCAATGCGAAAGCGCTGTGGTTGATGCCGTTTGGTATCACTACAGCATCAGTATCAAGATGGTCGGTCAAGGTTGTGCGCGCTGTCTCACTCACGGCAATACGCGCATGTAATTTCTCAATCGCTGGTTCCAAAATCGGACCAACAGCATAGATAGCTTTTTGTTTTGGAGCTGACACGTGGAATGTCCCAACCAGCGGTCCCTCAGCTGCCCAACACGCTAACAATGAGAGTGAGGGAATGGCCGGTTCGTGGAGATGTAATAAATCAAATCCTCCCTCATTGATCCACTTTCGCACGCGCCTGTTCGCAACAGGGCCAAAAGCCACACGCGCCACAGCTCCGTTGTAAGGAATTGCGATTGGACGACCACTGCTAACTACCCAATCCGGCAAATTACTTTCATCGACCGCAGGCGCCATCACGGAAACGTCATGGCCTTGATCCATGCAGTAGAGCGCTAGATCGTGGATGTGCGCCTGAACGCCGCCAGGCAGATCCCAGCCATACGGCGAGACCATTCCAATCCGCAACTTTCGCTCCTTTTTGTTAATTGCGTTCACCATCGACTTAATCAATCCAAATTTTCTGCAGCATATGCCAATCTTCCGGGGTTTGCGCAATGCCCTCCGCAAAGATATCTGCAGCTTGTTGAGTGAGATCTTCAACTTTCGATTTGTCTGAGCTGGTGTTTGGAATTAGCGGTTTTGAAAATTTAATGTGTATTCCAATTTCGGTGTATGTAACGTGTGCCACCACGAGATAAGAATTGTTCCGCAAGGACAAGAGCGCTGGCCCACTCGGCATCTTGGCTACTCCATCGAAAAACCTAACTTCAATTCCACTTTTTGATAGATCACGATCCGCTACCAACGCTACAACTTCACCATCAGATAGGTGTTTATTGAGAATTGGAATGACATTCTCAGAAGTGGAATAAATCCGCATTCCGATTCGTTGACGATAACTCAAGAATGCCTTGAATACCCGTTCGGGCTTAAGTTTCTCAGCAACGCTGATGATTGGTATGCCGGTTGCACAAAAATACGCTCCGGCGTGATCCCAGTTACCTGAGTGTGGCAACGCGACAATAACTCCCTTGCCCTCGGCGACTAGAGAGCGAAACATCTCTTCGCCATCAACGGTTACGGTGGAGGTAATTCGCTCCTGACTCCACGTTGGTAGACGAAAGGCATCGCACCAATACCGCAAGTAACTTTTCATACCCCGCGAAGCTACTTCAACCAGTTCAGACTCGCTCAAGTTTGGTTGCGTTCGGCGGAGATTATTCTTTAGACGGTTAAAGGATTTACTCTCGCGTTCAATCGATCGCGCAGCCACTCTTGCAAAAAGTCGATATGCGGTTGCTTCTGGCAGAGCTCGTACGACTCGCCAAGCCAGCAGATACACAAAACTTGCAATGTGCGCAATCATCGCTGTTGCCACACTTGAACTACTCGGTGCACAACGGTTATATGAGAGGCGATAGCTAGCAACCAGATCCCGATAGCTAGAATGAAAGGGATTCCCAGGCCCGCGAAACCTGTAGCCACCAGCAAGATGATTGTCCGTTCGGGACGTTCGGCAAATCCCCCATCACATCGAAATCCCGCAGCTTCCGCTCGTGCTTTTACGTATGAGACAAGGAAGCCTCCAGCAAGTGCAAACCATGCCACCACTTGTAGCGGATCTTGCTCAACATATAAGTAGTAGGTCACGCTCCCAATCAAGGCGGCATCCACTACGCGATCTGCTGTGGAATCAAGGAATGCTCCCCATCGTGAACTCATGCCCGAAAGTCGAGCCATTGTGCCATCGACCAAATCACTGAAAATGAAGAGCAGTAGCGCCATGGTGCCCCAGAAAAAATTTCCGCGTGTGAAAAAAACTAACGAGACTCCGACAGTACCTATCGAGCCCACAATCGTGATCTGATTGGGGGTAATTTTCTTTCGGAGCAAGGCGCGAGCAGTTGGCTCGACAACACGAGCGACCGGTGCGCGCAAGAAAGAACTAATCATGGTGGTTACATCGTAGGCTCATCATGTGAGTTCCTCCGGTAGCCCTACGCGCATCGCCATTATTGGCCACGAATCGGCCGATCTCGAAGGCGTGGCACGGGCCATCCCCGACAACTTTTCGGTCTCCGTTGCCTATGCAGACCAACTTAATTATGAATTCCCCGAGTTCTCAGCTGTCGTACTGGCGATGAGCGCTTACGAAGGCGCTCCGAATTCCTTGATTGAGGTTTGGAATGAGTTAGCAGAGCTCCTAATTCCGCGCGCAATCGTCATCACGAAAATCGAAAATGAAGAGGCAGACTTTGATGAAGCAGTCCTTATTGCACGGCGAATGTTTGGCGAGGGCGTCACGCCGTTCCTGGTGCTACACGCAGATAATGGTCAACCTTGTGCATTCATAGACCTAGAGACCCTGGAGATAAGAGATTACTCAACGAACACACTAGAAATTAAAGCTAGCGATGAAGATCATCAAATTCTAGTAAGCGAATTCCGAGAAGAGTACCTCGAGAGTATTTCAGGACTTGAGGGAGGGAAATTTGCAACTGGTTTATTTGTTCCCATCATTCCGCACTCCGCCGCGTTACATTTAGGGTCTGTTGAATTAACTAGTTACCTCGAAGAAGTTATTGAGGCATAGTGTCTACTTCGGCCAGAGCTCGCTTAAAATAATATGCGTTTCATGAAGCATCTGTGAGAGAACCTTCGTCCCGCCTATTACTGGCATGAAGTTCGAATCTCCGCGCCAACGTGGTACTACATGCTGATGAAAATGATCTGGAAGCCCAGCACCAGCAATTCGCCCTTGATTCATTCCCACATTGAAATTTACCTCAGCGCTCACGCCACGTAAGGCGAGCATGCTCGCTTTCGTGAGAGATGAAATTTCCTCGGTTTCCAGATCGGTAAGTTGAAGGTACTCACCAACGTGACGATAAGTGCAGATCAAAATATGGCCTGGGTTGTATGGATACCTATTGAGCACAGCATAGGAAAACTTTCCTCGAGCAAGGATGAAGGATTCTGAGTCCGAAAGGTTTGGGATGTGACAGAACGGACACTCGTAATCACCGTTGCTGAGCTTGTCTAGATATTCTTTGCGAAATGGGGTCCAAATGCGCTCCCATTGATCGTGCGCTTCGCCCATCTTAAACCTGGATTCGAGATGCGATTGCGCTTTGAATTTCCGCAATCGCATCTGCAATCGGAATTCCGTTTTTCTGCTCGCCGTTTCGATAGCGAATTGAAATGGCCCCTGCCTGCTGGTCTACCTCACCAGCAATTACCATGAATGGGATCTTCTCTATTTGAGCATTGCGGATCTTCTTCTGCATGCGATCATCACTTCTATCCACTTCGATTCGAATTCCAGCACGCCGCATTGTCGACGCAATCTCTTCTAGGTAGGGCAGGAAGGCTTCAGCCACAGGTATCGCACGCACTTGGACAGGAGCTAGCCAAGGAGGGAATGCTCCGGCGTAGTGCTCGGTGAGCACACCGAAGAATCGTTCGATGGAGCCAAAAAGGGCCCTATGAATCATGACTGGTCGGGCGCGTGAGCCATCGGGTGCGACATATACGAGGTCAAAGCGATTTGGTAATTGGAAATCAACCTGAATCGTAGACATCTGCCACGTTCTACCAATTGCATCCTTAGCTTGCACTGAGATTTTCGGACCATAAAACGCTGCTCCTCCTTCGTCAAGAACGAGTTCCAGGTTTTGGCGTTCTGCAGCTTCGCGGAGCGCCTGCGTTGCAACAGACCAATCTTGATCATTGCCAACAAATTTCTCGTCATTGCGTGTAGACAGCTCGAGATAAAAATCGGCGAGCCCATAATCCCTCAATAGATTAAGAACGAAAGTAAGCAAACTATCTAATTCACTTGGCATTTGGTCAGGAGTGCAATAGATGTGCGCATCATCTTGCGTAAATCCTCGAGCGCGAGTCAGGCCTTGGATCACCCCAGATTTCTCGTAACGGTAAACCGTCCCGAATTCAAAAAGACGAAGCGGAAGGTCTCGATAGGACCTTCCGCTAGATCGATAGATCAGATTGTGGAAGGGGCAATTCATTGGCTTCATGTAATACGAAGCACCCGCTCGCTTGATAGAGCCATCGCTATTTCGCTCTTCATCAAGAATCATTGGTGGATACATTCCTTCGGCGTACCACTCTAAGTGGCCAGAAGTTTCAAATAGCGCCGCTTTGGTAAGATGTGGTGAGTACACGAATTGATAATTCTCTTCTTCGTGACGTTTACGCGAATAATCTTCCATCGCTCGACGGATGATTCCACCTTTCGGGTGAAACACTGCTAGGCCTGAACCTATTTCTTCTGGGAATGAGAAGAGATCAAGCTCCACCCCTAGCCTGCGATGATCGCGCTTCTCTGCCTCTTCAAGAAAGAGTAAATACTGATCAAGTTCCTCTTGGCTTGGCCAAGCAGTGCCATAAATTCGTTGCAGCATGGGATTTTTCTCAGAACCTCGCCAGTAGGCTCCAGATGAGCGCATGAGCTTTACAGCAGGAATCAATTTGGTGGTGGGCAGATGCGGCCCTCTACATAAATCCTTCCATGCGATCTCTCCATCGCGATTCAAATTGTCATAGATTGTTAGCTCCCCTGCGCCAACTTCCACTGACGATTCATCGGAAGCATCAGACTTAATTGCAATCAATTCACACTTGAATGGCTCAGCAGATAGTTCAGCGAGAGCCTCTTGCTCCGAAACAACCCTCCGCCGAAAGCGCTGATTTCCCTTGATGATCTTTGACATCTCCTTTTCAAGAGAGGCGAGATCCTCTGGAGTAAATGGCCGCGCTGAATCGAAGTCATAGTAGAAACCATCTTTGATCGGCGGGCCAATACCCAGGCGCGTTCCAGGAAAGAGATTTTGGACCGCTTGTGCAAGTACGTGAGCACTGGAATGTCTAAGAATAGATAAGCCATCAGGCGATGAAACCGTCACAGTTTCGACAATGTTGCCATCGCTGAGAACTGTATTCAGATCACGCAACTGCCCATTGATGCGCAGCGCAATGACCTCAGGGCGGTCTTTGAAGAGTTCGCCGGTGTACTTTTCGATCTGCACGATAGCGCGCGCGCCATCGAGAGTGATTGTCAGCTCGGCCATAAATCCAAGCCTAGCGCGCACTCACGCGTTCGTGAGGGTGCCTTACGCGAAATTACGTCGTATCGCGAAGAGAGCGAGAACTATCGCTACCGCAATCACTATTGCGATACCTATATATAGCCGTCTCTTCCCCGGCGGAAGCGCTTTTTGCGCTGCCTTTATCGCGAGCATTTTGGTTTTGATTAACGCTCGATCAGCCCAAGCAAATTCGGAGGCGAGGATGCCTAGTCCTGCAAAGATGATCAGCCAACCTGGCCCTGGAGTGATGAGAAAGATTGCACCGAGCACCGTGATAGTTCCGCCAAGGACGGCAACGCCAATCCGCCAAGCCAACTCGCCTGCGGGTGTGGTCTTTGCTCGAGCGCGGAACCTTTTGATCACGGGTTAAGGTTACTCGCGAGAGCACCTTTATATGAAGTGGCCAATTCTTCAATTTTCCCTGAGCTCTTGTATTTCCTGCCGTTTATCTCGGAGACTGGCTGGATGCTTCGCAAGCTTGAGATGAGCGCGACCGATTCACATCGCTGCAGCTCTTCGAAGAGAAGTTCACGCTCTGTGAGCAACCCCCACTCGATAAGCAGCTCGCGGGTGATTCCCGGCAATGGCCCTGCAGAGAGTGGGGGCGTTACCCATCGCCCCCCGATGAGCGCGATGATGTTGGCTGTACTTGCCTCCATAACAAGGTCTTGAGTATTAAAGAGCAACGCATCATCGGCATTTCGCTCTTTGGCGTATCGAAAAGCATGCAAGTACTCGCCATACGATGTTGATTTAATCTTTTGCAAAGGTGACTTCGCGTTGAACGGAAAGGGGTAGGTAACCAAACTAGCGGGCTCGCTCCATTCCATATAGCGCTGATGGGTAATAAGAAATGTGGAAGAAGCCGAGAGGGTGATTCGCATTCGCCCCACATTGATATCTGAAGTGCTCTGCAGTAACGAGGTCACAGCTACTGCTATTACATCACTAGAGGGGCAACTGAATCCGAGAGATTGCGCACCATGACGCAATCGAGCAATATGGCGATCAAGGGCAACCGGTTGCGCCCCGACGGTAAGAATAGTCTCAAAAACCCCTTCGCCAAGTAAGAAGGAGCGATCGTTGAGCGGAAGCGTTGCCTCGCTCGAGCCTTCATCGACCAATCGATCGTTAAGCCAGATCATCATGAGTTTCCTTTTTCGCCGACGATTGATAATAAACGACTCGCCTTTAACTGAGTCTCTGCCCACTCCAGCTCTGGTTCCGATCCCCACGTGATTCCTGCTCCGGTGCCGAAATTAAGAAACGTCTCCGGCTGAGTCTGATCAATCCAAAAAGTACGAATGCCAACGGCAAGCTCGGCCCGATTGCCATGCACCCAGCCAATTGCTCCACAGTAAGGACCGCGCTGCACATGCTCCAAACGGGCAATTAGTGCACGCGCGGCAGATTTTGGTGCACCGCTAATCGATCCCGCAGGAAGCACTGATGTAAATATCTCCTGCCACGAAATCTTTGGTTGCAAATCCCCTTGCACATCCGAGACAAGATGCGCTAATCCCGGATGTTCTTCAACTGCTAAAAGTCGAGGAGTGTGGATGCTGCCGGTTTCACAAATTGAGCCGAAATCATGGCGCACTAAATCCACAATCATCACATTTTCAGCGCGATCTTTCTCAAGAAATCCATCACGATTCTGCGCAGTCCCTTTAATTGGGCTTGAGGTGATTTGATTTCCCTCTCGACGCAACAGGAGTTCTGGCGAAGCAGAGGCGATAGAAAT
>CAZLOJ010000006.1:0-53827 GCA_964561165.1 uncultured Bifidobacterium sp. | reverse complement strand
AGCAACGCACTCGTAATGCGTAGGTCCCGGGTTCAAATCCCGGAGGCGGCCCCACTAGAGCTGCACGAACTTGGCTGAAGTTGGCTGAAATTAGTGGACTAGTCACCATAATTTCATTGGAAATGTACTCTTACGTCATGAAATCACGAGCGCTCCACTTCTCAATTACAGCGCTGATGTTTCTTGCGGCTTTTTCTCCTGCCACACATGCGGCAAATTCTTTAGAGAGAGCGTGGTGGCCCAAGGTTCCATCACTTGGCTTCTCATCAACCGAAGCGTTTACACCTGGAGTGCGAGAAAAGTCCTGGGTATCAGGCTATTCCTACGCAGAGGGAGCAACATCAGGGCTCTATACCCGTGTTGTTTCATGCCTTTCAGTAGATGATCCTGCATGTGCAAATGCAGATTCCATTGCAGCTAACTTCATTCTTCCGCCATGCTCATTAAATGAGGGAGAGTTGTGTATTGATTCACTTGAGCTATCGAATGCAGCAGGCAAATTGGAGCCCGCCACATTCGATTATGTAGCTCCTTCGCCAAAATTTTTGGCGAGCAAAACTCGAGGCACACCATTCGGTGGCGGAATTAGCCTGTGGCGCTCAAAGAGCACACTAAATGCACTTGGTGTCGACCAATTCGCAGTACATGTTCATTTGGACCTGCAGAACATGCGAAATAAAGCATGCGTAACGGATGCACGATCATGTTCATTTGAGTTAGGGAACTTTTCGGCAAATGTCTTTCCGGTGAAGGTTCGTCCTACTACCTCTGAAGAAAGATGCTTGTGGACCGACAAGAGCGATTGCGCTGTCATCACAGATTTCTTGCCGGGCACGAAAGTCGCTCTCACGGTCAGAATGGATAACTCTTTAACTGGATTTCTTTTTGGCCGAATGCAGGACGTCTCTATGGAGGTGACGCCCATCTCAAAGACTCTTAATGCGCTTCGTGTTGAGGCAAGCCCCATTGATGTTCCTAGCATTCATGCATTTGTCGCCAAGAGTGAATTAACCAAATACCCAGAGATAGACAAGTACTGGGATAAACGGCGTGCAAACTTGGCCGCTTCTGACAAAATTAGTAGCGAAACGATTGATCTTGGCCCATGGCCACAATATGCGATGAATGATTTTCTTGCATTCAGCAGCGTTGTCGAATCAGGTGAATTGGTGACCTCGATTTGGCGATTTGGTTCTGGCCTGGGGATGGGTACCGGAAGTGATTGCTTTAAAGATAAGAGCAAGATCTTGGGCTTAGTTACAACGAATGCCTCAACTTACGACCCCGGTCCACCCTCTTTCGATGGAACTTCTTTGAATTATCGAGTTGGTGGCGCACATCACCTTGCAGATGGCAAGACATTGACTAGAGGTACTTACGATCTTGCACTTCGCTCTGAATTTGCGCGTTGCCTTTATGGTTTTTCGAACGCTCCGTTAGGGGCATCAATCTCTGTTGTATCGAGCGATGGATCGACTCAAGATATTTCCACTGAGTCACTTCGAGAAGATGCGAATCGTCAGTGGTTATATTTGAGCGCGAAGAACTTCACGTTCTCGAGCCCTACTATTCGAATAAAGCTGGTACAGAAAGCCGAAATTGGTGCGGCCGCGAAACCAGCTGCAAAGAGTACGAAAGGTGCAGCCGTAAACACGATTACCTGTACTAAAGGGAAAGCAGTCAAGAAAGTCACTGGGGCGAACCCCAAGTGTCCATCTGGGTATAAAAAGAAGTGATTCCGCCGCCTATGAAAGTAAATTAGTTACGCCGCTATATTTCTCAACCTTTGCGGGATCCAATTCAATTCCAATGCCAGGCCCACTAGGAATCTCGAGCATGCCTTCCTTATCAAGCACCCACGGCTTCTTCGTGATGTCATCAACATACGGTGCACCTGTGCAGTACTCGACAAAGTTGGTGCGATGGAAAGCGGAAGAGAGTTGGAGATCTGTCGCAAGACCTACGGCCGTGTTCCAACCGTGGGGAATCATTTGTATTCCATGATCCTCAGCCATATTCGCGATACGGCGCCACTCACTAATGCCACCACACTTGACCACATCGGGTTGGATGATGTCGAAAGCACCTTGCGTGATAAAGGGAATGAAACTCTGGCGGCGAGTTAATACCTCTCCACCTGAGATTGGCACTGGTGAAGCTTTACGAAGCGTTTTAAATCCTTCGAGATCATCTGGGTGAAGCGCTTCTTCGAACCAACCTACGTTGTACTCGGCCAACATGTGTGAGGCATTAATGGCCCAACGCAAACTTCCCTTCCAGTATGCATCAGAACCACCAGCATCGACAGCCAGGAAGCAATCATCACCAATTGCTTCGCGAGCGCTTCGAACGAGGAGTTCATCATTGGCAGGGCTAATCCGACCAAATGTTCCCCAACCGATTTTGAATGCTTTGAAGCCTTGAGAGAGCAGGTTTCGCAAATTCGCTTGCATGATGGGCGGCTCATCCATGAGCAGCGATGCATAAGGCATCACTTTCTCACGTAAGCGACCACCGAAGAATCGACCAATCGGTTGTTTTGTCACCTTACCGAAGAGATCCCAGAGCGCGATATCAATTCCGCTAATCGTGTGTGTAATCGAACCACCGCGGCCAAGCCAAAAGGTGTTCTGATGGAGCTTCTCGCTCACTCGCTCTGGTTCTACAGCGCTCTCACCAATGAGAAGCGGTTTCAAGATTTCAAGAGATGCGCGAACTAATTCTTCACTTGTGAAAACCGCACCGATACCAACAAGCCCTTCATCAGTATGAATTGCAACGAGAGTGTGCACCACATTCTCTGGTTCGAGTTCCTCACTCCAACCACCTTTGGGAGTAGCACCTCTAAGCCCAGCAATTCTGATTTCAGTGATTTTCACTTCATTCCTCTCTAAACACATCAAAAAGTCTTGACAGAGTATAGATAGTCAGTACTGTCTTGCCAAGAACATAGAGGGTGAGTGGACATGATTGACATTGCGATACGAGGGGCTCAAATTGTCGATGGCAGTGGACGAGATCGATTCGTTGCAGATGTCGGAATAGTTGGCGACAAGATCACTCAGATCGGAAGCGTTGGTCAAGCAAACGTCGAAATAAATGGAACAGGGTTAACACTCTCACCAGGGTTTATCGATCCACATAGCCACTCTGATTTCACGTTCCATACCAATCCGGATAACGAAAGTTCAGTCCACCAAGGCGTCACCACTGAGATTGTTGGCAACTGCGGATTTTCCAGCGCCCCACTCTCAGAAGTTTCAGTTCCGTTTACCGAAAAGCGTCTCAAGAATTACGCATATACAGGAGAAGTAACGTGGCGCACTTTTGGCGAGTATCTCTCCGAGATGGAGCGGATGAAAACGTCTACCAATTTTGCATTTTTGATTGGGCATAACAGCCTTCGCCTAGCAGCTGGCATCATGGGTGAAGAGAAGGTCACCGATGATCAGTTAAAGAGTATGAAAAATTTCATCGAAGATAGTATGGAAGCTGGCGCATTAGGCTTAAGTTCCGGACTTGAATTTGCCCCAGGTTCTTACTCCACATCTGCAGAATTGAAAGACATCATTACCGCAGTTGGTAAATATGATGGAATTTATGCCAGCCACGTACGTAACCGAGATTCTGAGATTTTTGATGCAATCAATGAGTTTGTAGATATCACCCGAGCTGGCGGAGTTCGCGGACAGATTTCACACTTCAATGTTCGTCATGACTCAAATGCACCACAAAATGCATGGCGACGTGCTGTTGACATCATGGAAAATGCTCAGAAAGCGGGCTTAGACATCACCGCTGATACCACGCCGTTCCGTGAGGGCATCGGCGCGATGTATGCAATTTTGCCGCGTGACTTGGTCAATTTAGGACCAAAAGCAATTGCAGAGGCCTGTGCAGATCCAGCGATGCGTAAAGAGCTTCGCACGCAATGCGATCGTTATTGGCGCTTCATTCATAAGGGTCAATGGCACCGGGTGTATCTCGAGGGTTCGCCAAATTTCCCAGAGCTACAAGGGCTCTCATTCCCTGCTATCTCTGAAATCTTGGGCAAGGATGAATGGGATTGCTACTTCGACATCATGGCCGCCGCTGGCGATCAGTGCCTAAACCTCATCATGGTTGGTGAGTTGTTTACTGATGATCACCTTAAAGAGATGATTTCGCATCCAGATTTCTCACTCGGTGTTGATGGGTATACCAGTACAGATCATGGCGCACTCTCCGAAGTAACTTCGTCACAACATCCATATTGTGGCCATATTGAGTACTTGGCGCACCATGTTCGTGAGTTAGGTACTTTGACTCTAGAGACTGCAATTCACAAAATGACAAAGAAGGTAGCTGAGCGATTTAATATCCAAAAGCGCGGCGAAATCAAAGAGGGTTATTTCGCAGATCTAGTCCTTTTTAATGCGGATACCGTGAATAGCAGGTCTACTATTGCAAAACCTCAGGTTTACCCAGATGGAATTACTGCAGTATTAGTTAATGGCGAAATTGTTGTACAGAACGGTGCCCACAAAGGCAAGCGACCTGGACAGGTTATTCGTCGAACTGCTTAATTTTTGATTGCGTACCCAACCGCTAGTGAAGAGGCAATAGCTACCCAGATTTGATAGGGCAGCAGTGCCAGGCCATATCCAATCGACGCTCTAAAAGTGATGATGGTAATTGGTAGCGTAAGTATCGCTGCTGTTACCAAGGCAGTCGCTGCACCATTCAAGTTATGGGGCATGTAGAAAAGATACGACCAAAGTAGCGCAGCCGAAACACTTAGCGCGAAGAACGCGAGCCAGGTCAGGACCAGAGTCCGCGATAGATTCCGAGAAACCACGAAAGATGCAACGCCTAACATAATGAAGTTGTATGGCCAGATAATTCCAAAAATCCAACTAGGTGGTTGCCATGATGGTCGGTTGAGCGAGTAGTACCAACCAGGGTTGCTATTAACCCAGAAACCAGAGCCGATCGCATAGACCGCCACAAGCACGATTCCCGCCACAGCGGCAATAGTGCGCCAACTCTCCATAACAGAAATCTAGCAGCGTGCGCTACCTTTTACGTTATGGACTTAGCAACTCGAATTCACTCACAGTTGGATTTATCGAATAAGAGTCAATTGCGAGTGTGCATGGTCTGTCTAGGCAATATTTGTCGTTCCCCCATGGCGGCAGCGGTACTTCATAATCGAGCCCACGAAGTAACTCATTGTGAAGTCCTTGTTGATAGCGCAGGAACAGGGTCGTGGCATATCGGTGAAGGACCGAATTTCTCATCTGAGGCAACGTGGAGCAAAGCTGGATATCAATACGAGCATGTAGCGCAACAATTCACAAAAGATTTCTTTTCGGCACGAGATTTAATCTTGGTCATGGATTCAAGTAATTATCAGAATGTCATCAACCTGGCAGCACATCCCGACCACCGACAGAAGGTCTTCTATCTTCGACAATTCGATCCATCTTTGAGCCATATCGACCCAAGTGGTCCAGATGCGCATCGTCTAGAAGTGCCCGACCCATATGGTCTAGCGGACCGTGCCTTTGAAAAGGTGCTCGAAATGGTAGAAGATTCGGTAGAAGGCCTACTCCAAGTTCTTAAGAAGTAAGTGGAGGCAAGATGCGTGCAGCTCGATTCCATGGCGCTAAAGATTTGCGTATCGAGGATGTTCCCGATCCATCGGTACCCAACGGACATACTCTCGTTCGCATGGAGCGCGTGGGAATTTGCGGCACCGATTTAGAAGAGTACTTGATCGGACCAGTCATCATTCCAAAACATCGAACACCGATGATCATTGGCCATGAATATCTCGGCCGAGTTATCGAAGATCCACTTGGCAAGTTAAAACCAGGAACTCTCGTAGTGCCTGATGGCATTGTGGGTTGTGGAAATTGCTACTACTGCGATCGTCATGAAGAGGGAATTTGTAAGAGCTATGAATGCATTGGTCTCACTTGCGATGGTGGCATGGCTGAATTAATGGCCACTGACCCAACACGTTGGATTGAAGTGCCGAGCCATGTCTCTGCGGATGTGGCTGTTTTTGCAGAACCCATGTCAGTTGCGGTGCGCGCTCTCAATAAAGTCCCATTTATTCCAGGGACAAAAATCGCAGTAACCGGCGGTGGAACCGTTGGTTTGTTGATTGCACAAGTTGCTCGCTCATTCGGTGCTGCACAAGTTGTGGTCTACGAACCTAACCCAGTGCGCCAAGCAGTAGCTCAATCTCTTGGATTCGAAACGCTCAATCCACTTAATGAGAAAGAGTGGGAGCACTACGATGAATTTGATTCGCTCTTAGAATGCTCAGGCGTCAAGGGAACTACTGCAAAGTCGCTCGATAAAATTCGAAATGCTGGAACGCTTGTCCTCGTCGGTTTTCGTCCTGAGGAAGAGAGCTTTCACTTACTCAATTTCGTGCTCAGCGAAAAGCGAATTCTTGGCACGGCAGCACATATGTGGGATGTCGATGTTGCCGCAGCTATCGCGCTCCTTGCTGGCAATTCGATTGATACGAAACCGCTTCTTACCGATGTGATTGCGTTAGATGAAGTGGTAAGCAAAGGTTTTGATCGTTTACTTAACGATAAAAATGCCTTCAAGATTGTGGTTGATACCACGCGCTAGTAGAGATTAGTTCTGTGGGAATCCTAAATTGATTCCGCCATGGCTTGGATCAAGCCACCGACTAGTCACAACTTTGCCGCGCGTGAAGAAGTGGACTCCCTCTGTTCCGTGCGCATGAGAATCACCAAATAGCGAGTGCTTCCACCCACCAAATGAGTAGTAAGCAACTGGCACTGGGATTGGCACATTTATTCCAACCATGCCAACTAACACTTCATTTTGGAATTTGCGCGCCGCGCCACCATCGTTGGTGAAGATGGCAGTGCCATTTCCATATTGATGGGAGTTGATCAGCGCCAATCCTTCTTCGTAGCTTTTGACTCTGATTACGCTCAAGACTGGCCCGAATATCTCATCTTTATAGATTGTCATCGAAGGCGTTACATGATCAAAGAGCGTCGGTCCCAACCAGAATCCGGCGCTCGCGCCATCAATAGCGATATTCCTGCCATCCTCAACAAGAGTTGCACCCTCTTTAATTCCAGCATCAACGTATGAGGCAACCTTGTCGCGGTGAATTTTGGTAACAAGTGGCCCCATATCGGTACCTTTTGTGCCATCACCGGTCTTCAATTTTTTCATACGTTCTTGAATCTTCTTTACTAACTCATCACCAATCGGATCGACTGCGACAACTGCCGAGATCGCCATACAACGTTCGCCTGCAGATCCAAATCCAGCATTGATTGCCGAGTCTGCAGTCAACTCCAAATCTGCATCAGGAAGAACTAACATGTGGTTCTTCGCACCACCAAGTGCTTGAACGCGCTTGCCATTCTTCGTGCCGTTTTCGTAGACATACTTTGCAATCGCAGTAGAGCCAACGAAAGAGATGGATGCGATATCAGGATGCTCCAGCAATCTATCAACAGCTACTTTGTCGCCATGAATGACGTTGAACACGCCATCAGGTAGACCTGCTTCCTTCCAAAGCTTTGCAATGAAATTAGTCGCCGAAGGATCCTTCTCACTTGGTTTAATAACAACAGTATTTCCAGCAGCAATTGCGATTGGGAAGAACCACATTGGCACCATCGCAGGGAAATTGAATGGCGAGATGATCGCGCAAACTCCTAATGGTTGGCGAATCGAATACACATCGACCCCTTGTGATACTCCTTCGGAGTACCCGCCCTTCAAAAGGTGTGGAATACCGCAAGCAAACTCGACAACCTCAAGTCCGCGAGTAACTTCACCTAAAGCATCTGATAGCACTTTTCCATGTTCAGAGGTGATGATTGCAGCAAGTTCTTCTTTTCTAGCATTGAGCAGATGTCGAAATGCGAAGAGAATCTGAACGCGCTTAGTAAGGGATGTTTGGCTCCAAGAGGTGAATGCGCTCTTCGAATTTGCAATAGCCGAATCAATTGTTTCAAGATCTGCGAAGTCAACGCTCTTACTGACTGTTCCAAGAGCAGGGTTAAAAACCTCTCCTTGGCGACCGCTCTTGCTGCCGACCTCTACTCCATTGATCCAATGCTTTACGAGCTCCACAGCGCCTCTTCCCTTTTATCTAATGCTTACCAGTAGGATTCAGGTTGATAAGTATTCCAGTTTTCTCGAAGTTCAGTAACGCCAAAATCGCCGAAATAATCGATGTAGGGGGAGCGCGCTTGAAGACCAGAGGATGGCTAGCGCCCTATCTGCTATTGAGTCTGACCTGGGGCTTGTCATTTATGTTTATCGAAATTGCCCTACCGGTCTTTAGCCCCTTTGGGATTGCCTTCATTAGGAATCTCCTCGGTGCTGCCGTGCTGTGGAGCTACCTCTTCTACAAAAAGATATCGATACCACGCGATCGTTCGGTTTTTGGATGGATATTTTTAATTGGACTCTGTTCGAACATCATTCCTGTAGTCATAGTTCCATTCGCGCAGACAGAGGTGACGTCATCGCTTACCGGCATCGTGAATGCGATGTCCCCAATTTTTGCTGTGATATTCACCTTATTACTTTTCAAACACGAAGCGGTAAAGCCAATTCAGATTTTCGGAATCCTGCTCGCGTTCTTTGGCATTGCAATCGTCTTTGGCATCTGGGATATCGAATCCGCTCCATGGTGGGCCTACCTTTTCTTACTGATTGCGGTGACATCCTTTGGATTAGTTGCACCTATCATCGCCAAATACATCGCGCCTAAGAACTATCCACCGGTAGCACTAGCCACGATTCAAGTGACAATTGCTGCAGTCGTACTTTTTCCAACCTTTGTCTTATTTGGATTTAACTCCTACGATTTTTCGTTCGCTCCAATAATTGCCATCACGATTATCGGAGTTTTCTCCACTGGATTTGCCTTTGCCTGGAACTATCGCATAGTCGCTCTAGTTGGCAGTTCTGTCGCCGCCACAGTTAATTTTGTCTCCCCGATTGTTGCGGTAATTGCCGGAGTGATTGTTTTAAATGAACCATTAACGTGGAATGAGCCCGTAGGTGGCGCCATTGTGATCCTCGGCAACGCAATCACGCAAAGGTCTAGAGCTGTTAAGTGAGCCAAAACGTCCCGAACAAAAAAGGCGACAGTTGGGTTCCTACCTATATAGCGCTGGGAGTTATTTGGGGAGCCTCCTTCTTATTCATTGAGCGTTCGCTTACCTTTCTCACGCCTGCAGGAGTAGCCTTCCTTCGTTGCGCTTTGGGCGCGCTATCGCTTTGGTTAGTTCTTCTCTACAAGCGGATGCGTTTAATTAGAGATCCACTCCTTCTCCTCCAATTGTGGGTCATGGGTATGTTGCTTAATGTGTTGCCTGGAGTGCTTTTTGCATTCGCGCAGGAGCGAGTTTCATCGATTCTTGCTGGAATCATGAATGCATTAACGCCGATTATGAGCGTGATTATGATTCTGCTTGTTTTTAGAAGCGAACGTTTGAGTTTTGAGCGAATTTTGGGAATCGTCCTCGGATTTTTTGGGGTTCTTGTTCTGCTTTCTGTAGGGAACTCAATGGGAGAATTTTCAGTAAGCGCAATTCTTGCTCTGATACTCGCAGTTACTTGTTATGGCGCCTCGTTTCCGTTTTCATCAAAATATATAATTCCGAGAAAACTACAACCTGAAGTTCTAGCAACTACTCAGGTGACGTTGGCCGCAGTCACACTGCTTCCGTTCTTTCTCTATCATGGCATCACTTCGTATGAGATTTCAGTCGATGCGCTCTTATCGATACTTGCCTTGGGAATCCTTGGCACGGGCGTTGCATACATTTGGAATTTTAGAAACATCGAATTAGCGGGACCCTCGCTGGCGAGCACGGTTACGTACTTAACTCCGCTAGTAGCAGTGGCTTTGGGGTTCTTTCTTCTCGGTGAGCCGCTCACTTGGAATGAACCAATTGGCGGTTTAATTGTGCTATTGGGAAGTGCGATTGCGCAGGGGAGAATCAAACTCCTTAGGAGGTAATTGTGGAAGCAGTTAGTAACGTCTTTCTTGTTCTTCACTTTGTGGGACTTGCCGCTCTTTTTGGTGGATTTCTCGCGCAGATGACATCAGCGACTAAGCAGATCACCAATGGCATGCTCCACGGTGCGCTCCTTTCACTCATCGCTGGAATTGTGATTGTTGGGGTCAGTTACCCGCTCAACGATCAAGATCCGACTGCATTTCCGCTCTATGACAACAGTAAAATCTCAGTCAAATTATTGATTGTTGCTGCCATTTTGATTATTGGATATACAAGCAAGAGGAAAAGTTCAAAATCTGGTCAAGGTGATACTGCCGCCTGGGCGACTCTGGGATTATTAACCTTGACTAATATTATTATCGCCGTCTTTTGGTGAGAGGTGTTGTAGTCCCCAGGCATACATCGCGATTGCTCCAGCAGCTGATGCATTGATGGATCGCGTCGAGCCGTATTGATTGATTGCGAGCACTACCTCACATACCGAGACAGCCTCATCCGACATTCCGGAACCTTCTTGACCAAAGAAGAGTACGCACTCACGTGGAAGTGGACGATGCTCTAACCGTTTACTTACATCAATGTTGTCTATACCAATAATCGCAAGTTTGTTAGTTTTTGCCCATTCAGCAAATTCATTAACAGTTGGATGGTGCTGAACGTTCATATATCGATCAGTTACCATTGCGCCGCGCCGGTTCCAATCGCGCTTTCCTACAATATGAATTCCCGCCACATTGAATGCATTTGCAGTTCTAATCAATGAACCAATATTTAAATCATGTTTCCAATTTTCAACTGCTATGTGAAGTGGATTCCGTTTAGTATCAAGGTCTGCGACAATTGCTGCAACAGTCCAATATCGATATTCATCGAGAACATTACGTTTATCGCCAAGCTCAAGTAGTTCTTGGTCATATTGTTCACCGACAGGCCACGGCTTTGGATGAGGGCCAACGCCAACAAAGGGATAGAATTCCCCTGCACCTGGCTCAGTCGTCATGTGTGGCACTCCAAGGAAATTACAGTTGTTGATAGGAGTCTAGTGGGGCCACTTCTGGCTTTAATCTCCAGCATCACCTGGGGTCTCGCTGATTTTCTTGGCGGGCTGGCCTCACGTCGGGCCCGGATCGTTCGCGTCCTTCCCATCTCGTATCTTTCTGGCGCAGTTGTCGTTACCTTCTTTTCAATATTCCTGATTCCAGGTGAGTTAAATAGCGATTCATATCTCTACGGATTCTTCGCTGCCTTCTTTGGAGTTCCTGCTATTGCTCTGCTTTACGTGGCGTTAAGTCGTGGACCGATGGGGATTGTCTCGCCAATCACTGCATTAATGGCCGCATTCGTCCCAGTGATAACAGGATTGCTCCGTGGCGATCAAGTATCAGGAATTGGTTATTTTGGCATGGCTCTTGCTGCGCTTTCGGTGATCTTGGTTAGTCAAGAGCAGAAAAGTGAAACTGCGCAACCCATCACTCTAAGCACCTTATTAATCTGTGTTGCAAGTGGGACGCTAATTGGTGCTTACCTAACTGTCTTAGGCTTAGCTCCTTCAAATCAAGGAATCTGGACATCGACGGTTGCTCGTTGGTTTGGGTTTATATTCGTTGGCGTCTTCTTCTTGATTCGATTGAAGGCAATTTCTAAAGATGAAAAAACTCAACCTTTTCCCTGGGCGCTCGCGATTGTCGCTGGCATCTTTGATGCATCAGCGAATGGGATCTACCAAATCGCTACCCAAAAAGGAGTACTTGCGATCGTCGCGGTTTTGGCATCGCTCTATCCGGCAGCTACTGCGCTACTGGCAAGAATCATCCTCAATGAACGCCTGCGATTGATTCAGAATGTTGGTGTCGTGCTCGCACTTGCTGCGGCAGCCTGTCTTACGTTGGCGTGAGAATGTCACGATTCTTACGATCATTTATCGTCGCTTGTTTATTAATCGGGTTTGCTTCGACTTCGACATTTCCCGGAAATGCAATTACCTCGCTCAGTGAATTAGCAATTCCAGATGATCAAGTGGTTTCAATACAAGCTCGCTTTGTTTCGTTGACTACCACTATGGCACCGATGCTGGAGCGAACTACTTTCGCCCAGGAAGAGTTCCTTCGGTTACGCGCTGAAACCAAGGGTAAAGGAGCCGAGTATCAAGCAGCACATAACTTCCTTCGTACGCAAGTTCAAGGATTATTGAAAGCGTTGAATGGCGAAGTTCAAATTAGGAATCAAAGTAATCGAATCTTTAATCAGATTCTCAAGAGTCCGCAAGTACTTATCGAATTCATTGCTGCGCGCCCCACTGTGTATCTACCGCCGGAATGCCCGCCAGCAGTGGCTCTTGATGGCGAATCCATTTGGGAGAGTGGAAAGGTAGTACGGGTTGTCGATGGCGATACCGTTCTAGTTCAGACTTGTCGTGGCGAATTAGATGTTCGCTTGATTGGGGTACAAGCACCTGAAACGGCCAAGCCGACACAATTGGCTCAATGTGGTGGTATCGAAGCGACCAGGCTGTTGCAATCTCTGTTGCCTGTTGGCGCAGAGGTCCAACTTCGATCGAATAATTACGCCTCTTCAAATAATTTTCAGGCATTGGCTCGCCCATACCGATACATTTTTGCAAAAGATTCTCAAGGAAATTTCACTTTGGATGTTCAAGCAAAACTTCTTGAAGCTGGTCTTGCAATGTGGTTTCCCAATGAGAACGAATACGTTCGCAATTATCAATACTTAGAGGTGCTCAATTCCGCAGCTGGTAGTGGCGTTGGAATTTGGTCGGGAGAATTCTGCAAAAATGAGAAGGACAAGACTCCAATTGGAGCTATCGAGATTTGGGTAGAAACTGATTCACCAATCTCCGGCGAGCATCCATTTGGCGAACATGTGATTCTTCGAAATCGAACTGATCAAAAGATTGACCTCTCTGGGTGGAGCATTCGAGATACTTCGTTAGAACTCATCGACCCAAAGTTTGCAATTCCATTAGGGACCATACTCAATCCACAAGGAATCCTGACTATCTATCTCGGTGCAGCGCTACCTAATTTTCCAATCAGTCAAGATGAGATTGCCCTTGGTTTAACGAAGGCAATACTTCAGAATCCTTCCTCAGCAGGAAGTAAATACACTGGTGATGGCATCTACTTGCAGACACCGTTGCTAGTCAATGGTGGTGGAAATATGCGGGCATGGATGCATCGCCATTGCATTCCTCTAGATTGCGTAAGACCCGATTGGTTGACAAAGAATGGTGATGGCAGCGAACGGGCGATTCCCTTGCCACAGACGCTCTCCATTGCGCTCAATCCTGGGAAGTATGGTCGTGTCGTGCCGGATATGACCGGCCTCACAGCAGAGCAGGCAGCAGTGGCGCTCAACCCGCTCCAATTGAATGTCGTGCTGATCGATAAAAGTGGTGAAGTTGCAGGTGGAGCCATGACTGGCACCACTAGCAGTACAAGTGAAAAGAGCGTGGTCGATCAGAATCCCAAAGCAGGTACCAACTTGCCACCAAATGGGACCGTGACTGTATATATAGATGTGAAGCGTTAATCCACGAATTTCCAGGGTGCTTGTTTTATCCTTATAGCTAGATAAGCCGCGACTTCCCCGTCCCAGCGGCAATGAGAGCGAGAGTGCACGTGGTTATAAAGCGCGCATTATCAGTTGCGCTCTCCCTTACCCTTTTGGTGTCCATCAATGTCTCAGCACATCTAACGAGTGCAGAGGCAAAGACGCGCAAACCTACTATTGCCGAAATCAATGAGGCGAAGAAGAAAGAGGCTGAGAAGAAGGCTGCTGCTGATAAAGCTAAGGCCCAGCTCAATGCTGCTTCCAATCAACTCAAAGTACTTACCGCAAAGGCAGTCGCTGCACGTAATCGATATCTTCAGGAATTGAAAAAACTAGAGATTGCGACCAAAAAAGCCGAGATCGCGCGGAAGAAAGAGGATGCTGCAAACAAGAAATCCAACATTGCCCAAGTTGCTGTGGTCTCATCTAAGAATCACATCGGCAAAGTTGCAGCTAATGCCTACATAATGGGTTCTGGTTTCACCGATTTTGATTCAATCCTCCACGCTGATGGGCCGCAAGATTTGATGGATCGCCTATCAACTCTAGATGCTGTAGGCGAGAACAACAGCAGTATTCTCTTGCGTTTGAAAGTTGCTGAAGAGTCTGCTCGATTGGCGAAAATCGAGGCTGAAGAAGCAAGAGTCGAGGCGGTTGCTGCTCGGAAGGAACAAGCTGATGCGACTGCCCGCGTAGCAGCTGCGAAAAAAGAGGCTGACCAAGCCCGCGATGCGCAAGAAGTTGAAGTGAAGAAGCTGCAACAGATGCAAGATAAATTAATTGCTGAACTTTTAAGCGCACGGAAGAAACGTGTAACGCTAGAGCAGCAACGTCAATTAGCAATTCTCGAAGAGGCATTGGCAGCTCGCGCTGAACAAACCGATGTGAAAGCCAAAATCTGGCCCGTCAATGGAATTGGTTTCACGAAGGGGCGAACCACTATTCGTTCAAACGAGTCAATCCGCACTGACGCAGTCGCTTTCGCCAAGAAACAAGTTATTGCTCGAAAGCCTTATGTATGGGGCAACGAGGGACCCAACAGTTTTGATTGCTCGGGGTTGGTTTATGCAGCGTATCGCTCAGCAGGCCTAGGTTATCCAGAGTGGGATCGGGTTAACTCGCGCATTTACTACAGTTGGACAAAACGAATTCCACTCAATGAATTGCAACCCGGGGATTTGTTGTATTACTCGTATAAAGCGGATATCAGCACCATTCATCACATCACTATCTACGCTGGAAATGGAATGATGTGGGAGGCGCATAACACCCGCAAGGGATTGCTTTACAGCTCGATTTATTCGATTCCGGGCTTAATTCCATTTGGTGGACGGGTCTAACTCCAGGTCTAGGCTATAGCCATGATCACCAAGGCTCGCCATGCGGTCCGACAAACGCTCACATTACTTAGCCCTGGAGATCACGTTCTCGTCGCAGTCTCCGGCGGCGCAGATTCATTATTACTTGCGCATTGCTTAAACCTCGAGGGAGCGAAAGACTCGCTTCGTATCACTGCTGTAGTCATCGATCATCAGTTACAGGAACGGTCGGGAGAAATCGCGGAACAAGCAAAAAATCGACTACATGAGATGGGAATCTCAGCGGTTGAAGTTATTAAAGTCGATGTCTTGAAAAAAGATGGTCTTGAAGCAGATGCGCGCAGCGCACGTTATTTAGCGCTCGCAGCGTCAGCAGAGAAACTAAAGGCGACTGCAATTTTTCTCGGACATAATCAAGATGATCTTGCCGAAAGCGTCGTACTTGGATTGACGCAAGGCGCCGGAACTAAGTCACTAGCTGGCATGGCAACACAGAGTGGTTTGTACATTCGTCCATTTCTCTCTCTCACTCGCGAAGAGATTAATGCAGCATGCAGAGAAGCTAAGATTGATTATTGGAGTGATCCACATAATGATGATGAGCGATTTACTCGAGTAAGGATTCGAAAGCAGATCTTGCCGCTCATGGAATCTCGACTAGGCCCTGGCATCAAAGAGGCGCTGGCTCGTTCGGCGCGAATTTTTCGAGAAGATTCTGACGCGCTCGAAATTCTCACAGACGAGATTTTTGCCACTCTCGCTAATCCGGTATCAATCGAAGTGGAGCTGCTCGAGCGACTGCCAGCGGCGCTCCGGAAACGGGTGCTTCGTCGCGCAATCGCGCGTTTGGGAGCCACCCGGATTTCGGCGGAACAGCTGGATTGGGTCGATGCGCTCATCAGCCAGTGGCACGGCCAAGGGGCGGTGGCTCTGCCAGCCGGTGTTACAGCTCGCCGAGAGTCGGGCAGACTAGCGCTCTCACAGGAGTAGTAGTAGAACGGGAGTGGCGCCACAGTGGACCTAGAGCGAGTCAAAGATGACATCACAGAAGTAGTTGCAACTCGAGAGCAAATTCATAATCGAATTGTCGAGATAGCTGCAGCGATTTCTAAAGATTATGGCGATCGAGACTTGCTATTAGTAGGTGTACTCAAAGGTGCCGTAATGGCGATGGCGGATTTGGCGCGAGCGATGCAGCGCCATGTCGAAATGGATTGGATGGCAGTCTCTTCATATGGATCGGGCACGAAATCCAGTGGCGTCGTTCGAATCTTGAAGGATTTGGATAGAGACATCACTGGCCGCGATGTACTCATCGTGGAAGATATCGTCGACTCCGGTTTGACGCTCTCATGGCTGCAAACAAACCTGCTCTCTCGTGGCGCTAAATCGGTAGAGATATTCACTGTCTTCAGAAAACCTGAAGCCGCCAAGGTGCATGTTGACGTTAAATATGTTGGTTTTGATATTCCACCCGCTTTCGTTGTCGGCTACGGCTTAGATTTCTCTGAGAAGTATCGAAACCTTGATTGCGTAGCTGTACTTGCGCCGAAGATGTATTCATAACAGATCATGAAGAAGCGTTTTTTTGTAGCGTTGAAGAATCCGATCATATGGATCCTTCTCGCAATTTTGCTTTTCTTTGGGTACTCACAGATCTCCAATATCGGAAAATCATTCAAAGAGGTCGATACGCAGACGATCATCGGTGCGATAACCGCTAGCCAAGTCGATTCCGCATTACTTCTTGCGCAAGATCAGCAGATCCGAGTAGTTTTAAAAGGTGGCGTGAAAATCTCAGACTCATCGAAACTGCAAGCGTCATATTTAGCTAATCAAGAAGTCGAACTCGTAAAGATACTTAGCGAAAATCCACCACCAAATAAGTGGAATGTAAAAGTTACCCGACAATCACTTCTGGTCTCACTATTATTCACATTGATTCCATTTGTGCTTATTGCGTTTCTATTTTTCTATCTAATTTCTCGAGCACAGGGTGGTGGCAGAGCTTTTCAGTTTGGGCGTTCTCGAGCAAAGTTAAATGAGAAAGATAAGCCACAAACAAAATTCACTGATGTAGCAGGAGCTGACGAAGCAATTGAGGAGCTCCGTGAAATCAAAGACTTTCTCGTTGACCCAACGAAGTATCAGAAACTAGGAGCAAAAATCCCGAAAGGCGTCCTTCTTTACGGTCCGCCGGGAACAGGAAAGACCTTGCTCGCACGCGCAGTTGCTGGTGAGGCGAACGTGCCATTCTTCTCTATTTCAGGCTCTGATTTCGTCGAGATGTTCGTTGGTGTTGGTGCTGCCCGAGTGCGCGATATGTTCACGCAAGCCAAGGCCAATGCACCAGCAATCGTTTTTGTCGATGAGATTGATGCGGTAGGTCGCCATCGTGGAGCGGGCATGGGTGGTGGCCATGATGAGCGGGAGCAGACCCTAAATCAACTCCTTGTCGAAATGGATGGTTTCGAAGCAAATGGTTCGGTAATCATGATTGCTGCAACGAATCGCCCTGACATCCTTGATCCAGCGCTGTTACGCCCTGGTCGGTTCGACCGACAGATTCCTGTAGATCGCCCTGACTTAAAAGGTCGCGAAGCTATTTTGAAAATCCATGCTCAGAATAAACCGCTCGCTGAGGATGTGGATTTGTTAAGCCTTGCTCGACGCACCCCTGGTTTTACTGGAGCTGATCTCGCAAACGTGGTGAACGAGGCTGCGCTTCTTACTGCGCGTAAGGATCTCGACACGATTACAAATGAGGCGCTGGGAGAATCGATAGATCGAGTCATGGCTGGTCCGCAGAAAGTTAGTCGCTTAATGAATGAGAAAGAGCGGTTGATTACTGCCTACCACGAAGGTGGACATGCGCTCGTCGCACATGCGTTACCGAATACCGACCCAGTACAGAAGATAACCATCATGCCAAGAGGAAGAGCTCTTGGTTACACGATGGTTCTTCCCGATGAAGATAAATACTCTAAGTCTCGAAATCAAATGCTCGACGAATTGGCGTATACGTTGGGTGGACGTGCTGCAGAGGAATTGATATTTCATGATCCAACCACTGGGGCTGCAAACGACATTGAGAAGGCAACTGCGCTCTCGCGCGCAATGGTGATGGAGTATGGATTGAGCGAGCGAATTGGTGCGATAAAACTTGGCAAGGTTAGTGGCGAACCATTTGTCGGAATGAGTTACGGCCATCAACGTGATTACTCTGAGGAAATTGCGGGAATCATCGATGAAGAAGTCCGAGAATTGATTGATAACGCCCATCAAGAGGCATATGAAATTCTCGTAGCGAATCGAGAGACGCTCGATAATCTAGTTTTGGAATTAATGGAGCGCGAAACATTGGAAAAAGATGAGGTCGCGCAAATTTTCGCAAAAGTTCAGCAGTGGCCAGCACGAAAGCCCTGGACCGGCTCGAAAGACCGTAAACCCTCTAATCAGCCACCTGTAGTTTTCGAGAAATCTGAGAAGCCAGCAAATGGATGAAATAACTCCAATATCTTTCACCTCTCCATTCGAGGGTAAGGCAAATGCACCTTTTGATCAGGAGCGTGCAGAGCGAGCAGTTCGAGAATTACTCCTTGCGCTGGGCGAGGATCCAGAACGAGATGGGTTGAAAGATACGCCGGCACGAGTTGCTCGAGCGTTCCGCGAGAACTTCGCAGGTTTATGGATGTCACCTGAAGAGGTGCTCACGACAACTTTCGATGCTGGACATCGAGAGTTGATTATCGTTCGGGACATCGAGATCTTCTCGCATTGCGAGCACCACCTCACTCCATTTCATGGTCTAGCACACATCGGTTATATCCCGGGAGAATCAGGGCGAATTACTGGACTCTCTAAGTTAGCGCGAGTCGTTGATCTATTTGCGCGTAGGCCGCAAGTGCAAGAACGGCTCACTACTCAAATTGCTGACGCTCTCGTTGAGATTCTCGAAGTTGCCGGCGCGATTGTCATTATTGATGCCGAGCACTTGTGCATGTCAATGCGTGGCGCAAAGAAACCAAAAGCGCGAACAACGACAAGTGCAGTCCGGGGAATTCTCCGAGATGCCACCACGCGTGCAGAGGCGCTAAGTCTCATTCTTGGCAGGTAATGTGATGGCACATCGCACTCTGGTGATGGGGATTGTGAATGTAACCCCAGATTCGTTTGCAGATGGCGGTAAATATCTTGCGTTGGATGATGCAAGCGCCCGCATATCAGAGATGCTTGCAGAAGATGTCGACATCGTTGATATTGGCGGTGAATCGACCCGTCCTGGTGCCACCCGCGTCTCTGAAGAAGATGAACGTGCTCGGGTTTTGCCAGTTGTAAAAGAGGCGCTTGCACTTGGCGCGACGGTGAGCGTTGACACGATGCGCGCCAGCGTCGCAGCAGCGGCCATTGAATTAGGTGTTCATTTCATCAATGATGTGAGCGGTGGATTAGCTGATGAAAAAATGTCATCAGTAATTGCGCAGAGCGATGTGCGATATGTAGCTATGCATTGGCGCGGTCATTCGGCGAATATGATGGACAAGAGCGAGTACCAGGATGTCGTCGCAGAAGTTCACAGTGAACTAGAAGTGCGAATATCTGCCCTAATTGCAGCTGGAGTAAGGCGAGAGCAGTTGATAGTCGATCCAGGCATCGGTTTCTCCAAATTGCCTGCCCAGAACTGGGAGTTACTCCGTGGAATCGAACAGCTATCTGAACTCGGGCTACCTATTCTGATCGGCGCATCGCGAAAGCGATTTCTTGGTGAGAACCTAAAACCAGAGGAACGCGAAGAGGCGAGCGTTGCAGTAACATCATTTTGCGCATCCCAAGGAGTGTGGGCGGTGCGAACGCATTCGGTGCGGCCACATAAGGAAGCGATTGCACAAGTTGAGAAAGTAAAGGTTTCTTTCAATGGATAAAATTCTCATCACCGGGATCAGAGCTTTCGGTTTTCATGGCGTTCTCGCTGAGGAACGCGCAATAGGTCAGGATTTTGTAATCGATGTAGAGCTACATGCAAACCTCAATAGTGCTATTAAATCTGATGATCTTTCCAAGACTGTGAACTATGCAGAGGTAGCCCTAGTAGCGAAAGAGGTAGTCGAAGGCGCGCCATTTAATTTGATTGAGGCGGTTGCCGGAAAGATTGCTGATTTGATTTTGAAGAAATTTCGTCGGGTGCAGCGAGTGGTCGTCACAGTTCACAAACCCCAGGCGCCAATACCAGTGGAGTTTCTCGACGTTGCGGTAGTAGTAGAGCGCAAGCGATGAGGGCGGTTCTCTCCCTTGGATCGAATCTGGGCGACTCTGAATCTATTTTGAGCTCTGCCGCAGAAGCGCTCAATGAGGTAGGCGAAGTAATTGCACTCTCTAATTTCTTTTTAAATCGTCCTGTTGGTGGTCCACCACAACCTGACTACCATAATGCGGTTGTGATAATTGAGACGCAACTTGAGCCAGAGGAATTACTTACAGTCTGTCAGGCTATTGAAAGAGTTTTTGGGCGCACCCGAGACAATGACGAGGTGAGATGGGGCCCACGAACTCTTGATATTGATCTGATCACGTGCGATCAACTTATACACGAGAGTGAAATACTGACGTTGCCGCATCCGCGGGCGGCTATGCGCACATTTGTGCTTGCGCCTTGGCTCGAAATCGATCCAGATGCCTATCTACCTGGCGCAGGACCAGTCGCGCAGCTTTTGGCGAACCTGTAAGAGCGCGATACGCTTTAACCGCCTGGTACCCCAAGCGGACTGGAGCCGAAAATGCAGCACCTAACGGACCTAACGGTATGGAGTGAGCCGATTGCGCAGCTCGCTTTCGTACCAACTATGGGCGCGCTCCATGATGGACATCTAGCGTTAATTAGTAGTGCAAAAAAGTTTGGCAAGAAAGTTTTGGTAAGTGTCTATGTCAATCCAACTCAATTTGAATCAAGCACCGATTTAGCGAAATACCCGAAAACACTCGCTCAAGATCTCGAGCTTGCAGCGAGCGCGGGCGCTGATTATCTATGGTCACCATCAGTTGATGAGATTTATCCTGAAGGTCTGGCGAATGTTCCGTTGATACCTGCAGGACCACTCGGTGATTTGTACGAAGGGGCTGCACGTCCCAACCACTTCTCCGGCGTTCTTACCGTTATCAATCGCTTATTTACATTAGCAAATCCACGTTATGCAATATTTGGCGAGAAAGACTTTCAACAACTTTTCCTCATTAAAAAGTTCGCACGAGAAATATTCCCGAATATCTCAATTATTGCAGGAGAGACAATCCGTGATGCCAATGGCATCGCGCTCTCCTCACGAAATAGCAGATTGAGTAGCGATGAGTTGATCATCGCTCAAGTCTTGCCGAGGGCTCAGCGCACCGCCAAAGAATATGATTCTTTATCGAGTGTGCAGGTTGCACTTGCTGAGGTCTTTGCGCAAGAGCCTGGTTTCACCCTTGATTATGCGGTGATTGTCGACCCAGAGACGCTGCTTCCGGTAACTGGTGATTTCACGGGCCAGGTTCAGGTCTTACTCGCTGGGTGGATAGGATCGGTACGGTTAATCGATAATTTCTCGCATCGCGTGAAGGGGCGGATATGAAACTTCTCGCTCCGCGCCCTGGCTGGACCATCACTTCAGATGTGATCATCGTAGGTTCTGGAATTGCAGGGCTTACAACTGCGCTGCAGATTCGGGCTTACGGATATTCAGTGTTACTTGTAACAAAAGCGCGCGTTGATGAAGGTTCAACAAAATGGGCGCAAGGTGGCATCGCAGCAGCGCTCGGGCCGGGTGATTCGCCTGCCGAACATGAAGCAGATACTTTGAAAGCTGGTGCAGGACTTTGTGATCGCAAAGCTGTACACGCGCTTGTTACAGAAGGGCCAGAAGCTGTTGCTCGCCTAATCGCCCGAGGTGCAGTTTTCGATCGCGCAGCCAGTGGAGAGATTGCGTTAACTCGTGAAGGTGGCCACTTAAAGAATCGAATTTTGCATGCTGGTGGCGATGCAACTGGTGCCGAAATTTCACGCGCACTTCTTGCAGCCGTAACTGATGATCCCGGTATTGAGGTCATTGAACATGCTCTTGTACTCGATGCACTAAAGAGTGAATCTGGAAGAGTCTGTGGCGTCACGCTCCACGTGATCGGTGAAGGTTCGCGCGATGGAGTTGGACGTGCGCTGGCGAAAGCGGTGATTCTAGGAACTGGTGGACTAGGTCAAGTCTTCGCACAAACGACCAACCCTTCGGTATCAACGGGGGATGGCGTCGCACTCGCCCTGCGCGCTGGAGCAGATGTTGCAGATGTTGAATTCATTCAATTTCATCCAACAGTTCTCTATTTAGGTGCGAAAAGTTCAGGACAACAACCCTTAATCAGTGAAGCCGTTCGTGGTGAAGGCGCAATTTTGCTCAACGATGCCAAAGAACAGTTCATGATCGGAATACACCCGCTGGCCGACCTTGCCCCGCGCGACGTCGTTGCAAAAGCCATTATGAGCCAGATGTTAGAGAGTGGCTCGCGCCATGTCTGGCTTGATGTGAGCAAAGTTGCAAACTTCTCCGAACGGTTTCCAAATATCTATCAATCGTGTGTCGACCATGGAATTAGTCCTGATCGAGATTTGATTCCAGTGGCGCCGGCTGCTCACTATGCCTCTGGTGGAGTTCGTGTAGATCTGGCTGGTCGCTCTTCAGTTCCCGGTTTATATGCATGCGGGGAAACTGCATGCACAGGAGTTCATGGCGCCAATCGATTAGCATCTAATTCCCTTCTTGAAGGGCTAGTTTTTGCTGCGCGAATTGCAGATGACATACATATGACTTTACGTAAATTCAAACGGGAAGAGCCAGTAATGATGTCGAGTGCGGAGATTCTGATTGCTCCAGAGTCGCGCACGGAGATTGCGAATGCGATGAGTGTTGGCGCCGGGGTAATTCGTACGCGATTATCACTAGAGAGTACTGCGCAGCGTTTAGAAGAAATCAGCCGATCAGTGAGTGACAAGCCATGTGTGGAAGCCTGGGAAGCGACAAATCTCTTCACCTTGGCACAAGTCATTGTCGCCTCTGCGCTCATCCGTGAGGAGACCCGAGGTTCGCATTGGCGTGAGGATTTTCCGAATGAGTCTGATACATGGTTGCGACGGATAGTCGAGCAAATGGATGGCGCGGGCAAACTAACCCATCGTTTCGAAGAGGTGAGCAATGATTGATCGGGATCTTCTAATTGCGCGAATTGATGCTGCTATTGCTGAGGATTTTGTAGGTGCATTAGATGTCACCACAGCTGCGACGATTCCAGCAAACCAACGCTGCGTAGCGGAGTTTCGGACTCGCAAAGCTGGCGTGGTTTCTGGAATAGATGTTGCAATTGTTGTGATTGATCGCGTGTGCACCGGCGGTTACGAAATACTTTCACGAATCTCAGACGGAAATCAGGTAGGTGCTGGCGTAACCGTGCTCAAAGTTGCTGCGCGCACGCGAGAGATGCTCGTTGCTGAACGAACGGCCTTGAATTTTCTCTCCCGACTCTCGGGAATTTCGACGGCAGCTAGTACATGGGTCGAAGCAATCTCGGGAACCAAAGCGAAGATTCGCGATACCCGGAAAACAACCCCTGGTTGGCGTGATCTAGAGAAGTATGCGGTTCTTTGCGGCGGTGGTGTAAATCATCGGCTCAATCTGGCTGAGAGCGCGTTGATAAAAGATAACCACATCGCAGCGGTCGGTGGAATCACCGCAGCCGTTGCCGCGATAAAGAATCATTTCCCTGGGATTTTAATTGAGGTAGAGATTGATCGGTTAGATCAATTGGAGGATGCAATTTCTGCAGGAGTCCAAGAGGTACTGCTCGACAATATGACGCCAGAACAATGTCGTGAAGCAGTACGCATCACAAATGGTCGCGTGAAGCTAGAAGCCTCCGGTGGAATCTCGTTAGATCGAGTTCGCGAGTATGCCGAATCTGGCGTCGATTACATTGCAGTAGGCGCAATTACACACTCCGCTCCGATTCTCGATATCGGCCTTGATATAAGTGAGGTTAAATAATGCTGTTAACAATCGATGTTGGTAATACCAATACGGTGTTAGGTATCTTCGATGGTGATGAGATCCTGCACTCATGGCGAGTAAAGACAGATACTCGTGATACTGCCGATGAATTATGGATCAAATATCGATCACTAGTCGAAGATTATGAGATTGATGGCATCTCACTTTGTTCGACAGTACCGGCTGTCTTGCGCGAGCTGCGCACCATGCTCACCCGGCATTACTCAAATATTCCATCAACGATTTTGGAGCCGGGCATAAAGACAGGCGTTCCTCTTTTGGTTGATAATCCTAAGGAGATTGGTTCAGATCGCATTGCAAATACTTTGGCGGCGCATACATTATTTGGTGCAGATGGCGCAGTGATTGTTGTTGATTTTGGAACATCAACGAATCTCGATGTCGTCTCAGTCAAAGGCGAGTTTTTGGGTGGCGCGCTTGCGCCAGGAATCGAAATCTCCGTCGATGCTCTTGCTTCGCGCGCTGCGCAGTTGCGTAAGGTGGAGTTGATCAAGCCGCGTTCACCAATTGGAAAGAACACTGTAGAAGCTCTGCAATCTGGAACTATTTATGGCTTTGCGGGGCAGGTGGATGGACTTGTTCGTCGGATTAGCGATGAGTTAGCGGAGAGCGGCGGCGCACACATCACTGTTGTGGCAACCGGGGGACTTGCCAGCCTCGTGATTGATGAGTGTGAAACGGTTGATTTCCATGAGCCAGACCTCACGCTCATTGGGTTGCGACTTGTCCACGAGCGGAACCACTAAGCCGGTACCCTCTACTCATGGCGGAATCAGAGCTCAATGGCGCCTCCGAGGTCGATGATCTTCCGGAGCAGATGCAAGTTCGCCGTCAAAAACGTGACTCACTTTTAGCTAATGGGCAGGAGCCCTACCCAGTTGCCGTGCCAAGAACGAACTCCTTGAAAGCTGTTCGTGAGAAGTTCGGCCATCTAGAAGTTGATGTAAAGAGCGGTGCGATTGAGAGTGTGACTGGACGGGTCATTTTCAAACGCGATACCGGCAAGCTTGCCTTTGCAACCTTACGTGAGGGCGAAGGTACTGAGCTCCAAGCGATGTTCTCTCTTGATCAAGTTGGTGCGGAAACTTTGGAGCAATGGAAGACATTTGTAGATTTAGGTGATCTCGTTAGCGTCACCGGTGAAATAATCACTTCTAAACGCGGTGAACTTTCAGTACTTGCCACAAGCTGGCAGATGGCAGCAAAAGCTCTACGTCCACTACCAGTCGAACATAAACCGCTCTCTGAAGAGACTCGAGTTAGACAACGCTACGTCGACTTAATTGTTCGTCCTGATGCGAGAACAATTGCGCGCTTGCGTCCTGCAGTAATGACATCGTTGCGTTCATCATTTGCCGCGCGCGAGTTTGTCGAAGTCGAGACGCCAATGTTGCAAGTGCTGCACGGCGGGGCAGCCGCTCGTCCATTTAAGACGCATATCAATGCCTATGACATGGAGCTCTTCTTACGAATCGCTCCTGAGTTATATCTCAAGCGATGTCTAGTCGGTGGGATCGAACGGGTTTTTGAGATTAACCGAAACTTTAGAAACGAAGGCGCCGACTCGAGCCACTCTCCTGAATTTGCCATGATTGAGTCGTACCAAGCATATGGAGACTGGCGCGATGGAATGGAACTTACTCGGGGCCTAGTTCAGGAAGCTGCGAATTCGATCTTCGGGACAACTGTCGTAAAACATTTTGATGGACGCGAGAGCGATCTTGGTGGAAAGTGGCAAGAGATTTCGCTCTTCGATGCTGTCTCGCACGCTTTAGGTGAGGAAGTAGCGCCACACACCTCATACGAGAAGTTGGTCGAGTACGCGAAGAAGGTCGGGTTAAGCGTGGATCCAAAGTGGATTCATGGCAAGCTCGTTGAAGAGCTTTTCGAGCATCTAGTGATCGAAACTTTTACTGGGCCTACTTTCGTGATGGGTTATCCCGTAGATACCTCGCCACTTGTTCGCAGCCATCGCGAGCTGCCAGGAGTAGTTGAAAAATGGGATCTATATGTAGATGGCTTTGAGTTAGCCACTGGATATTCAGAGTTGGTCGATCCCGTTATCCAACGCGAACGCCTAGTCGCCCAAGCGCAACTTGGCGCAAAGGGTGATCTTGAAGCGATGGCGCTCGATGAAGACTTCTTGCGCGCACTCGAAGTGGGTATGCCTCCGACCGCGGGAATGGGAATGGGTGTCGATCGTCTACTCATGGCGCTAACTGGCCTTGGCATTCGAGAGACAATTCTCTTTCCGTTGGTTAAACCCGAATGAACCCGATAATCAGACCTGCAAAGACCTCTGATATCAAAACAATCAGAGCGATGATCGACGAATATGCGCTGCAGCGACGCTTACTCTCAAAGGAAACTGTCACGCTTTACGAAGATGTTCAAGAGTTCACGGTCGCTGAGCTCGATGGAGAGGTAGTTGGTTGTGGAGCGCTCCATATTCTCTGGGAAGACTTGGCTGAAGTTCGCACGATGGCGGTAAGAGAGAGTTTGCGCAAACACGGAATCGGACACATGATTCTTGATCGAATCATCACGCGCGCAATCGAAATTGGTGTTAAAAGATTGTTCTGCCTCACTTTCGAAACTGACTTCTTTGCGAAACATGGTTTTGTTGAAATTCAGGGAGCCCCAGTTGCTCCTGACGTTTACCAACAACTACTACGTTCCTACGATGAAGGTATCGCAGAATTTCTCGATTTAGAATCTGTGAAACCAAATACGTTAGGAAATACCCGAATGTTAAAGGTTCTCTGAGCACCCCTTGCTACACGCGACGCTATTTCTACACGGTGGCAATGAATTTCATGCTGACGATGATGAGTCTTTTGAATTTGATGATTTTTTTGTTAAATCAATAATTGGTGCGCAGGTTGGAATCTTCCCAGGTGCGAGCGTAAGCGAGCGGGATAAAGTTGCAACAGTTGCATTTGCCTCAGGGTATTTTTCGTTACATGGTGTGGAGCTGACAGAAATCGCAGAAATATCAACAGCAACACTGGCTCAAGTAGATGTGCTGATCCTCCCTGGTGGTTCGCCGGTGAAACTTCTGAGCGAGCTAGCACCGCATAAAGTCGAGCTGGAAGAGTTCTTCCAGCGTGGGGTGATTTATGGTGCGAGCGCAGGGGCGATGGTTTTGGGGCGCGGATTCACGATGGGCGGTAGCTGGCATCCAGGCTTGGCCCTTGGAGCGTTCGAGGCGTTAGTCCACTTTCGAGGCGAGTTACCGGCCCGACCAGGTCTGCTCTATGGGCTGCCAGAGGGACAGGGGCTAGCAGTAGCCAATACTGACGAAATCCTGGCTAAATCTAGCGGGGTCGAAATTCGGGCATAAGTGGGCTGGCGCTGGCGTTATACCGTTCACAAGCGGGGCGAGAAAATCGAGATGAACTCTTCCCCTCTCCAGCTCTAGGCTTAGGGCAGGCGAGAGCAGTAGTTAGAAGTTCAGAGAAGTACAGAGAAAAACAAAAGGAGCATCATGTTTGAGCGCTTTACAGATCGGGCCCGCCGCGTTGTCGTATTGGCGCAAGAGGAAGCTCGGATGCTCAACCACAATTACATTGGCACTGAACACATCTTGCTTGGCCTTATCCATGAAGGCGAAGGGGTAGCTGCCAAGGCGATGGAATCGCTTGGTATCTCGCTCGAGGCTGTTCGTGCGCAAGTTGAGGAGATCATTGGCCAAGGGCAACAAGCGCCAAGTGGTCATATTCCATTTACTCCTCGCGCCAAGAAAGTCTTGGAACTCTCGCTACGCGAAGCGCTACAGCTTGGCCATAACTACATCGGGACTGAGCACATCCTGCTTGGTCTGATTCGTGAAGGTGAAGGCGTTGCCGCACAAGTTCTTGTTAAATTAGGCGCCGACCTTAATCGCGTTCGCCAACAAGTAATTCAACTGCTCTCCGGTTATCAAGGCAAAGAAGCGGTTGCAAGTGGTCCCGCTGAAGGAACCCAATCAACCTCGCTTGTATTAGACCAATTTGGTCGCAATCTCACTGCTGCAGCGCGCGAAGGAAAGCTCGACCCAGTTATCGGACGTGAGCGCGAAATTGAGCGCGTCATGCAAGTACTATCGCGTCGCACCAAGAACAACCCAGTACTTATTGGTGAGCCGGGCGTCGGAAAGACCGCAGTCGTTGAGGGTCTTGCGCAAGCAATCGTAAAAGGCCACGTTCCAGAGACGCTTAAAGATAAGCAGCTCTACTCACTTGATTTAGGTGCGCTGGTCGCAGGTAGCCGTTATCGCGGAGATTTCGAAGAGCGCTTGAAGAAAGTTCTCAAAGAAATTCGTACTCGCGGTGACATCGTCCTTTTCATCGATGAGATTCATACGCTTGTCGGTGCAGGCGCTGCAGAAGGTGCGATTGACGCAGCGAGCATCTTGAAGCCAATGCTTGCTCGTGGTGAACTCCAAACGATTGGCGCAACCACGCTCGATGAGTACCGCAAACATCTTGAGAAAGATGCAGCCTTGGAGCGACGTTTCCAACCTATTCAAGTCTCTGAGCCAACAGTTGCCCAGACAATCGAGATTCTCAAAGGGCTTCGCGATCGCTACGAGACTCATCACCACGTCTCAATCTCCGATGGTGCGCTCGCCGCAGCTGCAAATCTTGCAGATCGCTACGTAGCAGATCGATTCTTGCCAGATAAGGCGATTGACCTCATCGATGAGGCTGGATCACGTCTGCGCATTCGGCGCATGACTGCACCACCAGATCTTCGCGAGTTCGATGATCGAATCGCAGCGGTGCGACGCGAGAAAGAATCAGCTATTGATGGCCAAGACTTCGAAAAGGCAGCAGCTCTTCGCGATAAAGAGAAGACGCTAATCCTTGAGAAAGCCGAACGCGAAAAAACCTGGAAAGCAGGGGATCTTGATCAAGTCTCTGTTGTCGACGAAGAGTTGATTGCAGAGGTCCTCGCATTCTCCACAGGCATTCCCGTTGTTAAGTTGACTGAGGAAGAGACTGCACGTCTTCTTAAGATGGAAGATGAGCTCCACAAGCGCGTTATCGGCCAAGAGCAAGCAATCAAGGCGCTCTCTCAGGCAATTCGTCGCTCTCGTGCAGGTCTGAAAGATCCAAAGCGTCCTGGCGGCTCCTTTATCTTCGCTGGCCCATCCGGTGTTGGAAAGACCGAGCTCTCCCGAACGCTCGCTGCATTCTTATTCGGCGATGAGAGCGCATTGATTCAACTTGATATGAGCGAATATGCAGAGCGCCACACCGTCTCGCGTCTCTTCGGTTCACCTCCGGGATATGTCGGATACGACGAGGGCGGTCAGCTCACTGAGAAAGTTCGACGTCGACCATTCTCGGTTGTGCTCTTCGATGAAATCGAAAAGGCGCACCCAGACATCTTCAATTCACTTCTTCAAGTGCTTGAAGATGGTCGCCTTACAGATGCACAAGGAAGAGTTATTGACTTCAAGAACACAGTCATCATCATGACTACCAACTTGGGAACACGAGATGCGTCCAAGCCGGTCAACCTTGGCTTTGCTAATAGCGGCGATGCGCTTACCTCTTACGATCGGATGCGCGCGAAGGTGACTGATGAATTGAAGTCACATTTCCGCCCAGAATTCCTCAATCGTATTGACGACATCATCGTCTTCCATCAGTTGAGCCAGAATGAGATTGTTCAAATTGTCGATCTCATGATCAGTGGCGTTGATTCCCGCCTTAAAGATAAGGACATGGGGCTTGAGCTCACTCCAGCCGCGAAGAACCTGTTGGCTGCGAAGGGGTATGACGCTGCGATGGGCGCTCGACCACTACGTCGGACGATCCAACGTGAGATTGAAGATGTTCTCTCCGAGAAGCTCCTATTTGGCGAGATGGGAGCGGGTGAATTGGTCCTGATTGATGTAGCGGGCGAGGGTAGCGATGCGCACTTCACTTTTACATCGACGCCAATCGCTTCAACCCCTGACACGCCTGAAGATCTGCAAGAGGCTCCTACGCCCTAAACATTAATTTGCAAGGCTAAAGCGCTTGCCTCTCTGCTCGATGAGTCCATCATCAAGGAGTGAGGCAAGCGCTTTCTCATATTGCGAACGATCACTCCAAATTTTTTCTAACTCTGATTGCGTGATGTCAGTGTTCTCGCGAAGCGCCTGCATAATCACGCCACGACACTGACGATCACTGCCATGCCATTTAGCTTGTTGCGTACTCTTGCCTATTCCTGCTTCCTGCGGATAGCCAATGGCGCGCCATAGACATTGATTCTTTAGCGGGCACTCTTCGCAGAGCGGGTTACGCGCTTTGCAAATCAGCGCACCTAGCTCCATAGTGGCTGCAGCCCACGTTCCATCGTCACCATCAGGCAGTAGTTGCCGCGCGAGTTCGCGCTCAGCATTATTCGGTGCAGCGGTAGGTACGCTCTTACCTTGCCAACATCGAGCGTAGAGCCTTCGGATATTTATATCGAGAACAAGTTCTTCTCGCTTAAAGGCAAAGGCAGAGATTGCTGCCGCGGTGTATTCGCCGACACCGGGGAGTGAGCGGAGCACACGTGACTCCGTCGGAACTGCACCGTTGTGATCGCGGACGATGATCTGTGCGCATTCGTGTAAACGTTTAGCGCGACGCGGATAGCCAAGGCGACCCCATTCGCGGAGCGCATCACTTAATGGAGCGCGAGCAAGATCTGCCGGCGTTGGCCAGAGCTCCATCCACCGTTGCCACTGCGGCAACACTCGATGAACTGGAGTTTGTTGCAACATAAATTCACTGACGACAACGCCCCATGGGGAGCTCTTGCGCCACGGGAGATCACGTTTATTTAGGTGAAACCACTCGAGAACTACATCCATCTGAAATCACTTCTGGTTATTTGGTAGGAGCTTGACCTTTTCGAGCGCTTGCGCGAGGCGGTGCACTTCGACGATATCCATCCCAGGGACTTTAACTTCACTTCCTGCTGGGAGTATCGCTTTCTTAAATCCGAGGCGATAGGCCTCTTGTGCACGTTGCTGGAGCCCATTTACGCGACGTATCTCCCCAGCAAGTCCGACCTCACCGATGGCAATGAGATCAGGCGGAAGTGCGAGGTTGACCGCAGCAGATGCAACAGCGAGCGCAAGCGCAAGATCAACTGATGGTTCGACAAGTTTCATTCCACCAACAGTTGCAACGTATGCATCACGGCCGGCGAGGTTGACTCCTGCGCGAAGTTCGAGCACAGCGAGTGTCATCGCACAGCGCGAAGAATCAAGGCCGCTAGTAACGCGACGCGCATTGCCGTAATCGCGATCTTTTTCTACCCCTACTAACGCTTGAATTTCAGCAACTAACGCGCGCCGACCTTCGAGCGCAACGGTGAGGCAAGTGCCTGGTACTGGTTCGGCATGACGAGTAGTGAAGAGTCCAGTCGGATCAGCGACTCCAGTAATACCTCCATCGTGGAGATCAAAACAACCTACTTCATCAGTTGCGCCAAAACGATTCTTTACTGCGCGAATTAGTCGGAGTCGAGAGTGGCGATCACCTTCAAAATTCAAGACAACATCTACAAGGTGCTCGAGCAATCGTGGACCTGCAATCGAACCATCTTTTGTGACATGCCCAACGAGGATCACAGTGATGCCGCGCTCCTTGGCAATTCGAATTGCGGTGTTAGCAACTTCGCGGACTTGGGTGATGCTTCCCGGTGAACTATCGAGAGCGCTACTTGCAATCGTTTGGATTGAGTCGATGATCAATAAATCAGGTTGGACGCGATCAACATGTGAAATTAGTGCTGCAAGATCAGTTTCGGCGGCGAGCCAGAGCGATGGATCGATTGCTTTGAGTCGTTCAGCGCGTAAGCGAACCTGCGCTGCCGATTCTTCGCCGGTTAGGTAGAGGCTGGTTAATCCGCTGCGAGCGCTTTCGGCGGCAACCGTTAACAAGAGAGTGGATTTTCCAACTCCTGGCTCGCCAGCGAGTAAGAGCACGCCGCCAGGAACCAATCCACCACCAAGGGTGCGATCAAGTTCAGGGACACCGCTCGAGCGCGATTGCGCTGCTGCAAGATTGATTTCACCAATGGGCGTTGCAGGAGCAGCAACTGCGCCGGGAAGTAAGGTGATCTTTCGCGGTGTTAAGCCAGCGCTCTCTTCAACGCTGCCCCACGCCTGACATTCGCCACAGCGGCCAACCCATTTGGTCGTGCTCCAACCACACTCGGTACAGCGAAAGGGATCGCGTGCAGGTGCTTTGGCCATGCCAGCAGCCTAGAGCGAACTACCGACTCGCGCCCTCTTGGGCGCCTTTACTCGCTAGGAGCGTGGCGGGGTGAACCTGCAGTAGCGGCAAGAGTTTTGGCGAGGCTTGGCGTCGCGCTTCCATCCGCGCATCGCAAATCTCTTTTAGCACCGCATATGCCTTTGTGCCCATCAATTTAATCAATTCATATGCATTAGAGATGTAGACCGGATCTTTGCCGTGATGCGCTTCAGAGTTGCTGGTGCAGTACCAGTCGAACTCAACGCCACCAGGCCCCCAACCACGCCGTTCGTACTCACCGATGACAGTTACTTGAAGAACTTCATCATCACCAAGATCTAACTTCTCAAAAGAGCGACGAATTGGAAGTTGCCAGCAGACATCAGGTTTAGTTTCAACAAAGTGGACGCCTTCACGAATCGCTAAATGATGGAGCACGCATCCAATTTCGCCAGTAAATCCCGGCGCTTCGTGCCCCTTGCGATTTAGGAAGATGCAACCATTCTGTACGTTGCGAGTCTTACGCTCGTCATCTTCATCAACCTCGCTGATATTTAACTTTCCACCTTTGCGCTTAGGTTGCGCTTCATCAAAGAATTGCCACTCACTTCGCTTCAGTTTTGCTGCGTACTTAAGAACGCGCTTCTCATCATCTTTATCGGAATACATTGCACCCTCAGAACAGCATCCATCATGCGGAGTCTGTGCGTAAATTCCTTGACATCCGTTTCCGTAGATGCAACTCCAACTAGATGTTAACCAGGTGATATCGCAACGGAATCTGTCGCCATCAGGGTCGGCGGGGTCGACGAACTCAACCCATTCACGGGGGAAATCAGGCTTTACCTCAGGCACAGGAGGAACAATAGAGGTATCTGACGCTAGGCTTTAACACATGGGTTCACTGGCACTCATAGGTGCAGGCGCGATGGGCGAGGCGATCCTTGCTGGCCTTATCAAGGCAGGCGTACCCGCTCAAGAAGTCGGCATCATCGAAAAACGTGCCGAACGAAGCCAGGAGCTCACCTCTAGATATGGCGTGCAGGAATTGCGCGATCTGCATGGGGTTTCACACTGCTTCCTTGTAGTGAAGCCAAACGACTTGCAGACGACGCTGGCAACTTATGGGCCAACGCTACCCGCAGGCGCGCTAGTCATCTCCATAATCGCAGGTAAGCCAACCTCGTTGATTGAGAGTCTGATTCCACATCGAGTGGTCCGAGTAATGCCTAACACGCCAGCGCTAGTCGGTGCAGGTATGGCTGCAATTTCTGCAGGCAGTCGCGCAACTGACGCAGATATCGCTGATGTAGAGAAGCTCCTCTCTGGCACGGGGAGAGTTATTCGGGTCGATGAATCGTTGCAAGATGCAGTGACCGCTGTGAGTGGTTCTGGGCCGGCTTACTTCTTCCGCATCGTTGAGGCGATGATTGCTGCTGGAGTAGAGCTAGGTCTTACCCAAGAGGTAGCTAAAGAATTAACAATTCAAACGTTGATTGGTGCGGGGAAGATGCTCGCCGAAAGTGGCGCCGAGCCTGGAACTTTGCGAGCAAATGTGACAAGTCCAAATGGGACTACCGCTGCAGCGCTAAAGGTCATGGAAGAGAGCGGGCTGGGTGAAATCTTCTCCCAGGCGCTCACTGCAGCGCGAGATAGATCACGTGAACTTGCCTCAGGATGACACCTCACTTCAGAGCTCGTGTGGCTCTGGCCACTGCACTAGCTTTTAGCGGTATCTCTTCTGTTTCCGTCGTAACGCTCAATCACGCTCATGGTGCACCGAAGATTCCACTCATTAAAAGCTCTTCAAGTATTACGGTTTCTGAAGTATCTACACCCATCGATCTCATCCGGTTCCAACAAGGGTTTATTACCACTGGATTCGGCAGCGATGAGAAGAGTTTCCTAGCGCTTTTAGATGAAAAAGGTGGGCAGGTCTGGCGATTAAATCCATTAAAAGATCAGCAAGGATTTATTACAGCTATAGCAGCCTCGGGAAACTCCATTTTCGCAGCTGGAATTTCGCAAGGTTTGGTAACGCAAGTGCCGCTTGATGGTGCAAGTGCAACGCCGAATCCCGCCCCGACCCCATCGGCGAGTGCAACGCCAACGCCAACGCCAACTTTCAGTTCGAGCGCTACCAAATCTATTCCTTTGGTCAATCCAGATAACGTAGTAGTTGGTACGCAAGAGATATTTCGCGAAGATCTGAATAATCTTTTTGTCCTTGAATTCAATTCCAGTGGAAGTGTTATTTCCATTGTGAACGTTGCAAATAAGAAATTGTTCGTACCCTCATCTATGGCAACGACCGATACTCTAAATTATCTTGTTGGCGATGAATATCCATCAGCAGATTCAAAACGTGGCGGCTTGTATGTACTCAATGATGAGAGTCTTGTAGCTTCATATTCTTATGGCGAGAAGCTCACTCGGTTTACTAAAGTTATCCCACGATCTAACAAGAGCGTGTTTGTTGTTGGCAGTAGCGGCGATACTCTCGCTGAGCGAAAAGTTGTCGGAAAAATTGACGCGGTATCGCTTACTATTGCCACTACTTCGGGAAAGATTGAGAAGGTTATGCGAAGTAGCGGAGCCACCAAGAGTGCGCTGCGTTCATGGGATTCCGGAACTGGAAACCTAATCCTTGCTGGTACCGCACAAGAGAAGAAACTTCGTGAGAGCGTTATTAGTTCATTCTCGCCGACTGGATCAGTCAATTGGAGCACTCGATTCCAAAATAGTGATGGCGCCCGAGTAGCAGGCAATTGCATTGCCGTCTCTTTATTGGGCGCAAGCAAATCACTCTCATTTACCCCTACAGGAGCTGAGATATTCCTCTTTACCGTCGATGCCAAGGGCAAAATCCAGAAAGGTCTGCGCGTGGCAAAACAGGAGTTGATTTCCCTGGTGACCACAGCAAATAAGGGGTGCGCCCTATTGACGTTCTCCGCAGATACCGGCGCACGGGTGTCATTCCTATAGCTCAATTTGAGGTAACCTTCACCCTGCAAGTGCGAGTCTATTCTGAGGGAGCGTGACGTGGGTTCAGTAGTAAAAAAGCGCCGCAAGCGTATGGCGAAGAAGAAGCATAAGAAACTTCTGAAGAAAACTAGAATTCAGCGTCGTAACGCGAAGTAAATTTAGCTAGCTCTTTACATTTAAAACTCTGGTCGCTTCAACAGCGAAAGTTTCCCTGAGACATTCGCCAACGCGTAACCCACCTGTTTGAGAGTTATCCAAGCAAGTTTCGAAGTCTTAGCTGTCGATTGCTCGCTGACTAGCTTGCTTCTTCTTGTTGCCAAGTCAAAGTTGCATAGCCGGTCTTCGCATCCGTAGAGGACAGATTTTTCAGAGATAGCTATTGGAGATTTCGGCGCAACATTTAACTTCTCTTCCACCAAGGAGGTTGGGTCATTTAGATCCATCCATCTGATGCGATCGGCTTGTCCAGGAGATGTGCTCGACGTTCCTAACCAAGCAGCCATTATCTTCTCGCCGGTGACGCTCAGTGCTACATCAAATCCTGCAATGGGTGACTCGCGGCGTCCGAGATCAACAGTGCTGTACTGCCAATCTTCTGGAGATGTTGAGGTTCTCATGGCATAGCGAACATCTCCCTGCGCAACAATCTTGTTTGGTGCCGCAATTACTGAGTCATAAAGTAGATGCACTTTTTTGCCGACTGCCACAGCTGCAAGGTGGAAAGCGACATCGCCTTCAGTTCTACCACCTAGGAGTGAATCGCCATCAACAATTTCGTATTGCCATTTCTTGTTGGAAAACGTTGCACCAAGAAGAATTCCTTGACTTTCATCTCGATAAAAGACTTGCAAACCGAGTGGAGTTGCAGCGCAAGCATTTGTAACAGCGACATTGCTTGCTGTGCGAACGCGTAGGGATTCTCGGTAATCTTGAACGAATTGGCCATCGCCGTCGACTGTTTGGTAGTTGAATTTTTTACCGTCATACTCTGCCCGGAGCAGATCCTTCTCTACTGTGTCGGTGTAGAAAATCTGCAGCCGCTCACTTTTACCTTTTCCAGTGGTGCATAGCGACATCGCACCATTGAGATTGTTTGTGCGACGACCGCTCTTAGTAGAATTGCCATCTACAGTCGTGCGATTCCATTTCTTACCGTCAAAAAGCGAAAGGTAAAGATCGCCACTGCTACTGCTTGAGTACACGACAGCAGGGCTTCCTCTAAATTGACCGTGCGCCAAATATTGACCATCTGCGCTTTTATCTAGCGCGCTTACCGCCCACACGCTTTCCGGAACGATAATCGATGTTTTCACCTCAGGACCTGCAATCGACGCGCTGTTTGGTATGACTCCAAAGTAATAAGGAAGTCCGGCATCTAATTTATCGATAGTGAAAGGTGACTTAGTTGTAGTCACAACTTTATTGCTTGGATAGATTTTCACCGTGTAACTTACAATTTCCTGTCGAATAGATTGTTCAGGAGCATCGAAGAAGAGCGTGACCGATTTATTTCCTGCAATACCCCGGAGATTCTGCACACTTGTTAGTTGAGATTCAGGGGTTTTCCCGCGCATATCTTCGAGCATCGCCAGTGCAATTGGGCCAGGATCATGAATCGCTTGTTGTATCGAGATTGAGGAGCTCATCAACCCATTAGCAGCTGTTTTGGGGTAGAGCGCATCATCAATATGGCTCACGGAAGATCCAGATTTATACTCACTAGGAGTAAATAATTTGATTTTTGAATTTTGATTGGCGGCTTTGCCGTTCTCGCCAATCCAGAAGAGATCGCTTGTTACGTATGTCGCAAAGCTTGTATCTGTGCTTGGTATATCTGAAAGGCGGCGATCTGAACTGTTGGTGACAAACCCTGAGAAAATGGTGGGATTGTTATTGCTAAAAGTTTTCAGTCGTTCGTTGTAAGTTTCTTGTGAAATGAATCCCAGGCCATGGCCAAGCTCATGAAGCACAGCAGTAACAAAGTCATACTGCCTAACTCCGGGCTTCGCATCCTGGCCGAAGTACCAACTGACGTACAGGGAATTGGAGTTAAAGCGCGCCGTTATCTCAGGATTAAGGTCATCTAAATCTTTCTTATCTCGGTTAATTGAATTAGCAAGTGCAGCTGGATACCAGAGCTTCTTCTCTGGAGCGCCTGCGAAATCTTGAAAGTAACCGCCACCACGCGCTCCACCTGGGCGTGCGCTCCCAAGAATTCCTGGTTCAAGCGGCGACCAATATGCCTCAACATCTATTGGCACGGGAGAGGGGAAGAGATACGACCAAATTTTCGTTGCGCGCAAAAATGCTTTCTTTGCTTCTTCGGGCCATTGTTGTCGGGATTCGGAGATAAACACGACATTAAAGGTCGAGAGCACATCGCGGCCTGTCTCATCGAATGCAATGGTTGAGGCCCCTTGGGTAGGGCTTGATGAAGCGTAGGTAACATCCCAATTTCCAGGGATCGAACGTACGGTGAGAGCTTCTGCCGGAGCGGAGATCGCCCCTGGGGCGAGCCAACTCGATATGACTAAAAGGAGCGTAACGCTTAGGCTTTTTAACCTCACGGGATGACGTTAGCAGGGACTCTTTGACTCTGGAATTAGCGCGTGAATCAGGAGGTGGCAGATGGAGCGAAGTCGACAGGCTTTCGAACGAGCAGATCGGGAGTTCTCACATCCTGCTGCCGAGCCAAGCTTAGATGAATTACGCAGTGACCTTGCTAGAGCGATCGGAGATTTTGCTAATCAGAACTTTGCAGAGAGATACGGACCACTAGTCGGTTCAGTTGTAGAGAATTCCGCCGAACAGATCTTGAGAGAGTTCGAGATGAATGGCGTGAAGGCAAAGCACGAAGCGGAATTTGTCATTCGAGAATTAATGGATCGGATCATTCGTGGGATCAGTAAGTAATTTACTTCTGGTGATTGTTGCCGCTATCGTCATAATTATCACGATGAGCAGGTTGTAAATCTTTAGTAAACGAGCGCTTTGACTTCTGGTCCGAGAATATCTGCGACAAACGAGCTCGCCCCTGAAATTTCAATTCCTGGTAGTAAGGCTGCTTCAGTTATGTCACGACGCTTGGCGCATTGCGTGCAGACTTTGATCTTTCCTAATTCGAGTATCTGATCTCGCAGTTGCGCAAGTGGTGCAGCGTGTTCGAGGATGAATTCTTCTGCCTTACCTGGTACACCAAACCAGGTGGCATCTCCGGTAAGCCAGAGAGTCACGTCAACTCCACTGGCCAACGCGGTTGCGGCAACGGTGAATCCTTGAGAGCAGCGTTCAGCAGATTCTTGACCAACTGTCACTTTGATAACGAGCGCATTTCCAGCCATATCGGGAATCTACACGGAAAAGGTGAGTTTGCCCGTACCCTTTTCCTTGTGATTTCCCGATGATTCTTGACCTTGTTTTCGCTGGCGTGCTGGTGGTCTTTGCATTCCTAATCTCACTATTCTTGCTTGGCCGCTCTGGTCGAGCGCTCAGAAAGTTCCAGCGCGAGAAATCGGGAGATACTATGCGCAGGAAACTGCTCTCTCGGAACCAAGTACGAAAGTTGGGCGAGTAACAATGGCATTCACAATCCCTGAAGGGTTACATCAAGATCTCTTTCCGCTGGCATGGTTGGTCGGCACCTGGCGCGGCAAAGGGCAGGGTGAATACCCAGGCACTGCGCCCTTCACCTTCGAGCAAGAGGTCACCTTCAATCATGATGGTCGACCATTTCTCACTTATTTTTCCCGTTCCTGGCTCGTTGACGATGGCAAGGAAGAGCTCATGCCCGCTGCACAGGAGACGGGGTTCTGGCGAGTAAAACCTAATAATGTGCTCGAGGTAATCCTTTCGCATAACACTGGTATCGCAGAGGGTTGGGTTGGCCGCTTTGATGTTGCGAAGATTCAACTTGTGATGGATCAGGGATATAGCGCTCCATCAGCCAAGGTGGTCACGGGCGGAACTCGGCTATATGGATTGGTCGAAGGCGAACTCTTCTATGCCTACGACATGGAAGCACAGGGGCATAAGTTACAGGCACATATTTGGTCAACCATGGAACGTGTAGTGGTGTGAGCGCGCCACAACCTCTTGCTGAGATTATCCGGAATGGAATGGTCGAGTCTGCGCACTATGGCCATCTCGTAATTCTCGATAGCGCGGGAGCTAACGTTTTTTCTCTGGGTGATTCGCAAGCGCCAATTTTTCCGCGCTCCTCAATCAAACCGATTCAAGCTCGTGCGATGGTAAAACTTGGTTTGAATATTGAGCCAAGACTTCTTGCGCTAGTTATTGCAAGCCATTCAGGATCTGACGAACATATAGCAGGCGTGCGCGAACTCTTAGCAGAGTTTGATCTGGATGAAAACGCTTTGCAATGCGCATTTGATTTACCACTTGGTGAAAACGAGCGAAAACTATGGGGTGAGCAACCACCGACTCGAATTGCGATGAACTGCAGCGGCAAACATGCTGGCATGCTTGCCACCTGTGTGATTAATGGTTGGGACACTTCACATTATCTAGAGATGAATCATCCGTTACAGGTTGCCATAAAGCGAGAGATTGAAGAATCATCTCGTTATAAGAGCGTGAACGATACTTTTGATGGATGCGGCGCACCGCTATTTGCAGTACCACTACAAGGTTTAGCTAATGCAATTAGAAGTATCGTTGAAAGAGATGATGATGCATCACGCGCGATTGTGGCTGCGATGTCCACACATCCTGAGATGGTCGCTGGTAGCGGACGGTTATCTACACGGTGGATGCGCGCTGTTCCAGGATTGATTATGAAAGAGGGAGCTGAGGGAGTTCATATTGCCGGGCAAAGCGGGAAGGGTGTTATCGCCTTTAAAGTTATCGATGGATCGATGCGTGCTCATGATGTGATTACACGTTCTGCCCTGGCTCAAATCGGGGTAGCAGCTGAATTCCCTTCGGTCAGCGTCTTCGGTGGGCTCCCGCTAAAGCTTGAAATTCGCGCATCTTTTTAGGTTCAGTAGACTGGGGTCATGTCGAACGGATCGCTGACCAATCCATTGGGTTCGCTCTCTGACTTAGTCTTGTTAGTCATAGGGCTTGCTCAGTTAGCGGGATTGCTTTTCGCACTTATCCATGCGGTTCGGGTCCGTGGCGATGCGTTTACAGCCGCGGGAAAGCAGAGCAAGGTTTTTTGGGCTTCTTTGCTTGCGGTATCGCTAGTACTCCGACTTACTATCTCTAGTCCATTAGATCTCTTTGGCATCATTGCTTCAATCGCTGCAATTGTGTACATCGTTGATGTTCGTCCAGCAATTAATGATGTGCTTCGCGGACCGCGCTGGTAATCAAAAGATATGAAGCCCAGCGGTCGCATCGCGACATTAATGATGCACACCTCCCCACTTGATCAAGCTGGGATCCGCGATGCTGGCGGGATGAATATCTACGTCGTAGAAAGTGCAAAGCGAATCGCAAAGTCTGGAATCGCCGTAGATATTTTCACTCGAGCAACTTCCGCCGCACTTCCTCCAGTAGTCGAGCTTGCGCCAGGGGTTGAAGTCCATCACATCACAGCTGGTCCCTACGAGGGGCTGACGAAGGAAGATCTGCCTTCGCAAATGTGCACAATGGCATCTGAACTCCTACGAGTTGAAGCAAATCATCCACGTGGTTATTACGACTTAATTCACTCGCATTATTGGATTTCAGGGCAAGTAGGACTTCTAGCTGCGCAACGGTGGAGCGTTCCATTAGTGCACACGATGCACACGATGGCGAAAGTGAAGAACAAATCGCTAGCAGATCACGACAAGCCAGAGCCGATTGCACGTGCAATTGGTGAAGAACAAATTGTCGCAGGCGCGCAAGGGCTAATCGCTAATACAGATGCAGAAGCTGCAAATCTCGTAAGCCTTTACGATGCCTGTCCCGATCGAGTACACGTCGTTTCTCCTGGAGTGGATTTAGTCCACTTCTCTCCAGGTGGCGGACGTCGTGAAGCGCGCGTGCAACTTGGCCTCAATCAGGAGAGCATGATCCTTGCCTTCGTTGGCAGAGTGCAGCCGCATAAGGGGCCGGATGTTCTCATTGCTGCTGCAGGCGAGATGGTCAAACACGATCCAGTGCTAAAAAGCAAGCTGCAAGTACTTATTATCGGTGGTGTTTCCGGTGGAGACGGCGATGAGCTCAATCGTCTACGCACCCTTGCGAAATTTCTTGGAATCGAAGAGCGTGTCAAATTCATTCCACCTGCATCTCGTGAAGAGTTACCACATTGGTATCGCGCTGCAGATTTAGTGTGCGTACCTAGCCATAGCGAATCATTTGGATTGGTTGCTTTGGAAGCGCAAGCATGTGGCACACCAGTGGTTGCGGCTGCAGTTGGTGGATTACGTACGGCCGTTGCCGATGGTTTCTCAGGGTCACTTGTCGATGGACATGACCCGCGTTCGTGGTCTTCAGTGTTAACTCGATTACTTCACGAACCGCAACGACGCATCTCACTTTCTATGGGCGCACTTGAGCATGCACGTCGATTTGGCTGGGAAGCCACCGCCCGAGGCACAATCGATATCTACGACCAGTTGTTAGCTGAGCCTCGCACAGCTATCCGTTCTCTCGCTTAATTTGCAAACGCCATGAAGCATCCACTTCTTGTCATTCAGGAAGCGCTCAGCGAATCAAAAATAGAGTTCGAAGAACTTGATAAGAGTTCTTTGGTCGTTACCGTTCCCGGCGAAAAGAAGTTATATACCAATGTGATATTCAAAGTAAGCGATAAAACTCTAAGTGTTAATGCTTTTGTGATTCGCCGACCAGACCAAAATACAGAAAAAGTCTACGAATGGTTACTCCGGCATAATGCAAACATGTACCTTCTCTCGTATGCAACGAATGAACTCGGAGATATCTATCTCGTAGGGAGATTACCGATTGAACTCGTGACGAGAGATGAGATTGATCGCATTCTTGGGGCTATCCATGAATACTGCGATACGTCTTTTAACATTCTTTTAGAGCTAGGTTTTGCTGATGCCATTCGCCGAGAATGGGCTTGGCGTATCTCGCGCGGGGAATCTGTTGCAAATCTTGAGGCTTTCAAACACCTAAGAAGTTGATGTTTGCCTGACTCCAGGGCAGGATTCTCGTTATGAGCTACCAGTTGATTCTCCTACGTCATGGCGAGAGTCAGTGGAATGAGAAGAATCTATTCACTGGCTGGGTTGATGTTTCACTGAGCGCTAAAGGTTTGCAAGAAGCCAAACGAGCTGGTGAACTCTTTAAAGAACAGAGCATTTTTCCTGAGATTCTCCATACCTCACTTTTGAAACGCGCGATAAATACCGCTGAAATTGCCCTCAATGAATGCGAGCGACATTGGATTCCGGTGCGCCGCTCATGGCGCTTGAATGAACGTCACTACGGTGCGCTGCAAGGAAAGAACAAAGCAGAGACGCTTTCAATGTATGGTGAGGAACAGTTTCAATTGTGGCGTCGATCTTTCGATGTGCCACCACCGCCAATTGATGATTCAAGTGAGTTTTCCCAGGCTAACGATTACCGTTACCAAGATATAGGGACGGCTGTACCAAAGACCGAATGTCTTCTTGACGTGATTAATCGAATGATTCCGTATTGGAATGAAGCTATCATTCCTGATTTAACAAGTGGCAAATGCGTACTTGTCACCGCCCATGGCAACTCGTTGCGGGCTTTAGTGAAACATCTTGATGGAATAAGCGACAAAGATATTGCTGGGCTAAATATCCCTACGGGAATCCCACTGCTCTATGAGTTAAATAAAAATTTTGAACCCATCATAAAGGGTGGCCGCTATCTTGATTCGGAAGCTGCGCGAACTGCGATTGATGCTGTAGCTAATCAAGGAAAGAGCAAGTAAGCCTACTCTTCGCTGTAATACTGACCGGTGACTAGATAGTAAACGCGTCGCGAAATAGAAACCGCGTGATCGGCAAAGCGTTCGTAATATCTTCCAATTAACGTCATATCAATAGCAGTCTCGATACCATGCGCCCATTTCTCATCGAGTAGCGTTGCAAATAGTTTTCTGTGAAGGATGTCCATCTCGTCGTCATCTTTTTCTAGAGACTTAGCAGCTTCGGTATCACGACTCTTGATGATGCCAGTAGCCTTTTCACAGATTTTGCTTGCAACCCGCCCCATCTCCTGGATTGTGAGTAGAAGTTCGGGAGGAACAGCAGTCGCGGGATATCGCATTCGCGCCAACTTGGCGATGTGATGAGCCATGTCTCCCATTCGCTCTAAATCGGCGCTCATTCGCAAAGATGTTACGAGCGCTCTCAGATCACTCGCAACCGGCTGCTGACGAGCCATCAAATCTATTGTTTGAGCATCTAATTGGTGTTGGGTGTTATCTACTAGCGAATCGTCAGCGATTACTTTTTCAGCCAATGCGAGGTCAGCAGTTAATAGTGCGTGAGTGGCTGAGTCCAGGGCAACCTTGATTTGCTCCCCGAGGGCGACCAGATTGAGATTGATCTGCTCGAGTTCCTCATGGAATAGGTCACGCATACCGGTAGCGTACTTGGTGACCCCCCAAAAATGTCGCTTATTCGTTAACTGTGGTTTAACAGAAATCAAACTCCAAGTTAGTTGAGGCCTGGGGCAGGAGTGGGCTCTGCGCCTGCTTTAAATAACTCTACGATAGCGGGGTGGCGATACCCTGGTTCAAGAAAGCACCTCGCGAGCAGTCCATTGAATTGTTACCGGGAATTTCACCTGAATTGCGTTCAGTACTAAACGCGCTTGATTCAATTTCAATTGTACTTTCCGCCTCCGATCAGGTGCTCTACTCATCACATGAAGCGAGTCGATTTGGCATTATCCGAGATGGGAGAATTTCTAGTCAAGAGTTAATGGCGCTTGTGCGCGTAGTACGTCGAACTCACAAATCGCATGAAGGTAATTTAGAGATTCCATCGACAGTTCTTTCAGGAGCTTCCTCGAATCTGAGAGTACGTGTTGCTCCATTAGATGAAATCGGTAGAACCTTAGTCTTAGTCGATGATGTCAGTGAAGCACAGCGCGTTGATGCCATTAGACGAGATTTCGTAGCAAACATCTCGCATGAACTTAAGACACCAATCGGCGCACTTTCTTTGCTAAGCGAAGCGGTGGCAGGCGCAAGCGATAATCCTGAACTTGTGAAACATTTTGCTACCAAGATGGGTGTTACCTCACATCGCTTAACGGAATTAGTCCAACAGATCATAAATCTCTCACGATTGCAAGATGCCAATCCGTTACAAGAGTATGAGCTTGTGCAAGTGAGCGATGTCGTAAATCAAGCTATTTCACTCTGTATTACGAATGCAGAGTCTAGGAATATTTCACTTGATCTAGATTTGCAAGAAGAATGTTTTGTCTTTGCTGATCGAGAGCAACTAGTAATGGCAATTCAAAATTTGATTGAGAATGCAATCAACTACAGCCCACAAAATACTCGAGTGAATATTGCAGTTAGGCTGGAGAAGAGAAATGTCGAAATAATAGTAAAGGACCAGGGAATAGGCATACCTGATTCAGATTTGGAGCGAATCTTCGAACGGTTCTATCGGGTGGATCCTGCTCGTTCCAGGGAAACAGGTGGAACTGGTTTAGGGCTATCCATTGTTAAGCACGTAGCAGCAAATCATGGTGGCGAAGTCCGAGTTTGGAGCAAGCCAGATGAGGGAAGTACCTTCACATTCGTGATACCAAAAAGCGAATCAAATTCAGAACAAGAGGCTGGCCGATGACAAAGATTCTTGTAGTCGAGGATGAAGATTCGTTCTCGGATGCGCTCTCTTTTCTGCTTGGCAAAGAGGGTTTCGAAGTAAGTGTGGCTGCGGATGGTGTAAAAGCTTTAGAGATGTTCGAGCGCGACGGAGCAGATCTCGTCTTACTCGATTTGATGTTGCCAGGCTTGAGCGGGACAGAGGTTTGTAGACAACTGCGAATGAAGAGCTCTGTCCCGATCATCATGCTGACTGCAAAAGATACCGAGGTGGACAAAGTAGTTGGCCTTGAACTCGGGGCCGATGACTATGTCACTAAGCCCTATTCTTCACGCGAACTCATCGCAAGAATTCGGGCAGTGCTGCGCAGACAGCAGGAGCCAGAACAATCGTCAGGTTTGTTAACGGTAGGACCGGTTCGAATGGATATCGAACGCCATATAGTTACTGTCAATAACGAGCAAGTTGCCCTGCCGCTAAAGGAGTTCGAACTCCTTGAATTTTTGATGCGTAACTCTGGAAGAGTGCTGACCCGAACCCAACTGATAGACCGAGTATGGGGCAGTGATTATGTCGGCGATACGAAGACCCTCGATGTTCACGTCAAGCGATTGCGCTCAAAAGTAGAGAAAGACCCTGCCAATCCTGAGTACATACTTACTGTGCGTGGGCTTGGATACAAATTCTCTAACTAGCGCTGATTGCATCCGGTCCGACATTCGCAAATTCACCTGAGCGATCGCGAACGAGCACTTCTAGGGTTTCCGAACCTGAACGATTGAAGCCAATCTGCATTGTGACGTGCTTGCCGGCCTTCACATTCAAATTAGGAATAACCGCCAAAGCATTTGCAGTCTCACCAGCAAAAATCAGAGGTGTATTTGGCGCGAGTACCGGCGCAATAGGCGTGACGCTTGCTGGAATTCCGTTGACATAAAGAGCTGTGAGTTGCTCTGGCGCAGCGCCATCATTAATCATCGTTCCTACGAGAATTGCGCTGCCATCAGCTTGTGCCACTAAGAGAATATGTACGAGCTTGATATCGCCCACATTCTTTTCGACGCCATCAGTGACTTGCTTAATTAATCGAGTCGGGGCGTTTGGACCTGCACCGCATCCTGTTACTAAGAGCAACATCGCGATAAGAAGTGTGAGACGCGCACTGAACTTTCTTTGCATGGCGGTAATTCTCCCCGGGAAAAGTGAAAAAAGCGAATTTGTCAACTGGAATTCTTGGGGAAATATACCGAGAAATCGCCGATTTTTTCTGTCGGAATTGGCTGGTAGAATATGACTCTCATCATTCGTACAGCCACCCACGAGAGGCGGATGAAGCTCACTATGTCATTCAAAGTCGGCGAAACAGTCGTTTACCCCCACCACGGTGCAGCGCTAATCGAAGCGATTGAAACGCGCATCATTAAGGGTGAGGAGAAGACCTATCTCGTGCTTAAGGTCACCCAAGGTGATCTCACAGTCCGAGTGCCCGCTGACAATGTTGATCTCGTAGGCGTTCGTGATGTCGTTGATAGCGCCGGACTCGACCGAGTATTCGGAGTACTTCGCCAGCCGTATACCGAGGAGCCAACGAACTGGTCCCGTCGTTATAAGGCAAACCTTGAGAAACTTGCATCGGGCGATGTCATTAAGGTCGCAGAAGTTGTTCGCGACCTCTACCGCCGTGATCTCGATCGCGGTCTATCAGCTGGCGAAAAGCGAATGTTGGCAAAAGCTCGACAGATTTTAATTAGCGAATTGGCGCTCGCCGAGAAGACTGATGAAGTTAAGGCAGAAGGCATTCTCGACGAGGTGCTCGCCTCCTAATTGGCTCGTCAGATGAGCCAATCACAAACCGCAGTAATCATTCCCGCAGCAGGTAGTGGGGAGCGACTAGGCGTAGGAATCCCGAAAGCCCTTGTTGAAATTGCCACGCAAACCCTGATCGAAAGAGCTGCCCGGAACATTTCGCCAATCGCTGCGAACATTGTGATTGCAGCGCCACCTGGATTCGAAGAGAACTTTCGATCGATTTTCTCACAGGCGCACCTTTCTGCACAGGTTGTTGTAGTCACCGGTGGTGCAACGCGGAGTCAAAGCGTAGCCAATGCGTTAGCAGCGCTTCCTGTGACCACTAAATATGTTTTGATTCATGACGCTGCTCGCGCCTTTGCACCAACAAACCTGGTTGAGCGCGTCATCGCTCAATTGGAGACGGGTGAACGCGCAGTAGTACCAGCCCTCGATGTCATCGACACGATCAAGGTGGTGGATCAGCACGGATATGTCGTCAATACCCCTGATCGCAATTCGCTTCGCGCCGTCCAAACTCCACAAGGATTTACTTTTGACGTCATTACCGCTGCGCACGCGACCGGCGCTGAAGCGACAGATGATGGAGCGCTCGTCGCACTTTTGGGGGTACCGGTAAAAGTCATTCCAGGAAGTCCTCTAGCTCGGAAGATCACTACGCTCGATGATCTAACGTGGGCGCAAGAGTTAGCGGTGCAGTGATGACATTTTTAACTGGCATTGGATTCGATGCACATAAATTCTCCTCGAATAAACCGATGCATCTTGCAGGATTGACGTGGCCAGATGACGTGGGAATAGCAGGACACTCTGATGGTGACGTCGCTGCACATGCGATGTGCGACGCGCTCCTATCTGCTGCTCATCTCGGCGATTTGGGTTCCGTCTTCGGCACATCCGATCCTCAATGGGCAGGTGCAAGCGGCACTGCGCTGTTAAGTGAGGTTTTCAATCGATTAACTACTGCGGGCTTTCGTATCGAAAATGTGGCTGTGCAAGTCATCGGAAATCGACCCAAGATCGCAACTCGTCGTGAAGAGGGTGAGCGGGCGCTCTCTACCGCACTTGGTGGTGCACAAGTTTCGCTCAGTGCTACCACCACAGACGGACTTGGTTTCACTGGTGCTGGCGAGGGAATTGCAGCTATTGCTACCGCTTTGATTGTGCGGCAATCATGAGCCTTACTCTCTATAACACGCTCACTCGCGAGATCACACCTTTCACTCCGATTGAATCAGGGAAGGTTGGGATATATCTCTGCGGCGCAACTGTGCAGGCCCCGCCACATATCGGTCATATTCGAAGTGGAATCAACTTCGATATTTTGCGGCGCTGGTTAATCGCAAGTGGCTATCACGTGACCTTCATCCGCAACGTTACAGATATTGACGACAAGATCCTGCATAACGCTATCCATGAAGAGATGCCGTGGTGGGCACTTGCACAGAAATATGAACGGGTATTTACCGCGGCATATGCAGAGCTCAATGTATTGCCGCCTACCTATGAACCGCGTGCTACTGGCCACATCACGCAGATGGTTGAATTGATTGCGCGCCTGATTGACCGCGGTAAGGCATATGCTGTTGCGAACGGTGATGTTTATTTGGATGTTCGCGCACTCGATGAATATCTCGCGCTCTCAGGTCAGAAGATCGATGATCTCCAATCCAGCCCCGATACCGATGAAGCGATGCTTTCACTGAAGAAGAATCCGCAAGATTTCGCGCTATGGAAGAGTGCAAAACCAGGGGAGCCTTCGTGGCCAACGCCATGGGGAAATGGTCGCCCCGGTTGGCATATCGAATGCTCTGCAATGGCACAGGCATACCTTGGCGAGAAGTTTGATATCCATGCCGGTGGTTTGGATCTGATCTTCCCGCACCATGAAAATGAGATCGCTCAATCTAATGGTGCAGGGTATCCATTTGCCCAACGATGGCTGCATAACGCATGGGTGACGACTGCTGGCGAGAAGATGAGCAAGTCCCTCGGCAATACCTTGCGCATTCATGAGTTGTTAAAGCGAGTGCGAGGTATTGAGCTCCGCTGGTACTTAGGAAGTGCGCACTATCGCTCGATGTTGGAATACTCTCCAGAAGCGCTCGATGAATCGGCTGTTAATTTCCGTCGTATTGAAAGCTTCTTGAAACGCACTGCCGCGCAATTGGGAAAGGTGCCAGAGAGTGCGATTGCCGATGATTTTGCCAAAGCAATGGACGATGATTTGGCTGTCCCAGCAGCGCTTGCTGTTATCTCTGAATTAGTTCGCGATGGAAATAATGCGGCCACCGCGAAAGATAATGCGCTGCTAGAGCGGAAAGCCTCTGAAGTTCGCGGAGCGCTCGCTGTGTTGGGATGCGATCCATGGGATTCGACGTGGTCAAGCAACGATGCGGGCCTGAGCGATGTAGTCTCCGGGCTAGTCAAAACGCTTCTTGATGAACGAGAAGCTGCACGCGCGCGAAAAGATTTCGCGAGCGCTGATCGGATTAGAGATTCCATCACCTCGTTGGGTCTTACTATCGAGGACACTCCAGAAGGGCCACGGTGGAGTAAATAATGGTCGCAAAGAAGAAGCCAGGCTCAGGTGGCAATAACAAGCGACGTCTTGCTGGAAAAGGGCCAACGCCAAAAGCTGAGGATCGCACCTACCATCCAGCGGCGAAGCGAAAAGCTGCAGCGGCAAGCAAGCCAAAGAGTTCCGCGCGCCGTCCGAAGGGTGAGCGCGAGCAAAATGCACCGCGCGAATATGAAGTGCAAGACGATGTCATCGTTGGTCGCAATCCGGTTTTAGAAGCGCTGCGGGCTGGGATAGCAGTGAAGCGAGTGATGGTTGCTCGTGGCGTCGATATCGATGAACGAATAACAGAGATTGTTGAATTGGCGCGACAGGCTCGAATTGAAGTTATTGATATCAATCGGAAAGAGCTCGACCCATATCCTGCTCACCAAGGAGTTGCACTCCGAGTCGCACCATATAAATTCCGCCCATTAAATGAAGTTGTTAGCAAGATTTCGGGCGTTCCTTTACTTGTTGCTCTTGATGGCGTGACAGATCCACGAAATCTGGGTGCGATTATTCGCAGCGCCTGCGCTTTTGGTGCAAGTGCAATCGTGATTCCCGAGCGCCGTGCGGCCGGAATGACTGCGGTGGCATGGAAATCTTCTGCTGGCGCAGCGGCACGGACGCCGGTCGTGCAGATAAAGAACATGACGGCAACCATTCACGACCTGCAGAGCGAGGGATATTTTGTCGTTGGCCTAGATGCAGGCGGCGATGTGCCGCTCTCTGAGATGGCAGTAGCTGATGAACCGCTCATGATTGTCATTGGCGGAGAAGGCAAAGGTCTATCGCGGCTAGTGCGCGAGAGCTGTGACTTAGTAGTCTCGATTCCGATGTCTTCGGATATGGAGTCGCTCAATGCGAGCGTTGCAGCGGCAATCGCTCTATATTCGGTTTCGGAGAAGCGAAGTAACAAGTAAGAAGTAAGAAAAACAAGTAACAAGAGTGAGTTGATATGGCACGTTATACACGTTTTATTGCGCTAGGTGATTCCTTCACTGAAGGAATGCAAGATGAATTAATCAATGGTCAATATCGCGGTTGGGCAGATCGCGTTGCACAAGCGTTGGCAACACAGACTCCTGGATTCACGTATCTCAATCTTGCCGTCCGTGGGAAATTAGTTGGGCAAGTAATTGAAGATCAGGTTCCTGTTGCGCTGCAGTGGATTGAAGGGAGCGAAACACTTGTCTCATTCCATGCAGGCGCCAATGATTTACTCCGACCAAGTTACGAACCACATGCTGTGCTTCCGAAATATCAAGAAGCAGTTCGACAACTGAGTGCAACTGGATGCCAGCTAATGCTCTTCACTGCAGTTGAACGCGTTGCGAAATCAGGGAAGATGCAAGATTTATGGCATCAGCGCTTTAGCGCATTTAATAAAGTCGTCCGCGACATGGGCGCCGAAGTTGGCGCGATAGTGCTCGAGGCGACAGCAGATCCCGAGATTGGAAGTAGAAGGTTCCTCGATAAAGATCGGCTCCACCTCAACCCAGCTGGACATCATCGAGTTGCGCAAGGTGTGTTGCAGTCAATCGGGGGACCATTTGACCCTAATTGGCGCAGTGATTTACCGCCGCTACCGCGCCGTTCGTTACTAGCGAAAATCTATGATGACCTGCGCTGGTTCATCACCTTTCTTATTCCATGGATGTCGAGGAGAATCCGTGGAGTATCCTCAGGCGATGGCCGTTCCCCCAAACATAGCGCGCCAGTACAAATGAATTAACACCTAACGACACTTAACGAGACGAGAAAGGTTCCTTCGATGAAAATTGATTCCGTTGATCTCTTCTACCTTCGCATGCCCGAGGTTTTAGATATCGGAGATGGAAGCCAGGATTCGTTGTTATGTCGCGTTACCTCTAATGGACATGTTGGTTGGGGTGAGGCAGTTTGTTCGCCGATGGTTGGTATCACCAGCTGGATTACTCCAATGTCACATAGCGGGTGCCATCCTGTAATCGACTCAGTATTAGGTCAACGTCTTGATTCTCCAGAAGATATCCGACAGGTCTATCGCAATGTTCGCCAGAACTCCTTTTACGGATTGCTCCAAAGCGATCTTCTTATTTCAGGTATTGAAATTGCACTTTGGGATTGCTTGGGTCGCGCGAAAGAAGAGCCAATCTGGAAACTACTTGGATATAACAAGACTGAGCGAAAGCTCCCTTACGCTTCTGTGCTTTTTGGCGACACTGCTGCTGAGACAAAGCAGAAGGCTGTCGATATGCGAAGCAAAGGTTTCAAGGCAATCAAATTTGGTTGGGGTCCATTTGGTCTGACTACCGTCGAAGATGATGCAGCGCACATCCATGCCGCTCGTGAAGGAATCGGTGCAGATGGCTATCTCATGATTGATGCCGGAACTGTATTTAAAGATGATATTGAAGCTGCTGCAAAACGTTTGCCTGCGCTCGCCGAAGCAAATGTCTATTGGTACGAGGAACCTTTCGATGGGTACGCGCTTGCTGAGTATGGTGAATTAGCCAAGCGTTCCAGCAAAGTGAAACTTGCCGGTGGCGAAGGTGCACATAACGCATTCCAAGCAGAGCAATTAATCGATTACGGCGGAGTAGGTTTTATTCAAATTGATACCGGTTACGTAGGTGGAATCGGAAATGCATATCGCGTCGCGCAGTACGCAACTTCGAAAGGCGTGAAGTATGTAAATCACACCTTCACTTCGCAATCTGCGCTCTCCTCTTCACTCCAACCTTTTGCGGGTTTGAAGGAATCAAACATCACCGAATATCCAATGGAACCGAAGTTGCTCTGCCAAGAGTTGACTGTCAACCGAATCGATGTTGGTTCTGATGGGATGATCGAAGCGCCAGATGCTCCAGGAACGGGCATCACCATCAATACCGCGGCTGTGAAGAAATACCTGGTCGAGGCTGAAATCAAGGTAAAGGGCAAAACCCTCTACTCCACCCCGAACGTCTAAGCCGCCAGTTGGCCTGATCTCTTCTGAGTTATCTTCAAGTTCGACAATTAATGTCAGAAAGGTAGGGGCAAATCCCTACCTTTCCTTTTACTCTCGAAACTTCACCTTTATCCTTGGGTAATGCGGAAAAAGTTCACATTAAGCAGGGCAATCCTCTCCATAGTGATGTCCGCGACGAGCCTCTCGCTGATCACTGCTACAACTGCACAAGCAGCGTGCCAGCCGCTCGCTGATCACTCAGTTGTTGAAACCACCTTGCCTGGTGGCGGCACTCAGTGCGACTACACGCGCTTAACTCCTTTACCGACCTATACACCTAATCCAAGTTACGACCCATACGCATCGCAATATGCTCCATCTAGCGCTCCGACCACTCCAACAGCCCCTATTGCTGCACCTGTCGATACGAGTGCTACTCAAATTGCGACTCTTAATAAGCAAATCCTCGAACTTCAAGCGGAGATTACTGCGTTAAAAGCAGAGATAGCCCAGAAGAACGATGCGGTAAAGAGCGCTGAAGCTAAAGCTGCAACCCAAGTAAAAACTTACGAACAACAAGTCCAGGAGCAGAACACTCGACTTGCTGACGCGAACAAGAAGATAACCGAATTAGCAGTTCAGGCGGATGCAGCGACTGCGGCGAAGCAGAAGCTCATTGAAGCAGAGGCCAAGATTGCCTCAATTGCGACAGTCGCCAAGACGGCAACGGAAGGTCAAGAAGTATTAGACGCAAAAGGAAACAAAGTCAAAACAGTTGTGGCGAAAGATGAATCTGGAACGGATCTCACAGACGAGAATGGAAAAGCGTTAGTCCTGCAGCCAATCTTGGGTTCATCTGGAAAAGCAGTTGTCGACGATAAAGGTGAAGTTGTTCGAGCTCAGGTAGCAAAGAGCGAAGGCGGCCAGATCATCTACGTAGATCGGATTGTTCCAGGTAGTCCGAGCAAGAAGAAAGCGCCAGTTGTGCTTCTTAATGTGCTTGGTAGCGATGACAAAGTCTTAACGGGCCCTGATGGAAAACCTCTTACTACCGCACCAGTAATCAAAGACGGGAACTCTGTCTTCGTAGATAAGAACGGTTTGCCAATTATGGTTCGCCCTGTTCTCAATAGTTCAGGTGAACCAGTTCTTGATGGCGATAAAGTGCTGATGACAAAGTTAATTACCTTTGGAAAGAGCGAGCCAATCTATGACAGCTCTGGTAGCCCTGTGCTCGCACTTCCGTTGTTAGATTCTTCCGGTCGTGCGGTAAAGGCAGGTAACGGTGAAGTTGTGTACGTTCCGCCAGTTCTTAACTCAAAGGGAGTAGTTCTTCGGAATGGAGCGGGTGAACCAGTTTTAGCGGAAGTGTTAGCGGATTCTGTAGGTAGCGTTGCGCTTGCGGCAGATGGCAAACCTTTGGTCGGACAACCATATTTGGCTAACAATGGAGCGAAGATTCTAGTAAGTAATGCACCTGTATATGTTGGGGCAGTCGGTGTACAGGCATCCACGATTGACGGCAAGCAGATTAAGAGCGCAGATGGCGTCGCTCTTCAATTCG
>CAZLOJ010000005.1:0-58125 GCA_964561165.1 uncultured Bifidobacterium sp. | reverse complement strand
CGCGAGTCATAAGGAATATGTTGTAGTCGATACCCAATGCCACGAGGAAGACGAAGGCAAAGAGTGGGAAGCTCGCATCGGTGCCTTTGAAGCCAAAGATATGTTCGAATACGAGCGCACACACACCGAGGGTTGCCAAGAAGGAGAGCACTACTGTGACAAGTAGTAGCCCTGCCGCGAGAATGCTCCGTAGGAGTACTCCCAAGATAAGAGCAATTAGCAGTAGGACGATTGGAATGATAACTCGATTATCACGACGTGACGATTGATCGACGTCATAACCGATAGCGGTTTGCCCGCCTACCAAACTTGTTTGATTTACTGACTTTGCCGCCTCACGAATGAGTGGAATGGTGTTTTTAGCCTCTGTCGAATCAGCGGGAACGTCCAAAGTTGCGTGCAGAAGGACGGAGCCATCGACAACTTTTACATCTTTAGTCGGAGACATGGTCGCCAGATCAAATTTTGTCACCGGCACTACTGAAGCGACATTCTCTACTTGAGCGATTGCTGCAACCGACGCTTGCAAATCACTCTCTTTGACAACAATTTCCACGGGCGTTCCTTCACCACTTGGGAAATGTTCGCCGAGTTTGGCCAAACCAATGACCGAATCAGGCTTAGTTGTGAATGCATCAGTTTGTGCCAAACCATCTGATTTAAGTGTGGTCGAGAATCCAGCGAAAATGATAAGTAGGAGCGCAGTGCTAATCCAAATAGGTTTAGGTTTGCGATCGACCCAATCCCCAACCTTGGCCCACAGTCCAGATAACTTCTCGTCTTCACTTTCAAAACGTGGTTTCTTTGGCCAAAAGATCCAACGACCGAAAAGTACTAGCAGTGAAGGCAATAAAGTGAGAGCGGCGAACATTGCACACGCGATGCCTATTGAACCGACGGGACCCAATCCCCGGTTGCTTGAGAGATCGCTTAAGAGCAAAACCATTAAGCCGGCAATGACGGTGGAACCGGATGCGACAATCGGTTCAACTACGCCTCGAAGCGCGACGCTCATAGCCACGAAACGAGATTTGTACTTATGAAGTTCTTCTCGATAGCGCGAAATCAGCAAGAGGGCATAATCGGTCGCGGCGCCTAAAACCAAAACGTCGAGGATTCCTTGAGTCTGTGCATTTAAGTCGATGATTTCTGCTTTTGCCAAGTAGTAAACGATCATGGTGGCAAAACCCAGAGCAGTTGCAGCGGTAAACAATGGGAGTATCCAAAGCAATGGAGATCTGTAAACGACAATTAGAATTATGGCAACTACGATTAAGGTAGTTGAGAGCAGCTTGGTATCAATGGATCCAAATGCGCCAAAAAGATCAGCAAAGATTCCGCCGGCGCCCGTGACGTGCGTTTCCACTCCCGCTTTCGCGAATTCTTTCTCCAAATCACTTCTGATGAAATCGATAATGAGTGGCAGCAGCGGTTTCTCTTCAATATTTTCGCCAGCAATCTTGGAATTCAACTGAACATTGATGAGCGCGGCTTTGCCATCTGCTGAAGGAATAGCTTGGAGGGGCGCTCCCGGTGCGAAGTATTGGCTCAGCGGTTTCTTCGATTCAGGAAGGATCTTCGAACCTAAAGACGCGGCATAGGTATTGAGCTGCGCAAACGCCTCCGGGTTTGTTGTCGGATTGAGCTCGCCGAGGAAGAGAATCAAGGTGGGCAGGAGATCTGAGGATTGATCGGAGAATTTAACGGTGATTTTGCTCGCCAACGTTGATTCGGCGCTCTCTGGCAAGAAAGCCGAGTTGTCATTCTCTTGAACGGTTGAGATCTTCGAGAAGACTGGACCCGAGACTCCCCCAATAGCCAGCCAGCCAAAGACGATGATGATGGCTATCCAGAGGCCCTTGCGAGCCCTTACGGTTCGCTCTGCAACGCTCACTTCGTTAAGTTCGGTAGACACGGCTGGGTAAGTCCTCTCAACAGTCAGATTAGAAGTAAATGATCGCCAGCAGCGCAGCCGGCGATAGAGCTCAATTCTATCTCTCCCTCGGCAAATAGGGCGTATTCGCCCGCCTTGGGTAGGCTAAAGGACATGGCCGTGGTTACAGATTCTCGCCTTCGCACCCAATGGATGGGGCTGATTGAGTACCAATCCGGGCTCGATTTACAACGTGCAACCCATCAGAGAGTTCTGAATGCGAGCGCCCCATCGACGCTGCTTCTGCTCGAGCATCCTTCTGTCTACACCGCCGGTCGCCGCACTGCTCCGGAGGATCGCCCGATGAATGGCGTACCTGTCATTGATGTAGATCGCGGGGGAAAAATCACGTGGCATGGGCCTGGGCAATTGGTCGGCTATCCCATAGTGAAACTGAAAGAGCCCACCAAGGTGGTCGATTTCGTGCGTGCTCTAGAGCGCGCGCTGATTGCGACGTTAAAGCACTTTGACATTGAAGCGATTCAAATCTGTGATAACTCAGGAGTCTGGATCGAAGATGCTCAAGGGAAACGGAAGATAGCGGCAATCGGAATTCGTGTCGCTAAAGGAATTGTGACGCACGGTTTTGCGCTCAATGTGAACCCAGATCTCACCTTCTTTGAGCAGATTATTCCCTGCGGCATTCCTGACGTGGTGACTACATCGTTGAGCGCAGAGCTCAACCGCGAGATCACTATCGATGAAGTTCTTCACGTTGTTATCGAAGAGATGGATAAAGAATTCGAAAAGGTGATTGCATGAACTCCCCCGCCCCTGAAGGTCGTCGCCTGCTACGTATCGAAGCGCGTAACGCTCAAACGCCAATTGAACGGAAACCTGAATGGATTAAGACAAAGGCCAAAATGGGTCCGGAGTACACCAGTTTGCGCTCGCTTGTCTCGGGTGAGGGATTGCACACCGTCTGCCAAGAAGCTGCCTGTCCGAATATCTTTGAATGCTGGGAAGATCGTGAAGCAACATTTCTCATTGGCGGTTCGGTCTGCACGCGGCGCTGCGACTTTTGCAACATCGACACCGGCAAGCCACTTCCACTCGATCGAGATGAGCCACGGCGAGTTGCTGAATCAGTAGCAAAGATGCAACTTCGCTATGCGACGGTCACAGGTGTTGCCCGCGATGATCTTGATGATGAAGGCGCATGGCTGTACGCAGAGACCATCATCAAAATCCACGAAATGGTCCCGGGTTGTGGCGTGGAGATGCTCGCCCCTGATTTCAATGCCCGCCCAGAACTACTGGAGCAAGTGTTTGCGGCTAGACCTGAAGTATTTGCGCATAACCTCGAGACGGTTCCGCGAATATTCCGACAGATTCGACCTGCCTTTACCTATGAACGCTCTCTAGATGTCATCTCGCAAGCACGTGATTATGGCCTCATTACAAAATCTAATCTCATCCTTGGTTTAGGCGAGACGCGCGAAGAGATCGAAGAGGCGTTGGTAAACCTGCATCAGGCTGGATGCGACTTGGTAACGATCACGCAATACCTTCGTCCTACCGCAAAACATCACCCCGTCGAGCGCTGGGTTAAACCTGATGAGTTTGTGGCGCTGGCGAAGCTTGCGCATGAAATCGGCTTTGCAGGCGTAATGAGCGGCCCACTGGTGCGTTCGAGTTATCGAGCGGGAAAACTCTACGCTCAAGCAAAAGAATCGAAACAGGCGATAGCTACGCATGACTGATCGGGTCTATCCATTCGTTGTTCTGTTGATTCGAGCCTTTTGGCGTTATCTGGGATTGAAATTCACGATTAAAGGCGAAGAACGAATCCCGCGAAGTGGTGGTGCAATCATGGCGATTAACCACATCGGATATTTGGATTTTGCGCTCTCAGGTACTGCTGCACTGCCTGCCAAAAGATATGTTCGTTATATGGCGAAGAAGCAGATATTCGATAACAAAATTGCCGGGCCACTGATGCGCGGCATGCATCACATCAGTGTCGATCGAGATTCGGGATCAGCATCATTTGTTGCTGCGCTTCGTGCATTGAAAGCTGGCGAGATTGTCGGAATTTTCCCGGAAGCGACCATCTCAAAGAGTTTTGAAATCAAATCCTTAAAAAGCGGCGCTGCCCGCTTGGCTATTGGTGCGAATGTGCCCGTCTTGCCGACTATCGTGTGGGGCAGTCAACGCATTTGGACCAAAGGGCGTTCGCGCGATTTTGGTAGAAAGAAAGTTCCAATATCGGTGTACATCGGGGAACCACTTCGCTTCACTCGTGAAATTGAGGTAGAGGTGGCGGAAGCGCAGATTAAGAGCGCGCTCGAGATCCTGCTCCGTAAAGTGCAAGATGAATATCCCGACGACCATCGTGGTCAGTGGTGGGCGCCAGCCCGACTTGGCGGAACCGCGCCAACGCTGGCGGAAGTCGAAAGCGAGAGAGGGTAACCTGTAGCCATGGCGCGAGAAAAACGAGAGAAAAAAGTTCGCAAGACACCAGAGTGGATAAAGACCCTTCGCCAGGCGTATTCAGTTACCCGGGAAGCTCGTCCGATACTTCCCATTCTCCTGCTCGCCATTTTTGTTGGAGTGATGGCAATTGGCATTGGAATAGGTATCGCCGTTGATCGGACGCTCTACATATCCCTTATGACAATCCCTTTCGCGCTAATAATCACTCTCTTTAGCTTCTCCAGAATTGCTGAGGGCGCAGCGTACGCTTCAATCGCAGGTCAAGCTGGTGCAGGAGCAAGTGTGTTGATGTCGATTCGAAAAGGCTGGACCACCACAGCTGGCGTTCAGGTGGCGCGCAATCAAGATCTTGTGCATAGAAGTTTAGGTCGCGCTGGAGTGGTTATCACAGGAGAAGGAAGTAACAACGTCCGAGTGATGATGACCGACGAGCGTCGAAAGATGGAGCGATTTCTCTCTGGAGTGCCAATTCACGAAATACTCGTCGGCGATGAGGAAGGGCGAATTCCGCTCCGGAAAATACAGAAACATTTGAAGAAGCTCCCAAAGAAGTTGACCAAAACTCAGCTACGTGAGGCGCGTGCTCGCGAAAAGTCTCTTGGTGGAATGAAATTACCAATGCCAAAAGGCCCAATGCCTAATATGCGAAAGATCCCTAAGCGATAACGTCGGCGCTACACACTAACGATTGTCACTGAACGCACTGCGCGATCGTGTAAACCTCGCCCGTTGACACTTAGCAGCGGTGGAATCACCAAACAAATAAGCGCACTTCGGATGATGGTTGGCAACACACCAATTTTCAATCCAGTATCAATGTCGACAACGCGAATCCCCACAATCACCTGACCCGCTGAGCCACCAAGCAAAGCAGTGAACAACACAACTTCACAGAAAAAGATCGCGAGCGTCACCCATCCCGACAGCTGTTGCTCGGAGACCAATAGGCGCGCAATTAGGGATGAGGCGAGCCAATCGAGGCAGAGTGCGAAGAGCCTGCGCCCCAGAGAGGCCTGCGGGAGCGCACCTTCAGGAAGGGCTGAAGAGCCTGAATCTGAATTATCGGAACCGGACATGCCCGCAAGCCTAAAGGGTCGGTGGAAGGGTGGAAACAATCCCGAAACATTGAGGTTATTCCCTCTTCATGGCAATGGCATAGCCTTTGGCTTCGTTGGAGCGCCCTTCATCACAGACGCTGAAAGGCTCTTCATCCACCTGTATGAGCAAACCTCGCGAGTAGATGCTCGGGAGAATGAAAATGGAAGAAGAGGGAAGAGATGTTCAAAAGCGCAAGCGAAATACTTGCCTACATCAAGAAGGAAAATGTAAAACTCATCGATGTTCGTTTCATCGATTTGCCGGGCATTCAGCACCACTTCAATGTGCCAGCTGAATCATTTGATGATGCGGTCTTCACTGAAGGTTTGATGTTCGATGGCTCATCAATCCGTGGATTCCAATCAATTCACGAATCAGATATGAAGCTACTACCCGTTCCAGGATCAGCATTTATCGATCCATTCCGCAAAGAGAAGACTCTCGTGATTCTCTTCTCGGTACACAATCCAGTAGATAACTCTCCTTACTCGCGCGATCCACGGGGCATCGTCGCGAAGGCAGTTGAGTACATGCGCTCCACGGGTATTGCGGATACCGCATTCTTCGCACCAGAAGCAGAGTTCTATGTCTTCGATAGCGTTCGCTTTAAGACCGGCATGAACGAGGCCTACCACCATATTGATTCATATGAGGGCGCATGGAATACCGGCATCGAATACGACCAAGATGGCACACCTAACCGTGGCTACCGCACTCGCATCAAGGGTGGATATTTCCCAGTATCGCCAACCGATCAATTCGCTGATCTGCGCGATCAGATGGTGATGAATCTCGGACAGGTAGGGCTACAGGTTGAGCGCTCGCACCACGAAGTGGGAACAGCAGGACAGATGGAGATTAACTACCGCTTCACTGACATCTTAAGCGCCGGTGATGAGTTGATGAAGTTCAAGTACATCATCAAGAACACCGCATGGCAGGCAGGCAAGACTGCAACCTTCATGCCAAAGCCACTATTTGGTGATAACGGTTCAGGTATGCACGTCCACCAATCACTCTGGAAAGATGGCAAACCACTCTTCTGGGGCGAAGGGTATGGCGACCTTTCCGATATGGCTCGTTGGTATATCGGTGGACTTCTCAAGCACGCGCCATCGCTCCTTGCCTTCACCAACCCAACGGTTAACTCCTATCGTCGTTTGGTTCCTGGCTACGAAGCGCCAGTCAATCTCGTGTACTCCGCTCGCAACCGCTCTGCATGTATTCGTATTCCAATCACTGGTTCGAATCCAAAGGCAAAGCGCATCGAGTTCCGTTGCCCCGATCCATCATCCAACCCATACCTCGCTTTCGCTGCGATGTTGATGGCAGGTCTTGATGGAATCAAGAATAAGATCGAGCCACCAAAGCCAGTTGATAAGGATCTCTACGAACTTGAGGGTGCAGAAGCTGCAGCAATCCCACAGGTTCCAGGTTCACTCGGCGAAGTGCTCGATAATCTCGAGAAAGACCATGCCTTCCTTACACAAGGTGGAGTCTTCGCTCAGGATCTCATCGATACCTGGATCGCGTTCAAGCGCAAGGAAGAGGTTGATTACGTTCGACTTCGCCCTCATCCAGCAGAGTTCGAGCTCTACTTCGATATCTAAATCCAACAGATCAGAAACCCCTGGCGTCTCATACCGCCGGGGGTTTCTACTTTTTTTACCGTCAACTTCCGATCAGATTGTTATGGGTATCCCCGAGATAAGGCGAGCTAAAGCTCGAGCGCTTCGTGACATGCCTGCAGCTACCAAATTATCTTCTCGGTTCTCCATCATGACCGAAGTTACTTTTGCCTCTTTTTCATAGAACGCCATGGGTACATAAGTGCCGGCGAATGGTTCATTAGCAATGACATTTCCAATACGCGAAAATGCGGTGGTGGCAAGTTCGATCAACCAATCTGGGGTATGAAATCTATCTGTACCCAAACACACAGGTGGACGGCGCTGCCCTTTATTCACTCCATTTAAATGTTCATTCTTCCGATACGAATGGACGTCGATGATGGTGACGGCGCCTACCTCATTCAGTCGTTCGCGAATCAACTTTTCGAACGCGCGTGCATAGGGATGGAAATACTCTTCCAGCAATTTCTGGTCGCGTTCGTCATTCGCATTTCGAAGGAGTGCCCCAGTCGAAGTTCGCGAATAGACGGCCCCCATGCCAATGGAGTTCATGATCTCTCGATCGTCAGGAAATCTTTCGGGATCTATCACTAAGCGCGAGAGATTGTTCTTGAAAATCCATGGTTGTACTTCAGCTAGCGCGCTAGCGTTAGAAGCAAGCAGATCAGTGTCGGTATCTGTCATCTCTTCAAGTTCGATAGCGAGCTCTTCGTCGTTGAGCACGATTTCCGCTCGAACTGCACGTGGAATCATTCGCGCAGAATGTGGTACGTGGAGAACTACCTGGGAGTTAGGGCTTCCCTGAAGAATATCGAAGTTAGACGAGGCCACTTAGAGTCGTCCAGCTTCATGAACTTTCTGCAAGAAATCTTTCGTCCGCTTATCTCGGGGATCCTGGAGCACCTGCTGTGAGCTGCCCAACTCGACAACCTCTCCCCCTTCAAGGAAGCAGACTTGATCGCCAACTTGCTGAGCAAATCCCATTTCGTGGGTTGCAATCACCATAGTCATGCGAGTCTCTTCATCCTCTTTCAGTTCTTTCACAGTATTTAACACTTCATTGACCAACACTGGATCTAACGCAGAGGTAACTTCGTCAAGAAGTAACACCCGTGGATTTATTGCTAGGGCGCGGATGATGGCCACACGCTGTTGTTGCCCACCACTCAAGCGATCTGGGAATTGGTCTCGTTTATCGAATAACCCAAACCGGGTTAACAATTTCTCTGCTCTGTCATTCGCTTCATCTTTACTTAACTTATGCACAATCCTTGGCGAGAGCGTGATGTTTTCTCGTACCGTCATATGCGGGAAGAGATTGAATGACTGGAAGACCATCGCGATTTTGCGACGAGCCTGATCCAAGTCAATCTCTGGGTTAGTCAACTCTTCCCCTTCGAGATGTATCGCACCATCATCAATTCCTTCAAGAAGGTTGATGCAGCGAAGAAGAGTAGATTTGCCCGATCCTGAAGCACCGATAAGAACTGTTGCGCTCTGTTGGGCGACTTCAAAAGAAACGCCGTTTAGCACTAACTCTGAGCCAAAGGATTTGCGAACTGAGTCCACGATAAGTGCGGTGCTGTTGCTCATGCGAGCCCCTGGGCATTCTGACGCTCGATCGATCGACGTAATGCGCGATCAGTGAAGCGCGTAAGCGGGATAGTTATTAGCAAAAAGACAATTGCTGCTATCACATAGGGTGTGTAGTTAAACGACCTGCTACTAGCAATTTGTGCTGCGCGCACCGCATCGGTAACTCCAAGAATTGACACCAGTCCAGTATCTTTAATGAGCGCAATCAGATCATTGAGCAGTGGCGGCGTAACGCGTCGTAAGGCTTGTGGCAAAACTACATGGCGCAGAGATTGGAAATGTGAGAGGCCAAGTGAGCGGGCAGCGGCTCGTTGACTTGGATGGACCGTCAAGATTCCGCTCCGAAGCACTTCGGCAACATAGGCCGTATAAGTAATCACCACGGCAAGAGTGCCAAGGATGAGCACGTTGTTAGTTAAGCCCTTAATACGTAGGGCGGGAATACCAAATCCCACCAGAAGAATCACAAGAATCATCGGTATCCCGCGAAAGAGATCAACGTAGATTGTCGCGAGAAAGCGAAACGGCGTAAGTGCCGGAGAGCGCGACGTACGTAGTAGCGCGATTGTTAAACCAAGTACCGCAACACAACTAGCTGCAATTATCGTCAGGACAACGTTGGTCATGAACCCTAGAAGTATCTTTGGTAAAACCTCTGCTCCATACACCCAATTAAAAAAGGTATCGGAGAGGGTTTTAAAACCCGGAGAGGTTACGAGAACGCCAATTAATGTGCCGAGGACTACAAGGCTTGATAGCGCGGATATGAGCCCGTACTTCAGGGCTGCTCGTCGTCGATATGCGCGCCGCGTTAACTCTCGTTCGCTCGGTTGCCAATCGTGGCCAGCACGAGAGAGGGTGCGCCCCCTGCGGAGCGCACCCTCTTCCCTGCCGCTGCGGTTCATCATTGAATGCGCGTGTCACACCTTAGGAAAGGTATGGCGCTCCAGCTGAACTTGCCAACCACTTATCAGTGATCTCCTTGAGTTCACCGCTATCTCTGATTGCGTCGACAGCACCAGTTACGCACTGGGTGATTGGACTATCTTTCGCGAGGAGAAGTCCTGCGCCTTGATCGTTGGAATCGCGATTCTCTACTTGACCAACGATGATTCCATTAGGAACTTCAACTGCAGAGAGGTAGAAGGCGGTTGGTAGGTCTACGACCAAACCATCTATCTGGCCATTCTTCAAAGCCGCAACTGCAGCGGCGTTGTCATTGAATACCTGAGCCTTCAAACCAAATTGCTGCTCGATAGTGTCGAGCGAGGTAGATGCAACCGCTGCACCCAACTTCGCACCCTTTGCCTTGAGGTCAGCAATCGTAGTCACGCCTTCAATCTTGCTTCCCTTATAAGAGACGATGGATTGATTTGAGAAGTAATAAGCGCTCGAGAAATCAACGACATTCTTACGCTCGTCAGTAATGGAATATTGCTGGATATTGAAATCAAAGGTCTTTGGACCAGGAGCGATTGCAGAATCAAAAGTTGTTCGCACCCATTTCACTTGATCATTCGTATAACCAAGTTGCTTTGCTACCGCATAGGCAACAGCAGCTTCAAATCCTTCACCCTTCTCAGGAGCGTCATTGAGCACCCAAGGGGAATATGCCGGCTCCCCTGTAGCAATTGTGAGCGTATTTGCCTCAAGCGTTTGTAAAGATTCTGGAGCACACTCGGCAGTCGCAGCCGATTCAGCAGGTGCAGCAGCTTCTTCTGTTGAAGTGCTACTTGAACATCCCGCAGCGAGTAATGCAAACAATGTTAAGAAAAGCGCAGCTAATGTACGTTTTGTTTTCACAACTTCCCTTTCCCAAGTCATAGACACCACGGTGGCGCCCAGTAATCGGGCCTTGTGATGAATGATCAAGGCCCGCGCTTGCCATTTCTGGCCAGGTATCACCCGGAGCACCCCACCGCGGTGGAGGGTTGCCGATCAGCGAGCCGGGGCTTGACGCTGATGCTCTTAACCTTGGCGAAAACCTAGCAGAACGCTCACGTTTTCACGAAATAAATCGCTAGAGTTTGCCGCTATGGGGAGAGCAAACATCGTCATTCTTCTCGATGGCAGAGATAACATTGCAATTGCTTTGCAAGAACTTCAGGCAGGGCAAGTGATAGCACAAGCCGACTTAGCTGCTCCTGTAGAAGTACGAAGCGCTATCCCTCGAGGTCACAAGATTGCCCTAACCGATATTGCAAAAGGGGAACCCATTATTAAGTATGGCGAACGTATGGGTCATGCATATAAAGCCATCGACCGCGGCACTCATGTTCACACCCATAATGTCATAGGTGATCGAGTGTCGACTGAGCCGGAATCAACAGAATGATTACTGGATTCCTAAATAATTCTCGCGGTATTGGAGTCAGATCGCATCAATTGATTCTTCCCTCAGTAGTCTGCTCCACTCACTTAGCAAAGAAAGTTGCAGATCAAGTGGGCGCCATTACCTTTTCACATCAACATGGTTGCGGAATTATCGGTCCTGATGTTGCCGGAGTTAATCAATTCTTCGTGGCGCTGGCTAGCCATCCAAATATCCAATCAACTGTCGTTCTAGGCCTAGGTTGTGAAACCCTTCAAGGCAATGAAGTGACCGAGAGCATCACTACCCATCATCCGGAGACTGAATATGTAGTTATCCAGGAGAGCGCAGGAATGGCTGGCGCCCTTGAATCGAGCGTTGCTACCGCACGTGCGCTCCAAGAAGATTTTGCACCACAGCACACCGAACTGAAAACGCTCACCATAGGAATCGAAGGCTTCCCTGAATCGGCACTAATCAACGATTTCATGCGCTCAGCCGAAGAAACTGGATATAAAACAGTGCTGTCTAATGCGAGCAAAGAACCGTCGAAGAATTTCGCTGACCTCGTTCGAAACAAGTGCCACGTAATCATCTCTTTTCCTGATGCCAATCAACCACCTACTGGCTTGCCACTGATACCTGTAATTACCATCGCAAGCTCTCAATCCATGCTCCACCAGGCGCTCGCCTCCGAATTCGATTTTTCATCGTCATTAACTGCTTCTCAACTTCTGCAAAAGGTCGTAGCCGTTGCCAATGGCGAGCTCACCAAGTGTGAAGCCAAGAAGATTGGCGACATAGTCGTGCCACGAATGGTGCGGAGCGTTTAATGAATCTACAGAATCGTGATTTGCAATTGACCGGGTTCTTGCGAAAGAACGGAAGATGGGGTTTTCGCAACTACATTCTCGTGCTTCCGCTCCATAATGCGCTCAATCAATTGGCAGATCAAGTAAGACATCATCACCCAGGAACTGCCATCATCACCTCTGTAGCTCACGACTGGAGCGGTGAGGTTGATTCTGATTGGGCTCGAATCAGTCGCGTCTTCTCGGGCTTCGCCATTAACCCCAACGTTGGCGCGACTATATATATAGGGATAGGCACTCCAGCTGAAGAAGAGATTCTTCGCGGTGCGCGAGCTCGTCGGGAGATGCCGATTACCTACCTAACTCTCAAAGATGCGGGCAGTTTCGAACGACTAGAACAGCAAGTTCTCGAATCAATTTCGGAGATCTTCCCATTGGTGGCATCTATGAAACGAGAGCCAGCGCCATGGAGCGCGATGGTGCTTGGTCTGGAGTGCGGAGGCTCGGATGCTTACTCTGGGATAACCGCTAACCCAGCGCTTGGTGTAGCGAGCGATAAATTTGTGGAGCTCGGCGCTACTTCTATCCTCGCGGAAACGATGGAGATTTTGGGTGCCGAGCATTTGTTAGCTGCTCGCGCAAAAACTCCAGAGGTTGGGCAAGCGATCATTGATGTCGTCGCACGTTACGAACGATCGATTTCGTATGAAGGAATAGATATTCGTGGCGCACAACCAAGTCGTGGAAATATCGAAGGTGGTCTAACGACCTTAGAAGAGAAGTCGCTTGGCGCGGCCAAAAAAGCTGGCAATGCGCCATTCACTGGAGTCTTGGATTACGCGCACACACCCACTGCGCCTGGTTTGTATTTCATGGATACCCCAGGTCATGACATCGAACAACTCACAGGTTTTGCGGCATCTGATGTGAATATCACCGTCTTTACTACCGGTCGCGGCACGCCAACAGGCTCTGCCGTAATTCCCACTATCAAAGTCGCTACGAATACCGAGATGGCTACCGCTCTCCCTGATCTCATCGATCTCAATGCGGGAACGATTGCCGATGGCACACAAACTGTTCTCGAAGTTGGTGCGCAAATCTTCGATGAGATCGTGGCTGTCGCTAATGGAAAGCTCACAGCTGCCGAATTAGGCGGCCATCGAGAGTTCAATCTCTCTCGCCTTTACGGCTCTACCCTCTAACGATTTAACATTTAGCTGCTACATCAATTGGTTGATGCTTCTTGAGTTCGTGAAGATAATCTCTGATCAGCGGCCACTCGCTTTCTACAACGGCATCGCGCAGTCCTGATGTCTGCATCACTTGAGCTACTGGATCACTGCTTCTGGCTCGTTCTCGCAGTACATCCGCAAAAGGATCCACAAGCGTCAATTCACTCTGGAGGAATCGCACCCATAGCGCGATAGCGAACGCCAACCGCTCACGTGGTTGATTTGCTATCGCAAGCGCATTCATAGCTTGGAATAATCTCTGCGGTAGTTTTGCCGAGCCATCCATGGCGATTTGCGCGCTCCGATGGGCAACTGCGCTATTCGAAATTCTCTGACGGGCAGTCTGAGCGTAACGTGAAATGTCTACGCTTAATGGTGCATTAAATGAGCTAGCCAGCTGAACTTGTAATCCTGCGATAAAGATCTCCCACTCTGGAAGCTGCATCGCTTGATAGACATATTCCAGATTCGATAGTTGGCTGAAATATGCAGTGCTTGAATGTGCACCGTTAAAAAGACGTAATTTCAAACTTTCATATCCTGGAACATCGTTAGCAATCTCAACACCAATTTCTTCCAAGTTGTAGTTGGCGTGATGCGGGGCAACCACCCACTGCCGGAAAGGTTCGGTAGAAATGAGAGATTCATCGCGGTAGCCAAAGTCATTTTCAAACCGGGCGATCGCCTCGGCGGTTATAGCAGGCACGATTCGATCCACCATAGAATTCGGTACCTGCAGATTCAATATCCAGCGCTGAAAATCTGGATCAAGATGACGCTCAATTGCGCTCTCGATTAAGACTTTATGTAGGAACGCTCCATTCTCTGGCAGGTTGTCGCATGAAATTAAGGTGGGCGCCTGCAAACCGGCCCGATAGCGAATCGTCAACATATCCAGAATGCGGTTTGGCATCGAAACACCTTCGATGCCTGACACATATGCCTTCTCTGTCACAGTGATGGTGATCAGCTTTAACTCTGGAGAGATGAGCGCAGCGCTTAATTCGGGGTTGTCGATATCAAAAACAGAACCATTGAATATCGAGCCCACCACGCGCGGATCTTGTTGTTCGCCTTGGCGGGCATTGACTGTGTAAAGAAATTGTTGTTTGCGGAGGATATCGGTCACACTTGCACTGCGCGGCGAAATTCCGTAGCTACCCCATTCACCTAAGCCATTGCGGAGAGCGTCATCGAAATAGACTGCTTGATGGCCACGATGAAAAGCTCCTAACCCAAAGTGGATAACCCCGATATCTCTACCTACTCGCTGATAGGGCGATATGAGAGTGGTCATAGATTGAAGAACGATTTCGACAAGTGGTAAGCCACATGGTCAGCAAGAACGAAGGCATCCTCCTCGCTAATCCGATGTGACCAGGCCAGATCTGCAAGATATCCAGCATCAAATCTACGTGCGACATCATGACGGACTGGTATGGATAGAAAGGCGCGAGTATCGTCGACGAAACCAATCGTGTTAAAGAACCCGGCAGTTTCCACGGTGGCATCTCGCCATCTGCGCATTCCATTGAGACTGTCATGGAACCACCATGGTGGGCCTAACCGAACTGAAGGATAGGCTCCGGCAATAGGTGCTAGTTCACGTGCGTAAGTAGATTCATCCAAGGTAAATATCGCCAACTTAAAGTTCTCAGCAAAACCAAATTTATTCAGTAGCGGCTTCAGAGCATTCGTAAATTCTGTGCGAACTGGAATATCAAATCCTCGATCTGGGCCATATCGATCAAGAATTGCTCGCGCATGATTTCGTGAAGCTCCGGGATGAAGTTGCATTACCAATCCATCGTCAGCAGACATTTGGGCATGTTCCATGAGCATAATTCCACGAAACAGCTCCGCGTCTCTCTCGGACACCTCCCCTGCTCTCAGTTTGGCGAACAATACTTCTTTTGCACTTTCGTCGAGCTCGACAGTAAATGCAGAGGGCATCCCGTGATCTGTAGCTTTTGCTCCTTGGGCTATGAATCGATCTCGCGCTATCCGTATTGCATTTCGCAAATCAGCGAACGAGTTAATTGAAATGTCTACTGTTCTTTCGAGTTTAGCAAGGGCGCTCGCCCAATCTGAGCGCTCAGGATCGCTGACATCATCTGGCCGAAAAGTTGGAATCACTTTTCCATTTAAGGGAGTTGATTCAAGGGCCTTATGGTGCTCCAAAGAATCGCTTGTCGCATCGGTGGTGGCAAGAGCTTCGATACGGAATTTCTCGAATAAATGCTGGGGTAGGAAGTTACTCTCAGTAAGTTGGCCGGAAATCTCTTGATAGATTTTCGAGGCTGTTTCGCCGTTAAATGGTAATTCGATTGTAAAAATCTCCACCAAAATCTCTTCAAACCACATGCGCGAGGGTGTTCCAGTGAAGGTAATCCAATTTTCCGCTAGTAGTTGCCAAATAGATTCCGGTGAAGTGCCCTTTTGGGAACCAGAGGGGCTTTCTGGGATATCAATTTGTTCGTAGCTAATTCCCACACTGGATAACATTCTGGTGATGTAATGATCGGGGGTAATCAGTAATGCCACCGGATTGGGAAAAGGTTGATTGTTGGCAAGAAGCGCTGGGTTGATGTGTCCGTGGGGTGAAATAATTGGAAACGCGCTCATCTTTTGATAGAGCTGCCGAGCTAAAGGTAACGCTGCCTCTTGGCATCCCAAATATCTATCTGGATGAAGGCTAGGCATTTTCTGTTAGCCAATCGAACGCTTGAGTTTGCATCGGAACAGTGAACGAGTGTTGCACTGGGTAGAACTCACCTTTATATCGATTCCGACCAGCATCATGTTTGGTTAACATCTGATGAGCATCTTCCATTCCGGCCTTGGTGAACAGTTGGTCGTTCCCGCAGAACTGAACGAAGAGGCGTGTATCAGAAATCATCGCCACTTCAGGCCACTCCCCGGCACTTGCGAGATTAAATGGGAAGAACATCCATGAGTGTGGTGCAACATGCTCGTGAAGCATTGATGAATACGTCGCCATTGCGCCGGTTGAAACCACAGCACGTAACTCGGGGTTAGTTGCATGTAGCAGTATCGCGCGACACCCACCGCCAGACAATCCAATTGCGGAGATTGAATTGGTTATTTCTGGCAACTGTTTTGCTACCTGCACGGCAACTCGGTCGTCATGATTAAGAATTCCAGCCATCGTTGCCCCGTAGAGACTTAAATATTTATTGAGAGCGAGTGATTCAAACATCACTGAAAGATTCTCGAACTCTTTCTCGCTGGCAGAGCCGTGTATCTCAGTGATGCGTGGCGGAATTTCATCCAGTGAAAAACCGCGCGAACCCCAGGGAAAACAATCATGCACGAGCACTGCGAAGCCGCGTTTTGCTAGCTCATTTGCGGGCGCACTATCTCCATAGTGGTCACGTCGCACCCACCGTGCGCGTTCGGGTAATTGGTCAGAGGATGTTTGGGCGACCTTCTCTTTACCGAACTCCTTCAGATCATCGTGACTATGAAGGTAAAGAACCCCTGGTAATGGACCGACAGCATCTAGCGGCGTAAGTAGTAGCGCTTGCGTCTGTTTTCCCCAACCAACGCTCCACGATAAAGAGGAGATCTTCACGCCTTCAAATTCGTATACCTGCCCACGCTGCACATGAATGTCAGTGGGAACGGGTGGAACTGCACCTAACGCCGCAACTAACTTCTCTCGACTCAGAGGAGCGGCCACTTTGCTGCCGAAGGCCAGCGCGCTGGCCAGCTCTTCCAGTTGCGATGTTCTCACCCGATAACCCTAACGTCGGGCGTTTCAGGTTGTAGTTGCAAATCATTTGCAATAAGGTTCTGTTATGCATATCCCCGACGGGTTCATTAACATCCCAACCGCCTCAGCCTCAGCTGCCTTGGCGGTTGCTGGGCTGGGATATTCAGTGCGGGCAGCAAAAGAGAAGCTCGACGAGAAAGCTGCGCCACTGGTCGGATTGGTGGCGGTCTTCATTTTTGCTGGTCAGATGATCAACTTTCCGGTCGCCGCTGGCACCTCCGGCCACCTTCTTGGCGCTGCTCTTGCCGCCGTGCTCGTGGGTCCGCATGCCGCTGCATTGGCGCTCACTGTCGTTCTGGCCATCCAAGCGCTGCTCTTCGCCGATGGCGGCCTGACAGCGTTGGGCTTAAATGTCTTCAATATGGCAATCGTTGGAGTCTGGGGAGGTTACGGAGCTTTTCTTCTGGTGCGAAAAGTTCTCCGCTCCACTCGCTCTGCAGTTCTCGTTGGCTCGGCCATCGCTGCCTTCATTTCTGTCCCACTCGCAGCAACCGCATTTAGCCTGCAGTACGCGATAGGAGGACAAGGCACTTTCGCCGCTACGACTGTTTTCGCAGCCATGTTCAGCACACATATCCTGATTGGAATTGGTGAAGCTGTGATTACCACCCTCACGGTGGGGGCAATCCTAAAAACTCGACCGGATCTCGTCTTTGGAATGAAAAAGGCAAAGGTTTGACGATCATGAAAAACAAACGGTTCTATCTCATTGGATTAGCAGTCGCAGTAGTGATCGCTGGATTCCTCTCGTTCTACGCTTCATCATCGCCAGATGGTCTCGAGAAAGTTGCAATTGATCTTGGATTTATTGATACCGCTAAAGAATCCGCTGTAGCCGACTCCGCGCTAGCTGATTATGGTGTTGCAGGCATCGAGAATGAGCGACTGTCAGTGGGATTGGCGGGAATCCTCGGAGTCATTGCCACTGGCGCCATCATGATGATTATCATGCGTTTGATTGGAAGAAAGAAAAATTAATAATCAACCAATAGCCGGCACGCTCGAAACTCAGAGCAAACATGAACATACTCACGGACATAACGCAGGCGAACGGCTTTATATTCACCGACACTCCCCCATTCACGAACTCCCAGGACATATCAAACTCATAGCCTTTTTTACATTTATCGTCATCGCAGTTTTAACTCCTATTCAACAATGGCGCTCGTTCGTTGGATATTTCCTCATAATTTTCCTTGCTCTAGGCATCTCTAAATTGCCGCCGCTGACTCTTGCTAAGCGGGCAACAATTGAGTTTCCATTCATCATCTTCGCCATACTGATGCCATTCACCGCCGGCGGTGAGAGTTTCGATATCGGTCCGATAAGTCTCTCCCGTGAAGGGAGCATCGCTGGACTAAATCTCTTTACCAAGGCAACGCTCGGTGTCTTCTGTTCCATGATCCTTGCTGGGTCCACCACAGCACACTCACTCCTTGCAGGATTCGTACGAATCAAAACTCCATCACTCTTCGTTCAGATAGCGACGTTTATGATCCGCTATCTAAACGTCATCAATGATCAAATGGCTCGGATGAAGGTTGCACGGGAATCTCGTGGTTTCCAAGCCACAGGTATTCGTAGCTGGCCAATCTTCACCTCTACTCTCGGCGCCTTATTTATTCGCTCTTACGAGCGAGGGGAACGAGTTCACCTTGCCATGCTTGCCCGTGGTTACGCCGGAACGCTCTCCTCTCTCACTGTGGAGAAAGTGCACGCCAAACATTGGCGACTTGGACTGTGTTTTCCGCTCATGGCTGCTATCTCTTATGCAGTCGGTAAGGTGTTCTTCTCATGACAACTCATCCCAGTGTGCACGTAAGCGACCTTCACTATGCCTATCCTGACGGCAACAAGGCGCTCCACGGTGTAAGTCTCACTATTGGAAAAAGCGAACGAGTTGCCCTCCTTGGGCCAAATGGTGCTGGAAAAACTACTCTGGTGATGCACCTGAACGGAATTCTCTCTCCCACTTCGGGCTCAATCAATATTGCTGAATTCACATTGGACAGCAGCAACAAAGAGATCACTAAAAAAGTGCGTGAAAAGGTGGGAATAGTTTTTCAGGATCCAGATGATCAACTCTTCATGCCGACAGTTTTTGAAGATGTCGCTTTCGGGCCTACCAACATGGGTTTATCTGCATCGGAGATTGAAAGTCGTAGCGTAACGGCTCTGGAAATGGTCGGGATGCTCGCGCTAAAAGAGAGAGCGCCACATCACCTCTCATTTGGGCAACGTCGCAGAGTCGCCGTTGCGACAGTTCTTGCCATGGAGCCTGAGATTTTGATTCTCGATGAACCATCGTCAAATCTAGATCCCGCCTCTCGAAGAGAACTCTCAGAAATTTTGCTCGCTCTTGATGTCACGATTTTGATGGTAACCCATGACTTGCCGTATGCCTTCGAAATTTGCGAGCGTTCACTCATTCTCAATCAAGGTGAAATTGTTGCTGATGACACCACCGTCAAGTTACTTCGCAACGAGAAACTTCTTGCCGAAAACCGATTAGAGCTCCCTAAGGGATTTGCAATCTAAGGCACGATTAGTCAAGGAAGAAATCGAGCAAGAAGTCAGTGGTGCCCGGCACTACCGAATACTTATCCAAATCAGTCACGCCGATGCTAGCGAGAACTTCATCATCGACAAGAAATTCTCCAGTTTGTTCCGTCCCAGTGAGAATCACGTGTGCGGCATCAGCAAGGATTTCCGGCGTGCGGCATGCGGCAGTATCGATTCCCGGAATCATCTGTAGCGCCGCCGTGTCGATTGCCGTTCGCGGCCAGAGCGCATTTACATGAATGCCATCACGTTTTAATTCATCAGCAAGACCGAGAACACACATGCTCATTCCATACTTTGCCATGGTGTACGCCAAATGGTTCTTGAACCACTTTGATTTCATCGACAGCGGTGGCGACATCATCAAGATATGTGGGTTGCGACCGGCTTTTGCTGATTCCTTGAGCGCAGGAATTGCCGCTTGGGAGGTGAGAAAAGTGGCGCGCACATTTACTGAGAACATCAGATCGAACCGCTTTGCTGGGGTTTGCAAGGTGGGTGTGAGATTGATAGCCGAAGCATTGTTAATCAAGATATCTAAACCGCCAAATTCAGCGACCGCTTGTGCAACGGCTGCTTCAATTTGAGTTTCATCTCGCAGGTCGCATTGAATCGGAAGCGCTTTGCCCCCTGCAGCTTCAATCTCTTCTGCTGCAGAGAAAATGGTGCCAGGCAATTTCGGGTGTGGTTCAGTAGTCTTCGCTGCAATCGCAACCATCGCGCCATCTTGGGCTGCGCGCTTGGCTATCGCTAAACCGATTCCTCGAGATGCGCCGGTGATAAAGATTTTCTTACCTGCAAGGCTTGCTGACATGAGAACCCTACTTTCCCTTTTTCATTAAGAAGTTCATAAATGCTTCTCGAGTTTCATCGCTTTCGAGGGCTGCGCTAAATAGCTGCGCCTCCTCTTCCATGACTGCGATCAATTGCTGTTGGTGCGCCTGGCGAAGTAACCGCTTGGTTTCACGGATTGCCGTTCGAGGCTGATCCGCTAATTGCTTAGCTCGTTCGCCGGCGCGCATAGCGACCTGCTCGTCCTCGACTACTTCATTGACAAAGCCAGCTTCATATCCACGTTGCGCAGAGCATGGTTCACCAAACATGAAAAGTTCGGCAGCGCGATGATGGCCGGCAATCAACGGAAGTAGGTATGAGGAACCTGCCTCCGGCACCAGACCGAGATTGACGAACGGCATGGAAAAGCGTGAACTCTCCCCGGCGATTACATAATCGCAATGAAAGAGCATGGTGGTACCCACGCCAACAGCCCTGCCGGTGACAGCAGCGACTAGAGGTTTGCTGAACTCCCTGATTGCGGTTAGAAAATGCCACACTGGCGAATCGCTGCCACTAGGTGGGTGCTCGAGAAAATCATTGACATCATTGCCTGACGTGAAGTCGTTACCTTCTCCATAGACGAGTACGGCACCAATTTCATCGTCAACATTTGCGGCTGCGATTTCACGTGCTAGCGCAGCGTACATCTCACGAGTAAGCGCATTTTTCTTCGCAGGTCTGTTGAAACCAAGTGCGAGTACTCCTTGGTCTTTGGAAACAACGATGTCTTGTTCACTCATAGCGCTTATCTTTCGATGGTTCCCGCGATGAACTCTTCGGTGCGATTTCGTGCAGTCTCATCCGAATACTGCTCAGGTGGCGACTTCATGAAGTAGCTCGACGGTGAGAGAAGTGGGCCGCCTATTCCGCGATCGAGGCCTATCTTCGCGCAACGTAACGCATCAATGATGACGCCTGCAGAGTTTGGTGAATCCCATACTTCGAGTTTGTATTCCAGGTTAAGTGGCACATCGCCAAATGCGCGTCCCTCTAACCGGACATACGCCCACTTACGATCATCGAGCCATGAGACATAATCAGATGGGCCGATATGTACGTTCCCCTCGCCCATGTCGTGGTCTAGTTGTGAGGTCACAGATTGTGTCTTTGAAATCTTCTTGGATTCAAGGCGGTCACGCTCGAGCATATTCTTAAAGTCCATATTTCCACCGACATTAAGTTGAAGAGTGCGATCAAGATGTACACCACGATCTTGGAATAGCTTCGCCAAAATTCGGTGAGTGATGGTCGCGCCTACTTGGCTCTTGATGTCATCGCCAACAATTGGCACCTTTGCATCGGCAAATTTCTTCGCCCATGTTGGATCGGATGCAATAAAGACCGGCAAGGCGTTCACGAATGCACAGTGCGCATCAATGGCCGCTTGCGCGTAGAACCGGGTGGCATCCTCGGAACCCACAGGGAGATAGCAGATGAGTACATCGACTTTCTTCTCTTTTAGTGAAGCAACCATGTCTACTGGCGTGGCGTCGGATTCCTTGATGGTCTCTTTGTAGTAGCGACCAAGACCATCATGGGTTGTGCCACGCTCGACAGTAACTCCAGTCTTGCTTACGTTGCAGAACTTGATGGTGTTGTTCTCGCTTGCCCACATGGCATCTGCAAGATCTAGACCGACCTTCTTGGCATCCACATCGTATGCAGCGACAAACTCGATGTCGCGAATGTGATAGCCCCCGATGACAGCATGCATCAGGCCTGGAATCTCCTGATCTACCGCTGCGTCTTTGTAATAGGTCACGCCTTGTACAAGTGAATTGGCGCAGTTACCCACACCAACGATTGCTACTCGGATCTTGCTCACTGGGATTTCCTCTCTGCTTTTATCATTTCATCGAGCCAAGCGATCTCTCGCTCAGCTGAGTCAAGTGAGTGACGGCGCCACTCAATGAAGTATTTGTCGAGACCAATCGGCGAGCGCTCAAGTTCATGGCGCAGCAAATCAGTCTTCTCTCGAAGTCGCCGCCTGCGCGCTTCGAGAATTCGTACTCGATTTGTATGGGATGTTGGACCGAAGAATGCGAAATGAACGCCAAATGCTTCGTCCTCTGTTGCATCGATCGTTTCCGTTAACTCTTGAAAGCGCTGGAGGCCACTTTTGGTGATTTGGTACGCGATGCGGGTCCGACGTGATTTTCCACTGACGCTTTCGATGACCTCAATGAGTCCACTCTCTGCCATTCGCTTGAGTAATGGGTAGAGCGAACCAAAAGAGAGGGCACGAAATGGACCGAGGATGGTGAGCGAACGCTTTCTGAGCTCATACCCATGAAGCGGTCCGCCAGCTAAGAGGCCAAGGAGCGTGAACTCCAAAGGTTGACTCCGTGAGGCCATCGGGCATCGACTCCAAGTATCTGGTGGGTAATTGCGCAATCCGATACATCAAGTCGATACATCGGGTGGTTATATCTAAGCGCCCGCTCTTCCTCTCGGCAAGTTCCGAGAATTCTCGGCGTGCCGGCGGAGTTTCTCCCTATTTATGCAGGTCCTGGCCCTTACCCTGATTACAACGTGAGTCAGACCACACCAGAGCACCTGGCCCACCCCCACTAACAATGGAAGGGATCCTCAACTATGGCATCACTCTTTACCTGGAAAGTCCACAGCGGCGGCGATGTCGTCGCCCCGGATGAGCGCCTCTCCTGGCCTCGCACCATCGGTATTGGCTTCCAACACATCGCCGCGATGTTCGGCGCCACCTTCTTGGTCCCAATCCTGACCAAGATGCCTCCATCGACCACCCTTTTCTTCTCAGGCGTGGGGACGATGCTCTTCCTCCTCATTACTCGGAACAAGGTTCCCTCTTATCTCGGCTCCTCATTCGCCTTTCTTGCGCCCATCGCAGCAGCAACCGCTGATGGCGGTCCTGCGGCGGCGCTAGGTGGCGTTCTTGTCACGGGCGTGGTTCTCGCGCTCGTTGGTTTGATTGTCCGCGCAAGTGGTATCAAATGGATTGAATGGATGTTGCCGCCCGTTGTCACCGGAACGATCGTCATGCTCATTGGTTTCAACCTCGCGGGAGCAGCAAAGAATAATCTCGCTGCTGGCCCAGTCGTGGGAATCATTACGCTTGCAGCTATCGGAGTTATCGCTGCGGTATCGCGCGGTTTTATCGGACGAATCAGTATCTTCCTGGGAATCGTGATTGGCTATGTTGTTGCGCTGCTTATGGGAGATGTCAACACCGACGGCATTACCGCCGCCAAATGGGTAGCAGCACCAACTTTCATGAGCCCAACTTTCAACGCGAACGCAATCATTCTCTTCTTGCCCGTAGTGCTCGTACTCATTGCAGAGAACGTCGGCCACGTGAAATCAGTTGCAGCTATCACAGGTAAGAACCTCGATGACGAGATGGGCAATGCCCTTTTCGCTGACGGTGTTGCGACCACGTTAGCTGGCGCAGGCGGCGGCTCGGGAACGACAACATACGCGGAAAACATTGGCGTCATGGCAGCAACAAAGGTCTACTCAACTGCTGCTTATTGGATTGCTGGCTTAGGCGCTGTGCTGCTCTCACTCTCACCGAAATTCGGTGCGGTCCTCAGCGCAACACCAACTGGTGCTCTTGGTGGCGCTGGAGTTGCGCTCTTTGGAATGATTGGCCTTCTGGGTGCTCGCATCTGGATTGAAGCAAAAGTTGATTTCTCTAACCCGATCAACTTGATTGTCTGCGCATCAGCATTGATTATCGGAATCTCCGATATCTCATGGACTAGCGGAGACTTCACCTTCAACGGCATCATCAATGCTTCAGTTCTTGCCATTGTTGGATATCGAATCCTGCACTCAATAAGAAGATAAGTCTGTAATGCTCAAAGGGCGGGAGCGCAATCTCCCGCCCTTTTTCATTTGTTAGGCTTACGTTGTGCTCTTTGACATCCCCATTCCATCCAAAATCGGTGAGTTCATCGTCGTTTCTGTGGCCATCATCGTTGCGCCAGGCCCATCAGTGCTCTTCACAATCGCGCGCGCCATCTCGTGGGGACGTAAAGTCGCAGTATTCACCGTCGTGGGCAATGCACTGGGCTTTTTCGCGATGGCAGCACTTGTTGCTATTGGAGTAGGTCCAGTAATTCAAAGCTCCGATTTTGTGTATGCAGCAGTGCAATGGGGTGGCGGCCTTTACTTAATCTACTTAGGCGTGGATGCCTTGCGGAAACGGAATGAACATAGCAACGAAATGCTCGAAGCCGGTTCTGCAGTAGCACCATCGACTATGCGAACAATTCGAGATGGATTTGTCGTAGGGCTGCTAAATCCAAAAGGGATCGTCTTTAATGCTGCTGTCACTCCACAATTTATCGACCGAGGTGATGGAAAAGTAATTTTTCAACTAATACTTCTTGGTGCGGTATTTTCGCTGCTGGCACTAGTACTAGACGGCACATGGGGGCTTCTCGCTGGGACTGCGCGAAATTGGTTGGCTACAAATGTGCAACGAATTGTATTTTTACGAAGCGCGGGTGGCGTTGTAATGATTATTCTTGGCGTGCTCGTTTTGATTCAGATTTAATGAACTTCTGGCGCTACTCGCTCTCCTCGTCGATCTCTTCGCCTTTCTGTAAAAGCTCTTTCGCGCGCGTGGCATAAATATCAACATATTCCTGGCCGCTCAAGCTTTGGATCTCTTTCATAATTGAATCGGTGATGCTTCGCAGCACGAATGGATCTGCTGGGTCTCCGTAATCTTTGAAATTCATGGGCTTACCGAAGTAAATTCCGACGCGCATAATCTTAGGAATAACTTTTCCTGTCGGTTGAATCTTCTCGGTGTTGATCATCGCAACTGGAACTACCGTCGCGCCAGACTCGATGGCAAGTCGCGCGATGCCGGTCCGTCCTCGATACAGGCGGCCATCAGGTGAGCGGGTACCTTCAGGATAAATTCCAATGCACTCACCCTTTTCAAGTAATGCAACTCCCGTTCGTACTGCAGCTTCGCTTGCGCGGCCGCCGGATCGATCCACTGGAACTTGTCCGAGCGCAATAAATGACAACTTTTTGATTAGACCTTTAAGACCTGGCTGCGTGAAGTACTCCTGCTTGGCAAGAAATGTGACCTTGCGTGAAACAACAAGAGGCATAAATATCGAATCGCTAAAGGAGAGATGGTTTGATGCGATTATTACCGGGCCTGAACCCGGCACCGAATCCAAGCCGCGCACTTTTGGTCGAAAGAGCAAGAGCAGAATCGGACTGAGAAAAGATTTGAGTAATCGGTAAGGCATCAGCCACGCGCCAAATCTGCAACCCCGATGAGTCCAGCATCGTTACCAAGTGATGCAGCAACAAGTGGCGGCAATGAATGGCCAGAGAAAGATGCGTTTCGCCGGAGCGATTCCCGCGCTGGTGAAATCAAAATCTCGCCGGCTTCAGACACTCCGCCTCCTAAAATGATGAGATCTGGATCGAGGGTCACTACCAGAGATGCTAGGCCAAGCCCCAACCACTCCCCAGTAATCTTAAATGCGGTAGTGGCAATGCGATCGCCGTCATGAGCTGCTGCAGCGATATGTTTTCCGGTGAGTCCAGAGAGCGTTCCATCCCCGTAGCGAAGTAATTCAAAGGCCCGCTCGGGCGCTGCTGCGATGGATTCCTCTACATGGCGCATCAGTGCAGGTCCAGCGCAATACTGTTCAAAACACCCGCGCGCGCCGCATCCACAGAGCGGTCCGCTTGCGTTTAGTCGCATGTGCCCAAACTCTGCAGCCGTTCCATGCGCACCACGGAAAAGTTCTCCATTGGTGATCAATCCGCCACCTAATCCTGTTCCCAGAATTAAGAAGATCATGTTTCGCGAATCTCGCCCCGCGCCATACCGATACTCGCCCCAGCATGCAGCGTTCGCATCATTTTCTACAATAACTCGCGCGCCAATTAGTGGCTCAAGTTCCTCCGCAAGATTAACGCCAGTCCACCCTGCGATATTGGTTGCGGCAAGCATGCGCTCGCGATCTGCAGAAACGAAACCCGCAGCCGACAGGCCAATCTGGGAGATCTTCTCGCGAGTGTCTTCTTGTAACTGGTGCACGAGCTCTGCAACGAGAGCAGTGAGTGCGCTTCCACCTTCACGCGGTGTTTCTCGACGCAATCGCGCGATTACACGTCCATCATCATCGACGACTCCGCCAAGTAACTTTGTACCACCAACATCAATACCAATTGCCAGAGACATCAGCGCGTCTTCTTACTAACGTGACCCACCCCTCGTTAGCCCTCTACGTGAGCTTTCAGCTCTTTGAGGGTTTGATCCACGACCGCCTTCTCCGCTTTTTGGCGCATCATGTCGGGCACTGGCATCGAGAGCGCTACGGTCAAGGAGTAACTAACTTCCGTCTCATCACCCAAGCTTTTGAGTTCTTGATGACCATCCATTTCGGTCAATAAATCTGCGCTCTCTAAAGAGAAGGAGAGCGATGCTGGGAATGCGCTCCAATCAAAGTTAAGTGTTGCCTCATCCCGAAGGGCTCCCGAGGAGAGAGACATCTCCACCTTTGTGGGCTTGATTTCGTCGCCTTCAATAACTTTCACTGCCTTCATAGAACTCGACCAGCTCGGGTATGTACCCACAGCGGCAATTGCCTGAGCTACCTCATCGATTGGCGCTTCAATGATTATGGTGGAACGGGTTTGACTCATGGCGGTAAGGCTACCCTTCTCAGCGAGCGGGTGCCTACGCTAGCGTTTATCCTGCAAGCCGCGGTTGGCAGCGCCCAATTTTGCTAATCCGGCTCGACCGAAGATTCCAGTGTCGCCATTAAGGAGCGCGCAATGAAAGAGGTCTCAGTACCTGCCCTTGTTCCCCCTGCAACCGAGGGAAACCTCACCGATCTGATTATTAATCGGGCACATTTCGAACCTGAACGAACGATGCTCTCTCGACCAGTTGGTGAGGGATGGCAGCCGGTGAGCGCGCGAACATTAGAAGCAGAGGTCCGTGCAGTTGCAAAAGGTTTGATTGCCGCTGGAGTCAAGAGTGGAGATCGCGTTGGTTTACTCTCGCGCACTCGATATGAGTGGACCATCATGGATTTTGCCATTTGGTTCGCCGGTGGTGTTGTTGTGCCAGTTTATGAAACTTCTTCCGCCGAACAAATCCAGTGGATCTTGGAAGATTCAGCGGCCGTGGCAATCGTTGTTGAAACTCCTGCACATGCTGCCCTCGTCGAGACAGTTCGTACAAAGAACCTTCAGAACGTCTGGGTGATCACAGATGACGCGCTTGCCCAATTATCGCAGAGCGGAACAGGCGTATCTGACGATCAGGTAACTGAGCGTCGCAATTCGCTCCGCCCAGAGACCCTTGCAACTTTGATTTACACATCAGGAACCACAGGCAAACCAAAGGGCGTGCAACTCACGCATGCCAACTTCCTCTCCGAATGTGGCAACGTCGTCGAGGGCGCATCAGATCTCTTCTTAAGACCAAATGGTTCAACGTTGCTCTTCCTGCCACTTGCCCACGTCTTTGGTCGCATGATTGAAATCGGTGCGATTCGCGCTGGGCTTCATCTTGCACATTGCAGCGATCCGGTGGGTCGTTTGATGGCAGACCTTGCTAGTTTCAAACCGAACTTCGTGCTCTCTGTGCCACGAATCTTTGAGAAAATCTATAACGGCGCAGAAGCAAAAGCTGATGCTGCAGGAAAAGGAAAGATTTTCCGCAAAGCAGCAAACGTTGCTATTTCCTACAGCGAGGGTATGCAAAATGGCCACATCTCCCCCGGCCTTCGAGTGCAACATGCGCTCTTTGACAAGCTTGTCTACAGCAAAATTCGCCACATCATGGGTGGAAATGTCGATGCTGCAATCTCCGGTGGAGCTCCTTTGGGAGAACGGCTCGGTCATTTCTTCCGAGGCGCAGGTGTACGCGTGCTCGAAGGGTACGGACTTACTGAAACCACTGCGGGAGCAACGCTAAACCTAACCTCATCGGTCAAGATTGGTTCGGTAGGTCGGCCGATTCCTGGCACTACCATCAAAATCGATGATGATGGCGAGGTATTAATCAAGGGCCCTATCGTGATGAATGGATATTGGCAGAACGATGCAGCCAATCGCGAAGTCTTCACTGCAGATGGATATTTCCGCTCCGGAGACCTCGGACGTCTGGACGAAAACGGATTCTTGTACATCGTCGGTCGAAAGAAAGAGTTGATTGTTACCTCTGGTGGTAAGAACGTGGCGCCAGCAGTTCTTGAGGATCGCTTGCGCTCTCACCCGCTGGTCAGCCAGTGCATGGTTGTTGGCGATAACAAGCCATACATTGCAGCGCTGGTCACCATCGACCCAGATGCTGTAAAAGTTTGGGCTGCGGCTAACAACAAGGGCGGCGCAGAGATCGCTGATCTTGCAAAAGATTCAGCACTTATCGCAGTCGTCCAAACGGCAGTTGATGAAGCGAACAAGGCGGTAAGCAAAGCTGAATCAATACGTAAGTTCACAATCTTGCCAGTTGATTTCACGATTGCTGGTGGCCACCTAACTGCAAAGCTCTCTGTAAAGCGGCATGTGGTAGCCAAAGAGTTTGCAGTAGAGATTGAAAAGCTCTACGAGTGAGGGTGTTGAGCGATTAAAAGTCGCTCGCGATCTACACGACACGCTTGCTCAAGAGATTGCTGCGCTCGGATTCACTTGTGATGAGGCGATTGCCCTCGAACCGATAGGTGCATCCCGGAGTACCTTGCTAGATATTCGCTCTAAATTGTCGCTTCTGAGCACAACATTGCGCGATGAGATCGCACTCCTTCGAGATGAGGAGCGAAGTTTCGTCGAAATGTTAGATGGCTTTGTGCGCGAGGTTAATGGGACTAGCGAAATCTCGATTACCAATACAGCGGCGGGTGGCTTCGCACTTGAGCCCAATGAAACCGTTGAATTATTTCGAGCAGCACGAGAGATTCTCACAAATATTCTCACGCACTCAGGGGCTGCACGCGTTGCTATTTCGACCTACGCAGCCGATACCAAGAACGAGCTGCTGATAACCGATGATGGTCGCGACTACCGAATCAACCCCTCAGAAGTAACCCACCACTTCGGTGCACAAGGTGCTCGAGAACGGATTGAATCACTCGGTGGAACGTTGGAATATTCCCGAGAAAATTCGCTCAACTGCTATCGAATTTCTCTCTCGCAATGTTAACTGCGAGCAATGGTACCGAGGGAAATAATCTCAAACTTCTCATCGTCGAAGACCATCCAATTGTTCGCCAAGGTCTGCTCCGCGCCCTGGAAGCGAACGGCTTTCAGCAGATACATGAAGCTGGAAATTGTGCTGAAGGGCGTGGTCAGTTAGCAAAAATCAATCCCGACATCCTGATAACCGACCTTCATCTCCCCGATGGATTAAGTTTTGATTTGATTAAGTGGGCGCGCGAGATAAAACCCACTCTGGCTATTATCATTCTTACCATCGAAAACAATTCGAATTTCTTAGTCGCCGCTGCGCAATCAGGGGCGAATGCTTTCATTCAGAAATCAGCGCCAATTACCCAACTCATTAAAGCTATCGAGCTGGCTCTAAAAGCACCCCAAAGTTTTACAGCAGAGGGGCTTGGCGAAGCTATTCGACGAGAACGTGAAAAACCTAAACTCACCGCGCGCGAATTAGAGATTCTAGATCGACTCATCTCTGGGGATGAATTACAGGTAATAGCTAATCAGTTGTTCATCAGTCTTCCGACAATCAAGACTCATCTGACCTCGATTTACCGAAAATTAGATACTGATAACCGAACGACGGCAGTAACTCGCGCTCTCGCTCTTGGATTAGTTCATATCAAGTAGCGCTCGAAAGCGAGCGCCGATCACATGCCAGCTCCACTCGCGCTCCATCCAAGCTCTGCCCTGCGCACCCATACGTACGCGCGATTCATCATCATTAAGCAACTCTTGTAACGTGTGGGCAATCTGGTTGACGTTGCGGCCGTCGACAACTCGCCCAGTAACGCCTTCCTGCACCGCATCCGGTGCACCACCTGAATTGCCTGCTAGAACGGCAATCCCCGTCGCGCTAGCTTCTAAATAGACGATTCCCAAACCTTCTACCTCGAGGCCACCAAATCTGTCTCGCGCGGGTGAGGCAAAAATATCGGCAAGGCGAAAATGATCAGGCAACTCTTCATAAGGTACCCGCCCCACGAAACTAACCGAACTTTCGATTTTCAATTCAGAAACTCGCTTGCGGAGTGATTGCTCATAGTTGCCGGCGCCGACTATCAAAAGGTGCGCATCTGGATTGGTCTCTCGCACAATCGAGAGTGCATCAATCAAAGCATCTTGCCCTTTTCGTTGCACGATTCTTCCAACACAGAGGATAATTCGTTTCTGCTCTAGGTTGTATCGATTGATTAATGTCGCTGGCTTCTCGCCGGGAGTGAAAAAATCCAGATCAACGCCAGGTGGAAGCTGCACCAATTTAGCGCGATCGCCTTGGCGTAGCGCCCTACTAATCGCTTGTTTTGTGAAATTGCCTAGATACGTCAAGTGGTCAACGTGTGCGCCAACCCTACGTAACATGGCGGAGAAGAGTGGCACTTTTGACCACCACACTTCATGGCCGTGGGTAATCGCAATGATTTGTCGCACGCCCACTTTCCGAAGCGCTGGCGCGAGTAATCCAAGTGGAACGCTCGCGCCAAATACCACCTTCTCTATTGCATGTGCATGAATCGTTCCTGCGACACGTTTTCGTAACCCTCGTGTTGGCAGGAGAATCCGTTGTCGATCACGAACAACAATGACGCCCAAATCATCTGAGATTTTCTGATCATATTCCTCTTGTTGCGCGAGATTTTTTTGGCTCGATGCATGCACGACTACCGAATTTTTCGGCAATTGAGCGATTAAGCCAGCGATAAAACTCTCGATGCCACCGCTCTGGGGTGGGAAATCATTGGTGACAAAGAGAACTTTTGTCACGCTATAAACGCACTGCCCCGACGTAACGCATTTGATTGATTGGTGCGATCTTTACCCGTGATCCAGGTCGTGGCGCGTGAACCATCTTGCCATTGCCTACATAGATACCCACATGGCTAATGGGCACTTTGAAAAATACTAAATCTCCCGGTCGAAGCTGAGAGCGTGGCACTCTTTTTCCATATCGGAATTGTGCTCGTGAGGAGTGTGGTAACGAAACTCCTGCCGCTGCGAAAGCGCGCATCGTCAACCCAGAGCAATCCCATGTTTGCATTCCGGCAGCGCCGAAAACATACCTGTCACCGATTTGCGCAAACGCATAACGAAGGGCGACGCCCGAACGGCCGGAAGCTTTGAGATTCTTTGCTGTTTTGCGCGAGGAGGCCAAGTCGTTTGCCTCTGCGCGACGCTGCGCAGCAAGAAGTGCTTTTCGTTCCGAGGCTTTTAGAGACTTAAGAATTTTCTCTGCTTCAGCAAGTTTTGCATTCGCGGCCCGTGCTTGAGCTTCTAGTTTCTGTTGAGTTGCCCGAACGAGTTTTGCTTTATCGCTCACCAAGAATGTGGTTTGACGGAGTTTTTGAGTCGCTGATTCGTAGCGACGCAATTCGATCGATCGGCGGCGAGTTAACGAGTCGAGATCTCCCGCTGACGCAAGGTATGAGCGCGGGTTGCTCGAGAAGAGCAGCTGAAGCGATTGGCCCAGGCCGGAGCTCTTGTACTGCTCGAGGGCGATCGACCCAAGCGACTTTCGAATCTCTTCCAACTCGGTCCGCTGCTTGGCGGCCTTTTCCTGGACCCCCGCCAGCGTTTGATTGAGTTGTGCCAGACGCACCTTTGCCTCCTGCGCTCCCTCGGCGGCCGAAGCTGCCTGGTTCTGCAAATTGATGACTCGAGCTTGGACCTCGAGCAGTCGAGCGCTCGGGCGAGGTGCCCCGTGCGCTGCTGGCGCGGAAAGTAGGAGCGAAATCGCTAACGACGCGCTCACCAACGAGGCAATGTGCGCGCTCGTCGAGCGAAAACCGGGGGTGGTCACAGGGACAAGGCTAACCAGGCAGCTCCCGCCCGCTCAACTCCAAAGTGCCTGCCGCGCCGAAAAATCACCTGTGAATCGGCCGCGTAAACGAGCCCTAGCCTACTGTTGGGCCATGTCTGATTCGGCAATCTCCACGGGGGCCACAACTCTCTCTGGCCCCACCGTCGTCGCCTCGCTAGTGGTCGCCAGCAATGGGGCGACCAGTCTCAATGGAGGTAGCCGAAGCTTGCGCACCGCTGAGGATCGGGAGCGCTTTCTTGCTTTACGTAATGGAGCGGATATTTCGGCCATCTTGGTCGGGGGCGCAACCGCAGCTGCCGAGCCGTATCAAAGCGCCCCCCATCCGTTGATCGTCTTCTCCCGCTCGCAATCGAGCGCCACCTTCCCCGGCGCCAGCGTAGTGAGTGGTTCACTCTCATCGATTGCAGAATTCATCGCCGAATTGAAGCGAGATTTCGCTAAAACAATTCTCTGTGAAGGTGGAGTGGAGTTACTTCATCTCTTACTCGAAGATGACCTCATCGACATCTGTTACATCTCACGAGTTGCCGCCGTTGGTGATGGCCACTTCCTCAATGATGAGTTGTTGCGCTCGGTAATGGCGCTCACATCGACAGAAACAATCAATCAAACAACGTTTGAAAAATACGAGCGCGCCTCCCGCTAAGGGCCACTGCCCTGCTTACCCTTATATATATGAGTGGAAAGGTGGCTGGCGCAGACGATACTGGTTTCATCGATGATTTCGAAGAACTATTGCGTGCCCTGCGCGGGTTCCGCCCTCGTCCCGAAATCGAGAGCGAGGAGATTCCAGCTCCAGCAAAACTCGCAGCTCATGGTTTTGCCATGACCGCAGAGTGTTTTGATGGAGATTTGGAGATTGCCAACGGTCGATTTGTTTTGCTCCATGAACCAGGCGGACAAGAGACATGGGGTGGCGATCTTCGCGCAGTCACGTTTATAAAAGCCGACGTGGAGCAAGAGATGGGCTCGGACCCGCTACTACCTCAAGTGGGTTGGTCATGGTTTGAAGAGTCTCTATCCGATCTCAATGCGTCGCACTTAAGTGGCACTGTGACTTTGGCACTTAGCTCCTCGTTCGGCGAGCTTGCAGATCGCGCATCCCAATCTGAGTTAGAGATTCGCGCATCATGGACATTGCATGCGAGCTCTATTGCCCAAGTTCTTGATCATGTCGAACGCTGGAGCGAGCTCTTGGCGCACTGCGCTGGATTACCACCGTTGTCACACGGTGATGGAATCTCAACAATGGTTCGTCGCACTAAATGATCGATGAACCTCTCGACGGCGAAGAGCCAAACTCGCTCGAGGCGCCACCGCTCTTAGGCGCACCACGCGCACCACTTCCTGAGTTGGTTACAGATGCCAACCAAATGGAATCTGTCGTGCAGGCGCTTGCCGCTGGATCTGGTGATATCGCACTTGATGCAGAACGGGCATCGGGTTACCGATATTCGCAACGCGCCTACCTGATTCAGGTCTATCGACGAGGCGGTGGCTTGCACCTGATCGATCCTGCTGCGCTCTCTGAGCAACATGGAGAGGAAAATATCTCGAAAATTTTCGCTCCGTTGAATTCTTTGATCCAATCAACGACAGTTGTCATTCATGCAAGTTCGCAGGATTTGCCGTGCTTGCGCGAGATTGGCCTTAATCCTGCGCAATTATTTGATACCGAACTTGCTGGGCGAATCGCAGGGTTTCCGCGGGTTGGCTTAGGAGCGCTCACCGAATCGCTTCTTAATCTTCGATTAGCAAAAGAACATTCTGCTGTTGATTGGTCCATCAGGCCGCTTCATCATGATTGGCTCATTTATGCCGCGCTCGATGTTGATGTACTGCTGGATTTAAAAGATGAAATAGTTCGCGTGCTCATTGAGCGAAAGAAACTCCAATGGGCCGTCGAAGAGTCCAATGCCGCCCTCGCCGCTTCACTAACCCCATCGACGGGACGAAAAGAGCCTTGGCGACGGACCTCTGGCATCCATCAAGTGAAGCGACCTGAACAATTAGCAATCGTTCGCGAATTATGGGTAACGCGCGATGAGATTGCGCGCGAACGAGATATTGCCGCAGGGCGACTTGTTAATGATCGAGCTCTAGTGGCATGCGCACTGCGCGCCCCGCATTCGATTACGCAACTCAGTGGGCTTCCAGCATTTAAGAGAGACACTGAGCGCTGGTGGCGCGCGCTCGAACGGGCGCGGGCAAATCCTTCCGTTCCAAAACCTCCCGCAAGTGATGGGCCACCGGCACATATTCGAATGTGGCGTGAACGATCTCCGCGCGCGTATGCGCGCTTAACGCACGCGAAGGCGCGTCTATCTGAGTGCGCAGCCGCTGAGGAGGTACCGGTCGAGAATTTAATTTCCCCAGACACCGTTCGCCGCTTCTGTTGGCAGGAGCCTCCACCTGGCGGTCGCAGCGAGAGCGAGGTCGCCCAATTTCTGGCCGAGCGCGGCGCCAGGGCCTGGCAGATCGCTTTCGCTGCCCCGCTCCTGCGGGCAATCGAAGGTGAAACCGAGCCGCTCCAGGTGCCAGATTCGGCCGCAGAGGTGAGCGAACTCTCATGATTTACGCAACACAATAGTTGCGTAAATAAGGCTCCCCGGTTTAGGCTCGGGTTGACGGTAGATACAGAGCGCAGAGCACAGAGCTAAAACGCTCTCCGAATGAAGGGTTCACACGACGATGTTAAGTAATTTCCTTGTTGGAATCCGAGAGGGCCTTGAAGCAGCGCTCATCGTCGGAATCTTGATTGCCTACATCGTCAAAGTTGGAAATAGAAAACATCTCGCAGCAGTATGGATCGGCGTTGCTAGTGCGCTCGCAATTAGTTTTGCCACAGGCGGATTCTTGGCATTTACTTCGGCTGAACTCTCTGAGCGAGGTGAACAACTCTTTGCGGGTACCACATCACTCGTTGCAGTTGGCCTTGTCACATGGATGGTCTTCTGGATGAAGAGCGCTGCCCGTGGTTTGCGTGAAGAGTTGCACGGCAAAGTCTCCACTGCGCTAACTACTGGCCCCCTTACTGTGGCGCTTGCTGCATTCTTTGCTGTAGTCCGCGAGGGACTTGAAACCGCAGTCTTCGCATATGCCAACTTCAGAACCGCAACATCCAACAGTGCGCCTGCCATTGGATTGACTGTAGGTTTAGTCTCCGCCGTTGCGCTTGGTTGGCTCCTTTATCGCCGCGCGATCACTATTAATCTCAGCAAATTTTTCACCATCACCGGAGTTGCGCTTGTCATCATTGCAGCCGGAGTTCTTGCCTACGGAATCCACGAATTCCAGGAGTTAGGCTGGTTCCCAGGAGAGGGCATGTACGCCTGGAACATCACGGCATGGATGGCACCAGATTCCATTATCGCCACCTTCCTTCAAGGAACGCTCGGTTTCCGGACTAAGTTCTCATGGGTGGAGCTGATGGCATGGGCGGCCTATCTAGTCGTGGTGCTGCCGATCTACCTTCGTAAGAGCTCACCAAAACCCCAGGTGGCAGTCGCGAAGTAAGTTACCCTCCAGTAACCTTTCTGCTAAGCCGTTCCACCATGGATGCGGAATTCAGATGGATGTCAGATTGAGGGTGTTATGAAGAGCGAATCAGTAGTTCTCATCGATGCAGTTCGCACTCCGTTTGGAAAAGCGGGCAGCCTATATGCCGGCACACGTGCCGACGACATCATGGTTCGCTGTATTCGTGGCTTGCTAGAACGCAATCCCACTATTGCACCTGAAGATATCGATGACGTTGCCATCGCTGCCGCAGCACAAAATGGCGATCAAGGCATGAACATTGGCCGGAGCGCATCGCTGCTCGCGGGAATTCCACAATCTGTTCCTGGCTATTCAGTGGATCGATGGTGCGCAGGTGCGCTTACATCGGTCACAACACTCGCTGGAAGTATTGCCATCGGCGCATACAACGTTGCACTTGCTGGCGGCGTCGAACATATGGGCAATCATCCAATGGGCGATTTGATGGATCCCAACCCTCGCTACTTAGCAGAGAAGATGGTGGATCAGGATGCACTTTCCATGGGCGCAACCGCAGAACGTCTCCACGATAAATTCCCGCACTTAACGAAAGAGCGCGCCGACCGTTATGCATACAACTCACAGATGAAAACGGCTGCTGCCTATAAAGAAGGAAAGATTCAGAGAGATTTGATTCCGGTTGCCGTGCGCTCCCCCGAACTTGGTTGGGGCGTGGCAACAGTTGATGAACCACCTCGTCCGATGACAACGATGGAGGCATTAGCAACTCTCAAGACGCCATTTCGCCCCGCTGGTCGAGTAACGCCTGGCAACGCTGCAGGGCTGAATGATGGCGCAACTGCAGCACTTCTGATGAGCGAAAGTGAAGCGAAGAAACGATCACTCACGCCAAAGGCTAAGTTGGTGAGTTTTGCTTTTGCTGGAGTTGCTCCAGAAATCATGGGATACGGACCTGTGCCATCAACAATTAAAGCGCTCGAAAAAGCAGGCTTATCAATTGATCAAATCGGGCTATTCGAAGTTAATGAAGCATTTTCGATTCAAGTGCTCTCCTTCCTCGATCACTTTGGAATTGCCGATGATGACCCGCGTGTAAATATCTATGGTGGCGCCATAGCAGTAGGTCACCCACTCGCCTCTTCGGGAATTCGACTCATCCTCAACCTCGCTCGTGGCTTTGAAGAGCGACCTGATGTTCAATACGGGATCACCACCATGTGTATCGGATTGGGAATGGGCGGAACCATCATCTGGGAGAACCCACATTTCACCGGAAAGAGCAGGAAATAACCATGAGCGTTACAGCGCTAGAAGAAGTAGTTACCAATGCATTTGTGCGTGAAGTTGATCTTGCTCCATTTGGATTTGCTGGCAGGCTCGCCCTCATCACTATTGACAATGGATTGGATTACAACCGGCCCAACACAATTGGCCCTGAAGGCTTAAAAGCCCTGAACGCTGCGATAGATCAGGCGTTAGCAACTGGCGCTGATGCAATTGGAATTACTGGCAAACCATTTATTTTTGCGGCAGGTGCAGATCTCAGTGGAGTTGCGGCAGTTACTGATGGCGCACAAGCGCGTGCCTTTGGAAAATTTGGCCACGATGTTTTCCGACGATTAGGTGAGTGTGGGAAGCCCACATTTGCCTTTATTAACGGTTTAGCGCTCGGCGGTGGTCTCGAGATTGGTTTGCATTGCAACTATCGCACCCTTGCCAGCACTGCCTTCATCGCACTGCCAGAAGTATTTCTCGGCCTTGTTCCTGGTTGGGGTGGCGCCACCTTGCTGCCGCAGTTAATTGGGCCAGAGAAGGCGGCCAAAGTCATCATGGTCAACGCCCTCAACAACAACACGATGCTCAAAGCTCATGAAGCGCTCGAATTAGGAGTCGTTGATTCTGTCTATTTGCCCGCCGACTTCCTTGAAAAATCCCTCACCTTTGCAGCCGATGTGCTTTCAGGGAAGAAGACGATTGAACGTGTCAATCACAGCAAAGATGATGGCGCATGGAAGGCAGCTGCCGAAATCGGCGCTGCCGCAAAGAAGAAGAAATACGGCGATGCGCCAATTGATGCTCCACGCCTTGCCTTGCAATTGATGGCTGATTCGAGAACAGCTACTCGTGATGCCGGCTTCGCAGCTGAAGATGCCGCGCTCAACGAATTAGTGATGGGCGATCCATTCCGAGCATCGATCTACGCCTTTAACCTCATTCAGAAGAGTAAGAAGAAGGTAGAGGGCGCACCTAAACCAGCACTTGCCCGAAAGGTAACGCGCGTAGGCGTAGTGGGTGCCGGATTGATGGCATCTCAATTAGCACTGCTCATCCTGCGCAATCTGAAAGTTCCTGTGCATATCACCGACCTTGATCAAGCTCGGGTCGATAAGGGTTTGGCATGGATTCATAACGAGCTCGATACTCTGGTCTCGAAGAAGCGAATGCGCATCGAAGAGGCTGGTTGGCTCAAACAAATTCTCACTGGAAGTACCAGCAATAAAGATTTTGCGCCGTGCGATTTCATTATCGAGGCGGTCTTTGAAGAGATGGAAATCAAGCGAAAGCTCTTCATGGAGCTTGAGACAATCATCTCGCCTGAGTGCATCCTCGCAACCAATACTTCATCGCTCTCTGTCACAAACATGTCCGACCACTTGAAGAATCCAGAGCGCGTGATTGGTTTTCATTTCTTCAATCCGGTTGCAGTAATGCCGCTGCTGGAGATTGCACGTACGCCTCATACCGACGATGCCACCACTGCAACTGCCGTCGTGATCGGTAAAGAACTCAAGAAGACCATGGTCATCGTGAAAGACGCTCCTGCATTCGTGGTGAACCGATTACTCATGCGCTTTATGGGCGAGATCACCGACTCCCTCGATGAAGGAACTGCACCCGAGGTCGCTGATAGCGCAATGGTTCCACTTGGCCTGCCGATGAGTTCCTTTGAACTTCTCGGCTTAGTTGGCCCTGGTGTTGCGCTCCATGTTGCGCAAACACTTAACGCCACCTTGGGTGAGCGATATCGGGTCAGCCCTACTATCGAGCGATTGGTGAAGAATGGCGTTCGCACGTTCTACATCAAAGGCGAGAATGGTGCGCTCACCATCAATCCTGATGCCGCAGCATGTATCGAAAAGGGCGCTAAGGCATCTACCGCCGACGAAGTTCGCACACGCGCACTCACGGCTCTAGCTACTGAAGCGCGAATGATGCTCGATGAAGGAGTGATCTCATCCCCTGCAGAGATTGATCTGTGCATGCTGCTTGGTACTGGGTGGCCGCTCCATCTCGGTGGAATTTTGCCTTATCTTGATCGAACAGGAATTAGCGAGGCTGCGACTGGTCAACGCTTTCATCCGAAGGGCGTTGCATCCCTTCCATAATCGGAAGTTCGCCAGTTGATCGAAGTTCGACAAGGCTTCGCGCAATCTGCTGTCCGGTAATCCCCAAATCCTGCAAAATTTCGGCGCGCTTTGAATGCTCGATGAATGCCAGTGGAATTCCGATTGAGTGAACAGGAATATCTACTCCTGCATCGCGCATATTCTCGGCTAGAGCGCTTGCAATCCCACCGCGTCTGATTCCATCTTCAATCACGACGACGTGCGAGTAGCGTTGCGCCATAGTGATGATTGCAGGCGGTAACGGTTTAACCCATCGTGGATCGATTACGGTAACGCCAACACCTTCTCGATATGCCTGGGCAGCTGCCTCAACAGCAAGGCTGGCCATAGCGCCAACGCTCAGAATCAGGATATCTGCGCTTTCGCCGCGATAAAGCACATCGATGCCATCTCGTCGCTCAAATGCAGGGATATCTGCGGCAACGCTCCCTTTTGGAAAGCGAAGCACAGTAGGTTGATCAGAGATTGCTACCGCCTCACGAAGCAACTCTTGTAGTCGAGAGCCATCGCGCGGGGCCGCGACTTTGAGGTTGGGAACAATCCCAGTAAGCGCAAGATCCCATACTCCATGATGCGAAGGGCCGTCATCCCCAGTGATGCCGGATCGATCGAGCACGAAAGTTACACCTGCCTTATGAAGCGCCACATCAAGGAGAAGTTGATCAAATGCTCGATTGAGAAAAGTCGAATAGAGCGCAACAACTGGATGGAGACCGCCGAAGGCTAGTCCGGCCGCGCTGGCCACCGCATGTTGCTCAGCGATGCCGACATCAACGGTGCGATCAGGGAAGGTTTGAGCGAATTTATCTAACCCAGTTGGACCGAGCATCGCAGCGGTAATTGCTACAACGTCCGAGTTGCTTCGTCCAATAGAAACCAATTCTTCGGAGAAGACCGATGTCCACGTCTTTCCGGTGGTCGAAAGCGCTTCGCCCGTCTCAGGATCCACTGGACCAACCGCGTGGAACCGCTCTGCTTCATCGTTTACAGCAGGCGCGAATCCGCGTCCTTTCTCTGTGATCGCATGGACGATCACCGGACCGCCAAAATCTTTTGCAGCCTTAAGAATGTTCTCCATCGCCTCGATATCGTGGCCATCGACTGGTCCAAGATATTTCAAACCGAGATCCTCGAACATGCCCTGGGGCGCAATGATGTCTTTGATTCCCTTTTTCATCCCGTGCAACGTTTCGAATATTGGTTGCCCTACAACGGGGGTCTTTTCAAGTACGTTCTTTCCCCATTCAAGAAATCGTTCATAACCCTTCGTTGCGCGAAGAGTCGTGAGATAAGTGGATATACCGCCAATAGTTGGGCTGTACGAGCGCTCATTATCGTTGACCAAGATGACGAGAGAGCGATCTTTCGCTGCGGCGATGTTGTTGAGAGCTTCCCACGCCATGCCACCGGTGAGCGCACCATCACCTACAACAACGACGACTGATCGATCGGTGATTCCTTGTAGTGAAAATGCTCGTGAGATGCCATCGCCCCACGAGAGCGCTGTTGAGGCGTGTGAGTTCTCGATGACATCGTGCGCACTTTCACTTCGGTTTGGATAACCCGATGTGCCACCGCGCTGGCGCAATTTTTCAAATCCTTCTTGTCGCCCGGTAAGAAGTTTATGGACGTAACTTTGATGGCCAGTATCAAAGAGGAGCACATCATGTGGTGAGTTAAAGGTTCGATGGAGCGCAATTGTTAGCTCCACGACACCCAAATTTGGTCCGAGGTGGCCACCGGTACGAGAGACCGAATGAATCAGGAATTCTCTGATCTCCTGCGCTAAGGCAGGAAGGTGCTCAGGGGCTACCTTCTTGAGCTCCTCTGGGGAGGCCAACGACTGGAGAATCACTTCCCCAGTCTAGCCAACTGGTTAGGAAGCGCTCGATATAAGTGAGCGAAGCACGTATTGCATAATCCCACCATGTCGGTAGTAATCGGCTTCTCCCGGCGTATCAATACGAACCTTCGCAGTGAAGTTTCTTGCTCCTGCCGCTACCTGTACCGTTGCTGGAATCTTGCCGGTGTTTAATTCGACAATCCCTGTGATGGTAAACACTTCGTCACCAGTTAACCCGAGCGATTGCGGGTTCTCACCGTCGAGGAATTGAAGTGGCAGTACACCCATGCCAATCAAGTTGGAGCGGTGAATTCGCTCATATGACTCGGCGATTACCGCTTTCACACCAAGAAGTGCGGTGCCTTTTGCTGCCCAGTCTCGTGATGAGCCAGATCCGTATTCTTTTCCAGCGAGAATGACAAGTGGTACGCCGGCAGCTTGGTATGCAACTGATGCATCATAAATTGTTGCCTGCGCGCCACCATCAAGGAAGTTCTTGGTGAATCCACCTTCGACGCCTTCTTGGGCAAGCAGCAAATTCTTCAATCGGATATTTGCGAAGGTACCTCGAATCATCACTTCATGATTACCACGCCGTGAACCATATGAATTGAAATCTGCTCGTTCGACGCCGTGGCTCTGTAGATATTTTCCTGCAGGCGAATCAGCTTTGATATTTCCTGCCGGCGAGATGTGATCTGTGGTTACCGAATCGCCCAAAAGCGCAAGTACTCGCGCGCCAGAAATATCTTTCACGGCAACAGGATTCTTTGGCATGCCTTCGAAATACGGTGGCTTTCGCACATAGGTAGATTGGGGATCCCACTCGAAGGTCTCGCCCGTTGGTGTATCGAGCGCTTTCCATCGATGGTCACCCTCGAACACAGAGGCGTAATCCTTGCGGAACATTTCAGAGGTGATGGAGGTGGCAACGACACTTTCAATTTCTTGAGATGTTGGCCAAATATCCTTCAAAAAGACTGGCGCGCCACTCTTGTCCACTCCTAGTGGATCGTTCTCGAAATCATGATTCATCGTTCCAGCAATTGCGTATGCAACGACAAGTGGTGGCGATGCTAGATAGTTCATTCGAACGTCGGGCGAGATGCGCCCTTCAAAGTTTCGATTACCTGAGAGCACAGCAGAAACTGCAAGATCTTGTTCATTGATTGCTGCTGAAATTTCAGTAGGCAATGGCCCAGAGTTTCCGATACATGTTACGCAGCCATAACCAACGAGATTAAAACCAAGCGCCTCCATGTATCGAGTCAAGTCGGCGCGGTCGTAATAATCAGTGACGACCTTCGATCCTGGCGCCAGAGTCGTCTTGACCCAGGGTTTTGCTTTCAAACCTTTTTCGACGGCCTTTTTCGCAAGCAACGCTGCGCCGACCATCACCGATGGGTTAGATGTATTTGTGCATGAGGTGATCGATGCAATCACGACATCGCCATTAGTGATGGAGAACTTCTGCTCCCCCATGGTGACTGAAACTGGATTCTTGGCTGTCTTCTCGCGAATGTAACTTGGTAGCGCTTCACGGAACTTTGACTGCGCCTGATTAAGAGCAATTCGATCTTGTGGTCGCTTTGGACCTGCGATTGAAGGGCGAATAGTAGAGAGATCTAATTCGAGATGCTCTGAGTAGCGCGGCGTTGCACTTGGATTGTGCCAAAGGCCCTGCGCTTTCGCATATTCGGCGACAAGAGTGAGCTGCTCTTCACTTCTACCAGTTAAACGTAAGTAGGTAATGGTCTCTTCGTCTATTGGGAAGATCGCACACGTTGAACCATATTCAGGGCTCATATTTCCGATAGTTGCGCGATTGGCCATCGGGACTGCAGATACTCCTGGGCCATAGAACTCGACAAATTTTCCAACAACCCCATGCTTTCGCAGTTGTTCAGTGATAGTTAGCGCAAGGTCAGTGGCAGTTGTGCCAACTGGAAGTTGTCCAGTTAATTTGAACCCAACTACACGCGGAATGAGCATCGATACTGGTTGGCCAAGTAGAGCGGCTTCTGCCTCGATACCACCTACGCCCCAACCAAGAACGCCAAGGCCGTTGACCATCGTGGTGTGCGAATCGGTACCCACGACTGTATCTGGATATGCGCGCATCACGCCGCCAACTTCGCGGATCATCACCACTCGCGCTAAGTATTCAATATTTACCTGGTGGACGATTCCAGTTCCTGGTGGAACGACTTTGAACTCATCGAACGCTGTTTGACCCCAACGTAGGAATCGATAACGCTCGTGGTTACGTTGATACTCAATATCAGTGTTCTTCTCAAATGAATCAGGGCGACCAAAGACATCTGCAATAACTGAGTGATCAATAACAAGTTCTGCTGGCGCGAGTGGATTTACCTTCGCTGGATCTCCACCCAGCTCGACAACTGCTTCGCGCATCGTGGCAAGGTCCACTACACAAGGCACACCTGTGAAGTCCTGCATGATGACTCGAGCAGGAGTGAATTGAATTTCCGTATCCGGTTCAACTGAAGGATCCCAATTTGCTAACGCCTTGATCTGTGCTGCGGTGATATTTGCGCCATCTTCGTGGCGAAGGAGATTCTCCAAAAGGATCTTTAAGCTAAAAGGCAGGTCAGCGGCGCCGGAGAGACCGGTGATATCGAAAATCTCAAGAGACCGACCTGCGCTTGAAAAAGTCCGTTTCGCCTGAAAAGAATCCTTGCTCATATCTCCGCCCCCAGATTTATCTTGATATCAAGATATTACCGGTTCAAAGGTGAAAACGCACTCGATATGGGCGGTCTGCGGAAAGAGGTCGTAGGCCGCACTCTCCGCGATCTGATAGCCGCGCTCAGCCAATCGCTGGCTATCTCTTGCGAGTGAAGCTGGGTCACAGGAGATGTAACAAATTCTCCGCGGGGCCAACGCCACGATTCGATCGAGCACGGCGAGCTCTGCTCCACTTCGCGGCGGATCTAGCAGCACGATATCTGCACGCGCAATGTTCTTCATCTCTTTGGCAACATCACCCTCATGAAAACTTACGTCAGAGAATTCACGAAGATTAAATTTCGCATCAGCAATGGCAGTAGCGCTCGATTCGATGATCGAAACGCGCGCTCGCGCATGTGCAAGTAATTTGGCGAAGAGTCCGACTCCCCCGTATAAATCAAGAGCGTACTCCCCCGCGCGCGGTTGTAATGAATTTAACGCAGCCTCGCCAAGGACTTCTGCTGCGCGGACGTGTCCTTGCCAGAAACTTTCCTGACTCACCCGATATCGATGAGTTGTGCCGTGGACAGAAATCTCTTCGGTGCGAACTTCATCCGGGAGCGTCAACCGTTCTATTCCGTTGTACCGCTTTGCTAATACCGTGTGCATCTCGAGTTTTTCAGAGGCAACAACACAATCGGCAATAGGGAAGACGTCGTGGGAACGACTTTTGAGAAAACCTGCGCGACCGCTTTTATCTACATGTAACGTCAATCTGCCACGGTATCGAGCGCCACTATTCTCAGATAACGAAACTTCACGAACGGGCACGCCAATCTCCATCTTCGCCACCCGTTGGAATTGCTCCGAAATGACCTGGCTTTTTAAATCACGTTGCCTCTGAAGCGATATGTGGTGAAAGTCGCAGCCGCCACAACCGCCAGGGTGAAAATAGGAGCAGGCTGGCGCAATTCGATCTGGTGAAGCGTCGATAATCTCGACAGTATCCGCGCGATGAAAGCTCTTGCCAACCTCCGTGATCTGCACAAGCACGCGCTCACCAGGTATCGCGTGCCGGATAAAAAAGACCCAGCCATCAAGGCGAGCTACGCTCTCGCCGCCATGGGCGATTCCATCAATGTCGAGTTCCACCTGTTCGCCTAGCGAAAAAGTCCTCGAAGATTTAGCCATTTAGAGAGGATATCGGGGTTGTGGCACTTCATTCGCGAGGGGTGCACGTGCAGGGTGCGCCACAGGTGTAAATTGCTCGCATGCACGTAGTTGTGATGGGGTGCGGTCGCGTGGGAACACTGATCGCCCAGCGCCTTGAAGAGGCAGGCCATACCGTTGCCATCATCGACCAGAATCGTGAAGCGTTCCGCCGACTTGGTCCAAACTTCCAAGGTATAACTCTTACGGGTGTTGGCTTTGATCGAGACATTCTGATTCAAGCAGGTATTGAACGAGCTGATGCCTTTGCTGCCGTAAGCAATGGTGATAACTCGAATATCCTGGCAGCGCGTGTTGCGCGCGAAAACTTTGGCGTGGCAAATGTTGTTGCACGAATTTACGACCCGGGTCGCGCTGAAATCTACCAACGCCTGGGAATTCCAACAGTGGCGACTGTCATTTGGACTGCCGATCAAATTCTTCGTCGTTTAGCTCCAGAAGGTTCCCTGTCTGAGTGGCAAGATGCAAGTGGAATGATTCGCCTCGCTGAAGTCCATTTAGATGCAGGTTGGTTTGGCCACCCAGCATCTTTAATTGAAAGCAGCACCGGTGCGCGAATCGCAATGATTACCCGTCTTGGCAAGGGTATGTTGATTGATGAGCACACAGTGATCCAAGAGGGCGATCTCGTGCATCTGATGATGAATGAAAAAGATTTAGCGAGTATAGAAAGTACCCTCGCAACTCCTCCGGCAGGACACTAGTGCGCGTCGCAATCGCAGGAGCCGGGAACGTTGGACGCTCGATTGCCCGAGAATTGCTTAGCAATGGCCATCATGTCTTACTTATCGATAAAGATCCCAAGGCAATGAAGATGGAGTCGGTGCCCGATGCTGATTGGCTACTAGCCGATGCCTGCGAAATCATCTCGCTCGATAATGCAAAACTTGAGATGTGTAACGTGCTTGTCGCGGCAACCGGTGATGACAAAGTAAACCTTGTTGTCTCATTTCTTGCTAAGACTGAATATGGCGTTCCGCGCGTGGTTGCCCGAGTCAATCACCCAAAGAATGAGTGGCTCTTCGATGGATCATGGGGCGTGGATGTCTCGGTCTCTACTCCACGAATGCTCTCCGCACTTGTCGAAGAGGCAGTCTCTGTCGGAGATGTCGTCAAACTCTTCTCGTTAAGTGAAGGTGATGCAAGTTTGGTTGAGATTACCCTTCCGGAAGAGAGCCCTTGCATCGGCAAACAGGTAAATGAAGTAGAACTTCCGGAGGATTGTGCTCTTGCTGCAATTTTGCGCGATGGTCGAGTTATTGCTCCAACGCCAACAGATGCTTTCGCTGCTGGTGATGAATTGTTATTTGTTGCAACGGCGGGCGCTGAAACCACTCTGCAGAGATGTTTTGCACCGCGTAAGTAGCTATTGCTTCTCTGGTTCCACCTGAGTTATCGGAACCGTACGAATAATCAACCAACTCCCCCATGCAACAGCCAGGAATAACGGATATCCCATTGCAAGTCGTGCAATTCCCAAGAGATCGACATTGCCTGAACGATAGAGCGGATATTGCACAATCAAGCGCGATAAGAAGAGGCCAACCCAAAGCCAACTTGCATTCGTGTAAGCGCGCTTACGTGCTGGGTCTTTTCGCCAGGCAAGGTTTTCTCCCAAGATCGGCCCAAGCATTACGCCAAGGATGGGAAAGCCGGCAAGGTTGGCAACGAGATAAACCGATCCATAGATCACGTTGGTGATGAGCCCTGGGAGATAGAAGTCTTCGGCCTTTCCACTATTGCGCGCAAACCACGCACAGATGAGAACCCCAACGATTCCCGAAATCGCATGTTGCAAAGTATCGCGGCGGATTAATCGCCAAATAGTAAGAAGTACTGAGAGCGCCAAAGCGCTATAGATAGCATCGCGGAGCGAATCGCGAAGATTAAATACCACTAGGAAAATGAGTGCAGGCAAACCTGAATCAATCAATCCACGTTTGCCACCAAAGGCGTCGAGAACTTTCTTCTTTTGCTCCTCGCTCATCGCTGATTCATTTCTTACCAGTGGAGCCAAAACCGCCCGAACCGCGCTCGGTTCCGGGCAACTCTGAAACTGGGACGAAATTTACATTTTCGATTCGCTGAATCACCAATTGCGCTACGCGATCTCCACGTTTGATGGAGATGGGATTCTTTGTATCCATGTTTACCAAGATTACTTGGATTTCGCCCCGATAGGAGGCATCTATTGTTCCGGGAGCATTAACCATTGAAAGTCCATCACGGATAGCAAGACCCGAGCGCGGATGAATGAATGCTGCAAAACCTGGCGGTAGCGCAATTGCAATTCCCGTTGGCATGAGCGCGCGCTCTCCAGGAGCCAAAGTGAGATCGATGCGAGCATAAAGATCTGCGCCAGCATCACCAGGCTTAGCAAAGCGCGGTAGCGGAAGCTCTGGATCGAGCTGGTGGATGAGGAGATCGGTCATGGATTTATTTCGAAATCAGGGTCGACAAAGGCGAGTAACTCTGGGTGTTCACGGAGATGCTTCAAATACTCTTGCGGCGCATTCTCAAGAAAATGTGCCATTGGAACTATCACAAATAGCGCAGCAGCACGCACAGCTACAGGGCCATCGAATCCATCGAGATGACCTTCAGCGCGGGTGTACACCTTGCGATTGACCTGGCCTGCGATATCTGCAGTGATGTACAACGTCGATCCCATCGGCACTGGCTTGAGAAAGTCAGTTTCAAGTCGCGCTGTGACAGCTGGTGAGCGGATCAACCACATCAATTTCCCGAGCGCTTCATCGAAAGCAAGCGAGAGTAATCCTCCATGCGCTAACCCAGGCGCCCCTTGATGATCGTGAGTTACGGTAAAAGTTGCGGTGAGGTTCTGACCTTCACCAGCATGCGCTACAAGATGCAGACCCGTGGGATGAAGATCGCCACAGCCAAAGCAGTGGCCAAAGTGTGAGGGAATTTTGGTACCAGGTTCTGGAGCTTTGGGATGGCGAGGTGGAACCTGTGCATCCGGCGGAGGTGTTGTGCTTGGAACCCGCGACATGGTTAGAAGTTTACGCGCACTCGCGACAAACTGCGGTTGCTCCCTCGCCCTTTACCAATTGCGAACGGTGATGGACTAAGAAACATTTTGAACAGGTGAATTCGTCAACTTGGCGCGGTAATACGCGAACTGTTAACTCTTCACCGGAGAGGTCGGCGCCAGGCAGTTCGAGATTCTCTGCTGCTTCTGCTTCATCGACATCTACTTGTCCGGATTTCTTATCTGCTTGCCGCGCTTTTAACTCTTCAAGGCTCTCTTCGTGGAGCTCTTCATCGGTTTTCCGCGGGGAGTCATAATCGGTTGCCATTGTTGCTCGCCTCCCCCTCTGTTGGTGCGTTTAGTGGTCTACCAGCTATAACGCCACTCGCCGGCGAATTATGCCTAAAATCCGAAAGATTTCTACCCGCTTGGGCGCGTGTCTGGCGAAAAGCTCGCCAGATTCCCATCGCTAGCCCAGATCTCTCAAGAAAGTCTCAAGAATTCAATGCCGCGCGCAGTCAGGCGGTCAAAGTGCGCCTCGCGCTTCTCGGTAAATCTGGCGACCTCAAGAGAGGTGCGATCGACTAGCGCTGCAATTCGAGCGCGATGGCGTTCGCCCTCGCCGCTGAGCCCAGTCAATTCAAATACTCCCCATGCGCGCAAAATTGGGCTAACAACTTCATTGAGGTGCAGCTCTAAATCATAAATTCCGGCGAGCGCAATTTGTACAGATTTTCGGGCAAAACCTGGGATTCCATAACCAGGCATCGCAAAGTTTTCGAGAACATCTGCAATTGCTTCGAGCGTAGCCTCGGGTTCTAGCTTTAGCGCAGCGCCAAGCAGGTTGCGATAGAAGAGCATATGTAAATTCTCATCAAGGGCTACCCGAGTGAGCATTCCCTCACAAATGGGATCTGCAGATATCTTTCCCGTGTTGCGGTGTGAGATACGCGTGGCCAACTCTTGAAAAGTAACGTAAGCAACGGTGTGCAACATGTCATCGTCGTACGGTGTTTGATATCCCACAGACATGTGGGCCATACGTAAATCTTCCAATTCATTGGGGTTGACGCCGCGAGTAGCCATTAAGTAGTCGCGTAATACGATGCCGTGGCGAGATTCCTCTGCCGTCCAGCGATTGATCCAATTACCCCACGCGCCATCTTGACCCATCGCAATTGCAATTTCAGTGTGATAGCTCGGCAAGTTATCTTCGGTAAGAAGATTGATTACGAGTGAGTCTTGGGCAATGGCTGTGAGTTTTGAATCTTTCGCTTCCCATGCATCGCCATTGAGCGGGCCGGCAAAATTGCGCCCTTCACTCCACGGCACATATTCGTGTGGGTACCACTCCTTTTGCGTAGCGAGGTGGCGCTCAAGTTCTGCTCCGACCACTGGTTCGAGGTCGCGGATCAATCGCGATTGGACCTCTGGCTTGTAGCTGCCCATCTCCACCCCCGTGCTCGGTAACTTACTAAACCGTAGGTTACGGGAGCGTAAGTTGGCTAATTGCCAGCCACGCGGGAGAGCAGCGCAAGAATCTCACCATGCAGCGACGGGTGGGCGGCGACCACCATCTCACGGCCAGCTCTGCCGCCGCTGCCATTGGTCACCACGGCGCCTGCCTCAGTTGCAATGAGCTCCCCTGCCGCCAGATCCCAAGGCGCTAACTCCTCTTCAAAATAGCCATCGACCATTCCCGATGCGACGAGACAGAGATCCACTGCTGCCGCACCCATCCGCCTAATGTCGCGGACCTGGGGAATAAGCGCTGCAAAGCGAGCGCCTTGCTTCCGACGAATCTCCGTCGAGTAAGAAAACCCTGTCGCCAGGAGGGCTAGATGGAGCGGAACATTGGCATTTGCGTGAATGGATACCCGTGTTGCCGTACCACGCTGCAGAAATGCTCCGCCGCCAAGGTGTGCGCTCCAGAGCATCCCGCCTTCTAGGAGTGGAGCGAAAACTGCGCCAGCGATGGTCTTTCCATCACGTTGCGCAGCGACAGAAATATTCCAACCAGGCAATTGGTAGAGATAGTTCACAGTGCCATCAATGGGGTCAACAATCCAGGTGATGCCCGTCGAACTCGGGATATCTGATCCTTCTTCGCCAAGAAGCCCATCCCCCGGCCGGTTTGTTGCTAGATAATTCCGCACTAATTCTTCAGATGCCTTATCCATCTCTGTGACGACATCAACCGCGCTCGATTTAGTGGAGTACTTCAAGGTCGCAGGTCGATTGGTCAAAAGCGACCCCGCCGCGCGCACGATATCAATTGCTACCGCTTCGAGTTGCGCGCCTAGTTCCATGTAATCATCCTAATGGCCGACTAGAGTGAGACCAGAAAGAGGGGTCATGGAGCGGGAACTTCGGATAGTTAGCGATGATGGAGAGTCGATTCTCCTCACCGACTCATCTGGCAACAAGTACCGTGCCGAGCGCAAGAGTTCGCCGCATCCAACATTGATTTCTGTGCCTGCTGCAACTAGTGGAGCCGAACTGACGATTAAAGAGATTCAAGCGCGACTTCGCGCAGGTGAATCACCGCGTGAGATCTTCGATAGCACCGGCACTCCGCTAGAAAAAATCGAACGCTTCTCTGGCCCCATCATGCACGAGCGAAACCACATCATTACTCATGCCCTTGATACGCAAGTGCGTCGCGGGCGCAGCGAACTCACGCTCCGCGAAGTAGTCCATGAGCGACTTGGTGCACGTGGGGTCGATGTGAATACTTTGGAATGGAATGGTTTTCGCCAAGAAGATGGCACATGGATCATCTCTGTTAATTATCCAACCCGCGATGGTCAAAGTAGCGGCGAATGGATTCTTGATACCCATAAGCGCACGTTGGCTGCGCGCGATGAAGGCGCACGGTGGATTAGTGGCGATGATCGCTCCCCGCACGAGAAAGTTCGTTCACAGCTTCCCACTGAGCTACTTGGTGGCGGAGCAGAACGTGAGCCCCGTGAATCGCGCGAGGGTCGAGAGGCGCCGCGTTTAGCTGCGGTACGTGAAGAGGTTGATCCAGCATCAGATGCTGCGCGTGATGGTGTTACTGGTCGCGCGAAAGTTCCTTCGTGGGACGAGATTATGTTTGGAAAGAAAACAGAGGAATAGCTCGTTCGATTTCGGTTAATCCGCCGTGATGTCCCACCATCGCTCCTTCGAGATGTTTGCGGGCTGGTTCAATCAAAACGCTCTGGTCGCATGGAATAGCAATGAGATCGCCCATACGATCTACCGATTGCGACGTGGCATTCGGTCCGAAAAGTTGAGATTCAAGCGCTTGGTTTTTCAGCAGCACATCAACTCTGCTACCTAAGGCTTCATGCCACTTACTCTGAACATATAGCTCTTTGCCTTCTGCAACATAAATGTGACGAGCGCGGGGTTCGCCACCAATCAGAGTCACGTCACGCATCAATTCGCCATCAATCATTATCTTCTCTTCTGCATTGAGCATGCCGTGATCTGCAGTCAAGGTAAGGCGCGCGTTACTCGGCAGGTTCTCCTTGAGGATTCCGACAAAATCATCTGCCAGTACGAGCGCATCAATCCACTCCTGTGACCCGACCCCAAATTCATGGCCTGCCGCATCGATGTCATTGATATAGAGATAGATAAATGTTGGGGACTTCTCCATCGCAACACGCAACTGTTCAATCATGCGCTCGAAAGTATTTGCGCCAAGGAATGTTGCACCACGAAGTGCAGCTTCAGTAAATCCTGAACCGGCATAACGTTCAGCTGAGATGTTGAAAGAGTTGATACCAATCGCTGCCCCCTGTTCAAAGAGAGTGTGGTGCGACTGCCAGATAACTGGATCTACGCGCGAATCCCATTTCAGAGCGTTTAATAATCTGTTATCGCTATAGGGAATGCGCACCGTGTACCCCAGCATCCCATGCTCCGCTGGATGCAAGCCGGTACCTACGCTCGTCAAAGACGTCGCAGTAGTCGAGGGAAATTCAGTATTGAGTTCACCCAAGGAGGTCATAGTGGAAATGTTTGGCGCCCAATGTGCGAATTGCGCCAACGAGTGCGCGCCGAGCCCATCAATCAAAAAGAGGATCTCGACGCCCCGTGAAGGAGTCAGTGAAATTTGTGAAGAAATAGGAAGGCCCAGCGATGAATAAAGTGCGCGACTTACATCACGCAATGCGAAAGTCGCGTGCGAATGCGCATTCATCATTACGTGAATCTACAACATAGCCTCTGCTGGGCGTTGCCTCCCAGCAATTTCGCCAAGTACAGGTGAGAATTACGCCATGGCTAAAACGAAGAGCGCACCTACCCCACCCCCATCAGTTGGACGTGTCATCGACATCGACGTCAATAGTGAGATGTCTGAATCGTTCTTGGAGTATGCCTATTCGGTCATTTACTCCAGAGCGCTCCCTGATGCTCGCGATGGTTTAAAGCCGGTCCACCGCAGAATCCTCTTTCAGATGTCCGAGATGGGACTTCGCCCAGAAAAAGGGCATGTAAAGAGCGCTCGCGTTGTTGGCGAAGTCATGGGAAAGCTCCACCCGCATGGTGATGGCGCGATTTATGACGCACTAGTTCGAATGGCGCAGAGTTTTTCAATGCGCCTGACGTTAATTGACGGCCATGGCAATTTCGGTTCTCTTGATGCCGGCCCTGCTGCCATGCGATACACCGAGGCGCGCTTAGCTCCCGCTGCTTTGACGATGGTCGAAGAGAGCGACGAAGACACGGTCGATTTTGCATCGAATTACGACGGACAGATGAAAGAACCACGAGTACTTCCAGCAGCGCTGCCAAACTTACTAATCAATGGAGCAACTGGAATTGCCGTGGGTATGGCAACAAATATGGCGCCCCACAACGTGGGTGAGGTCGTTGCGGCTACTTGTCACTTGATTGATAATCCCAACGCCACACTCAAAGCTCTCATGAAACATCTCCCTGGTCCAGATTTCCCAACGGGCGGCAAGATCGTTGATACCGATGGCATCATCGAAGCTTACGAAACAGGTAAAGGCGCATTCAAAGTTCAAGCAACGGCATTCGTCGACAAAGTTTCAGCGCGAAAACAAGGCATTGTCATCACCGAGCTTCCCTTTAATGTGGGGCCAGAAAAAGTCGTCGAAAAGATTGCCGATCTCGTTAAAGCAAAGAAGATCCAAGGCATCTCAGACATCATCGATCTCTCTGACGGCAAGAATGGCACCAAGATTGTCGTGGAGGCAAAAACTGGCTACGACCCAGAAGAGATTCTCGCCAACCTCTATCGCCTCACGCCGATGGAAGAATCTTTCTCTATCAATGCTGTTGCGCTTGTGAATGGGCAGCCCAAAACGCTCGCTCTCAAAGAGCTCCTCCAGGTATATATCGATCATCGCATTGCTGTTGTAACGCGACGTTCGAAGTTTCGTCGCGAGAAGGCGAAAGATCGTCTTCATATTGTTGAAGGATTACTGAAGGCAATCATCGATATAGATAAGGTCATCAAGCTGATTCGCGCGAGTGACGATACCGAAGCGGCGCGCAAAGGATTGATGAGTACCTTCAAGCTCTCTGAAATTCAAGCTAATTACATCCTTGAGATGCCGCTGCGAAGGCTGACTAAATTCTCTAAGTTGGAACTTGATACCGAAGAGAAAGAATTGAAGAAGACCATTGCCGCGCTCACAGCGCTATTGAAAGATGATGCCTCAATTCGCGCTCAAGTCTCCTTGGAACTGAAAGAGGAAGGGAAGAAGTTTGCAACGCCGCGACGAACGTTTCTCTTCAAATCTAGTTAATCGGTAATCGCCACGCTTTTACGCCAAGATAGAGCACCGGTAACGCCATAATCGCGCAGAGCCAGCCGTAGCTAGAGAAAGCAATCACTAATCCAGCGAGCGCACCTCCGAGCGCACCTCCGCCATTCATCGAGAGATCAGAGAGCCCTTGCCCTGACGCCTTGATCTCATCAGGAAGTGATTCGGCAAGGAGCGTCGAGCCTGCGATAAGCGTGCAGGACCAGCCAAGTCCCAATAAAAAGAGTCCGATACCAAGTTGTACTACTGCATCGGCATAAGCCAATCCGGAGATTAGCGCACTAGCAAGGAGTATCAGTACACCTAAAAGAATGGTGCGCACCCGCCCAAATTTATCAACTACTTTTCCAACCAGTGGCGAGAGCGCATACATGCCGAGCACATGCACGCTGATCACTAGACCAATCAACCGTAACGAAACATCAACATGAGCCATATGCACTGGAGTCATGACCATGATCGTCACCATTGCAATATGGCCGATTACGATTGCATGCAGCGCAAGCCAAGCCTGCGGTATCGAACGAATGGTCATAAACGCTTTCCTAAACGTGCGCTTCTCCCGCTTGTACACCTCACCACGCTCTTCACGTGCGAGTAAAAATGGGTCTGGCTTGAGTAGGAGTGTGACAAGAGTTGCTGCCGAGAAAAGCATCACGATTGCCACGATGTATGGTCCAACTAATTTGGGAAGTCCCAACGCAAGAGCCATCTCCCCTGCCGGTTCCATCAGATTTGGTCCCAATACAGAACCAATAGTCGAAGCCCATACAACTTTCGATAGATCACTTGCTCGATTTTCATTACTTGCAAGATCTACTGCAGCAAAACGTGCCTGATACCCAGCAGCCGATGCGCCACCAATCATTGCAGCGCCAATCAATATCAACGGAAATATTCTGTTGACGCCACCAAGAAATGCAAAGAGCGCACCGAGCGATCCGAGAAAATAACCGAATCCCAAGGAACGACGTCGACCACCTTTATCTGTCCAGCGCGCAAGCGGGAGAGCGAGTAACGCTGCTCCAACGACGGTAGAGGTCTGTACTAAGCCGGCAAGAGCTTCGGAGTCAGAGATTTGTACTACCAAGAGCGAGCCAGCAGCAAAGGTGCCGGTTACACCAAGCCCAGAGAGAGTTTGGGCTGCCGCTAATTTACGGAGCGTTTTCCCCTGTTGTGGATGGCGCTGCGCGTGAACCATCAGAGATCGATTCGTTCAAGATCTATCTGGTTAGTACCAATGAAATCGCGCCGTGGCGCTACCTCGTTACCCATCAACAGTTCGAAGATTTTCTCCGCATGCGCACCATCTTTGATGGTGATTCGTCGCAAGGTTCGTTTCGCTGGATCCATCGTCGTCTCGCGAAGTTGTTCGGCATCCATCTCGCCAAGTCCCTTATATCGTTGAATCGGCTCACGCCACTTCTTATCTGCTTTTGTTAGCGAAGCTAGATACTTCTTCATTTCGTCATCAGAATAGGTGTAGTGGAAATCGCCTTTCTTCGCGCCGGAAATCTCGATCCGATGCAGTGGCGGGACCGCAGCGAACACACGACCATCTTCGATAAGAGGGCGCATATATTTAAAGAGCAAGGTCAAGATTAAACATCGAATATGCGCACCATCAACATCAGCGTCTGACATCAGAATGATTCGACCGTAACGCGCTTCATCGAGATTGAACGAGCGACCTGATCCTGCGCCAATGACTTGAATAATCGAAGCGCATTCGGAGTTGTCGAGCATCGCCGAGAGCGAGGCCTTCTGCACATTCAAGATCTTTCCTCGAATCGGCAGGAGCGCTTGATACTCGGAGTTTCGCGCCGACTTTGCTGTTCCTAAAGCAGAATCGCCCTCAACGATGAAGAGCTCGGTGTGCTCAACATCATCGGAGCGACAATCAGAGAGCTTTGCCGGAAGCGATGAAGATTCCAACGCATTCTTTCTTCGCTGAACATCTTTATGGGCGCGGACTGAGACGCGAGTTTTCGCAGCGCCGGCGATTTTCTCGAGGACCAATCTTGATTGCGCTTTAGAGCCGCGTGAATTGAAGTACCGCGTGAGCTCAGTATTAACGACGTTCTGCACGATTTTCGTTGCCGCTGCCGTGCCAAGAATCTCTTTCGTCTGTCCCTCAAATTGCGGTTCAGACATTCGCACCGTCACCACCGCGGTCAGACCTTCCAATACATCATCTTTGATGATGTCGGGGTCACTAGCTTTCGTGATGCGTGATGATTTCAAAGTATCGCTCACAACTTTAGTTATGCCACGTTCGAATCCGCTGACATGAGTGCCACCTTTACTGGTGGAGATTATGTTGACGAATGAACGTAAGGTCGACTCATATCCGTCACCCCAACGCAAGGCAATATCTACTTCCATATCTCGTTCAACATCGGTTGGGACTAAATGGCCTTTGCCATCCAACACGGGAACGGTCTCTTGATAATGTCCACTCCCCTTGAGGCGGATGACATCACAGATCGGAGTATCTGGCTGCAAGAAAGTGCAATACTCCGAGATACCTCCGGTGAAATGGAACTTCTCACTTGTCGCCACAAGTGTGCGATTGTCATTCACGGTAATAGTCAGGCCTGGAACGAGAAATGCGGTTTGGCGGGCGCGGGTATGAATCTCTTCGATGTCGTAATCGGCCTCGCGTAAAAATATCTGCGGGTCAGACCAGTACTTAATAGTGGTGCCGGTAGCTTTCTTCCCTACCTTCCCGCTCTTTTTCAGATTCTTATTTTTCGATCCCAGAGTGAACTTGGCATCGGGGCCAGTCTTTTCGAAAGAACCGGGAGTTCCACGTTGGAACGAAATCGTGTGTAGCGCACCATCGCGGGCAACTGCGACATCCATGCGAATTGAGAGCGCGTTCACCACCGATGCGCCAACGCCATGCAAACCACCTGATGCCGCATACGAACCGCCACCGAATTTTCCACCCGCATGAAGTTTTGTCATTACAAGTTCGACGCCGGTGAGGCCGCTCTTCGCTTCGATATCCACTGGGATTCCGCGGCCATCATCTTTGACCTCAACCGATCCATCGGAGTTCAGGGTTACTTCCACGCTATGGCAATGCCCAGCGAGCGCCTCATCCACCGAGTTGTCGATGATCTCCCAAAGACAGTGCATCAAGCCCCTGGAATCGGTCGAGCCGATATACATGCCAGGGCGTTTACGGACCGCATCGAGCCCCTCCAGGACCGCCAGGTTCTTGGCCGTATAGTCGCCAGAATCGGCCGGAGCGCCCTTCTTGGCGCCCTTAGAAGCGGGTTTACCGGCTTTGCTCGGGGATGTGGGTCGCTCAGGGCTCATGATGCTCAAGGGTACTGGGCTGCCTTGCGATTACTGGGCATCTGGCGGTGGTAGTTATCACAAAAAGGCGAGGAAATTCGCAGCAGTTTGTTATCGAATTTCCAGCGGGGAATAAGTCGGGTGTGGTTCTATGTTCTACTAGCAAGACATTCAGTTGGACACGAGAGGGGCAGGTAAACGCAATGGCAGGTATCAGCACGCTAACGCAGAGCCCGTTGAGCGCATCGGATCGATGCGATCGTTGTGGCGCCCAAGCTTATGTTCGAGTCAAGTTGGCAACAGGAGAATTACTCTTCTGCGGCCATCACTCGAAGGAATATGCCGTCTCACTCAAGCGAGTTGCTGTTGAGATTGAAGACCAAACCGACCGTCTCGTAGAGAGTCCTGCTGAGCGTTAACCGCTAAGCACGTTACATTCCAGGCGCTTCGAAGCCTGCATCGCGATGTGCCCCGTCGCAGAACGGTTTGTTTTTGGAATGACCACATCGACACAATGAAAAAGCAGATTCAGTTTTAATGACGTTTCCTTCGCTGTCGACAAAATCCACTTCGCCGGTGACGCGAATGGACCCATTGGGTTTTACGAAGATTGTTGGTTTCTCGGTCATAGCTTGAGCCTATCCCATCTATTAAAACTTAAGCGTTAGCGAGCGTCATCTTTCGGGCTGGCGGCCTTTAGTCGAGGTAGTCGCGAAGGACCTGTGAGCGCGATGGGTGGCGGAGTTTCGACATCGTTTTCGACTCGATCTGCCGAATACGTTCGCGCGTGACGCCATAAACTTTTCCAATTTCATCCAAAGTTTTTGGTTGTCCATCAGTTAAACCAAAACGCATCGCAACAACTCCCGCTTCACGTTCTGACAAGGTATCGAGAACTGAGTGAAGTTGTTCTTGTAACAACGTAAACGAGACTGCATCTGCAGGAACGACTGCCTCAGAGTCTTCGATCAAATCTCCGAATTCAGAATCGCCTTCTTCACCCAGTGGCGTGTGCAAGGAGATTGGTTCGCGACCATATTTCTGGACTTCGACGACTTTTTCCGGTGTCATATCGAGCTCTTTTGCGAGCTCCTCAGGCGTCGGTTCGCGCCCTAAAT
>CAZLOJ010000004.1:0-62391 GCA_964561165.1 uncultured Bifidobacterium sp. | reverse complement strand
GCAGTCGTGATCAAGGCGCTCTGCGGCCAGGATGGTACCGCTGGTTTTGCTTCAGAACATGGGGGCAAAGAAAAACCCGAGCAGCAATTAGCAAGCTACCTGATTGGCACTTTAAGAGCCGATTGATTAACGGGAATAGATCACAGCTTTGGGCATGAATTGCACGCCATCATCTAGTGGGAAAACTGGACGTTGACAGATGGTGTGGCCAAGTGATTTCAAATTTGCACTTGTCGCACCTGGCGCATCAACGTTTATGTAAGTCGTGGCCCAAGTGAGATACATGTGATCCTGGCAATGCGGTGATTTAACAATCACTAAATCAAACTTCTTGGGGTCTTGTCCATGGGCATACAAGAGCGATCGATTATGGAGGCTTACCGGCTTACTCATAAGGATGATAGTGAAATTATCCGCCCTGAGCACTGCGCAATTACCAGCATGCCAAGGTTCGCCTTCGATCTCGTTATTGAATTCACCATCGCTGAGCATGTGCACAATGCCCGTAACTTCTATAGGGGTATAGCGCGGATCCATCGCACCACCAACTTTGGTAGTGATTTTCGCTCCAACACCTGCTTTGAAAGCCACAGCAACTGCTGGGGCATCAGTAATCGCCACCAGGGTTCTTCCCTTAAAACCTTGCGCCATCAATTCGGCTAAAACCACATTGCTATCTCCGCATGCGCCAGAACTGGTGGCATCAGCGGCATCGACAAGCACTGTTGTGCCTTCCTTGCTCACGTAAGCCTCACATGCTTGGCGCACAGCTTCTTTCACTGGTGTCAGGAATGCCTGCATCTTTTCACGATCTCGCCAAAAATCTGCTGCAATCCGTTCAGCGCTCTCTTTCGCCAACTTCTCGTCGCCATTTGTACAGACAATGACATTTGAAGCTAGATCCGGAACATCAGTAAAGGGATTTCCGATGAATATTCCACCAGATAAACCTTGCGGTGACTTCTCTATAGCTACAGTCTCGCTCACCCGCTCGCCAAAGCACCCGGTTTTTGTCTTGAGTTCATCGCCGCGGACTAGCGCGGGTATTCGCACGCGCGCTGTCACTGGATTGGCCTCACCGTCGAGAATCTTGAGTAGTAAACGCGCAGAGCGCTCTCCAGTCTCATATAAATCAATATGAGGGTAGGTGTGATACACGGTTATCGCATTGCAATGTCGCAAGATTTGATCAGTGATGACCCCATGCAGGTCAAAGGAGGCGACAATCGGAATCTCTTCACCGACAATTTTTCGAGTTTCTTCAAGCAAGAACCCTTCGGGGTCTAGCTGCCCTTGCGCACCCATCGAACCGTGGAGCGAAAAGTAAATAGCATCGACTTTTCCTGCATTGCGAATCGAATCGAGAATGCTGTTAGAGATGAAATCCCATGCGCTTTTAGAGGTAAGACCACCTGACGTAATGGAGCTCGCGCCAAATCCAGGAACCAGCTCGATATCGTTGCGGGCATCAAAAATAGTTAATGCGCCTGCAATCGAGGTACGAAGCGGACGATGCTCAGGGAATAGCTCTGGCGGCGTCGAGATACGAAAACTCTCCAACTCACTCAAATTAGGGTTAAACGAGGCAATCTCTTGCGCACACTCGGCTATAAGAATCCTCTTCATTTTTTCGAGACCGCCTCAATCATCGCTTGGATATAACCATTAGCAAAAGCTCGTCCACGATGGCCCCATTCAGTATCACCATGAGTATGCGGCACATGGTCATCCATGAAGAACCCATCGAAGTTGTGCTTCTGATATATCTGCATCGCCTTATACATATCGACATAACCAGTATTAATGAACTCTTCTTTGAAATTCGGTACTGGATTAGAGACATTGCGGAAGTGCACGTAGAGAATCTTTCTACGTGAAGCAAAATAGTCGATCATCTCGTAGATATCATCTTGCATCTCCGAGAAACTCCCCTGACAGAATTCGATGGCGTTGCTGTCGCTTGGATAGATTTCGATAAGTCGCTTGTATGCAGCGAAGGATCGGAATAAGCGCGGCACCCCACCCAACGATGGAACGGGTGGATCGCTCGGATGAATACCAAGTCGAATTCCCTCTTCTTCGGCGATTGGCGTGATGATCTTGATCCAATATTCAAGGTTCTCCCACATCTCCTCTTCGGTGTACTCCCGATGGTGGGTCAGTGGGTAGCTCTTGCCCATTGCCTCATTAAAGGCCGTTGCTGGCGAACCGCCACGAATTAATTCATAGGGCGTTCGCCATACAAGAGAAGGTTCCCAGTTGTATCCGAAGATAGGAATACCGGCCCGAGCAATATTTCGAATCGTGTAGATCATGTTCTCAATCTGCTCATCGCGGCGCGGACCATTGAGCATGATGTGGTCGTAGAAACTACTTGGCACATTCTCTAGCGCAGTGAGTTTCATCCCGTGGTTTTCCACCTTGAGACGCAACTTCACTAAATCATATTTCTCCCACTTGCCCCCGTTATTAGGGATACCAGAGGTGTCATACGACTGAAGAGCGACATCAGTGCAGCCAAACTGTTGAGCAAACTGCAAAACCGCATCTTCATGAAAACCGGTACTAATCCAAACACCCTGACCAGAACGCATGGTTAGCCTTTCTTTACGGCCTCAATCATCGCTTGGATATATCCATTGGCAAATGCGCGACCACGGTGGCCCCAAGGCGTATCACCATGAGTATGTGGAACGTGATCATCAATGAAGAAACCATCAAAATTGTGCTTGTGATAGATCTTCATCGCCTTATACATATCGACGTACCCGGTGTTGACAAACTCTTCCCAGAAATGTGGCACTTTGCCTGAAACATTTCGGAAGTGGACGTAAAGAATCTTCTTCCGTGAGACGAAATACTCAATCATCTCGTAGATATCATCTTTCATTTCAGAGAATGTTCCTTGGCAGAACTCGATTGCATTGGAATCGCTTGGATAAATCTCAATGAGGCGCTTGTAGGCATCAAAGCTACGGAGAAGTTGTGGAATACCGCCAAGCTTCTCTACCGGCGGATCGCATGGGTGGATACCAAGTCGAATTCCCTCTTCTTCGGCGATTGGCGTGATGATCTTGATCCAGTACTCAAGATTTGCCCACATCTCCTCTTCGCTGTACTCGCGATCGTGAGTAAGCGGCAATTTCTCAGCAATCGAATGGTCGTACGCTGTGGCTAGCGCACCTCCACGGATGTGCTTTGGTGGTGTACGCCAAACATGCGATGGCATCCAGTTATAGCCAAAGATCGGAATTCCAGCGCGCGCGATATTGCGAACTGTAAAGATCATGTTCTCAATCTGTTGATCTCGCTTTGGACCGTTGAGCATGATGTGGTCATAAAAATTGGTTGGCACGTTCTCCAGCGCCGTGAGTTTGAGGCCAAATTGTTCAACGCGCAAGCGCAGTTTGACGAGGTCGTGGAGTTGCCACTTGCCACCATCACCTGGAATTAGTGGGGTGTTGAAGAGGATGTCAGTGGCGCCAAATTGCTGTGCGAACTGAAGATATTCCTCGCTTGCTACTTGAAACTGGCCAAAACCTGGTCTCATGGTCGCTGCTCCTTTACTCGTTTAGTTAACTTGTTAGCCCTTTACGGAACCGGTTTGAAGACCCTCGACAACGAAACGTTGTCCAAGGAAGTAAATAAACATGATCGGAATCGCAGCAATTGATGAGTACGCCATAGTCCGCCCCCAGGGCACTTCATCAGCAACCGAGAGATTGAGGATCGCTACTGGAACGGTCCGTACCTCTGGCGATACGTTGATAACCAATGAATACAAGAGTTCGTTGTATGCGCCAGTGAAGGTGATAATTCCAACCGAGATTAGCCCTGGCGCCACTAAAGGCACTAGCACGTACCAGAGCGCTTGGATGCGGTTAGCGCCGTCGATGCGCGCTGCCTGCTCTAGCTCGGGTGGTAGTGATTTAAAGAAGCCGAGCAGCAAATAGGTCGATAACGGAACTGTGAAACTCAAGTAGACAAGAACTAATCCTCGTAACGAGTTAGAGAGCGAGAGATTGGCCATGATCACAGCAAACGGAATGAACAGCAGCGCACCTGGAGTGAGGAATGCGATGATGATGACTCGCCCCATGGTGTCGCGACCTTTGAAGTTCAAGATTGTCAGGGCGTAGGCCGACATCACACCGAAAATGACCGCAAGCAACGTTGCTGAACTGCAGACAACGAGGCTGTTGTAAATCGCCTTTCGAAACTCGGGATTGGTGAAAGCGGCCTTGAAATTTTCGAGCGTTGAATCGGAAGCTGGCAGCAGCGTTGGATTGCTCCATAACGAGGCTTGCGAACGAAATGAAAGCGTAATCATGTAGTAGACGGGATAGATAACGAAGATAGCGACTAGCAAAAGCATCGTGTATTTGAAGATCGAGAACTTCACATTTGTGCGCGCCATGGTTAATCCTTCTTCATTCTTCTGAGGATAAAGAACGTGAAAATAATGGCAATAGGCACCAAGCTCAGCGCCGCTGCAGCGGACTGGCCAATCTGGAATGAGGTGAGACCTTTATAGGCGAAGATTGGCAGAATCACCGTCGCATCGCTTGGACCGCCTGCAGTCGTCAACCAGACTGCCTCGAATGAATTGATGGTGTTGATGGTCGAGATAAGAAAGACGATCAAAATGACAGGTCGAATACCAGGCAGGGAGATGTTCTTGAACCTCTGCCACGCATTTGCACCATCTACAGCAGCTGCCTCATAAAGCTCCTTGGGAACAGCTTGCAGCGCCGCCAAGAACATAATTGCCCAGAATGGGAAGCCGCGCCATATAGTTGCAAAAATAACGGAAGGCATCGCCCAGTCGCGATCGCCAAGGAACGAGATGGGTGCATCAATTAGCCCTATTTTTGTCAAGAAAATATTTAAGGAACCGATATCTGGGTTATAAATCAACTTCCAAATCAAGAACGCAACGAAACCTGGCATTGCGTATGGAACGAGAACTACGGCCCGCCAAAATCCACGAGCTACCAATTTTTGGTGGAGCAATATTGCAATTCCGAGACCGAGAACAAATTTTCCAAGTTGCACAATTGTGACATAGACAAGGCTGTTCTTTGCTGCAGTGATGAATTCAGGATCGGTGAATAAGTAACGATAATTCTCGAAGCCAATAAATTTCGCATCATTACCGAGGGTCATATCGGTGAAACTCGACCAAATCTCGAATCCCAAGGGATAGGCGAAGAACATGATGAGTACAACCATCGCTGGCAACATCATGAAATAACCGAGGATGCTCGTTGGGTCGAAGATCCCGCCGCGACGCCTGGATTTCTTCGTAGGTTTGGAAGTGAGCTCTTCCTTTACTGCCGACACGAGGCCCCCTTGTAGATTCTAATTATTTAGTAATTGGGTGGAGGCAAAAATCTTTGCCTCCACCCAATTCGTTCAATGTGCTAATCAGAGACTAGACATCCGAAGCTGATTATCAGCTGGCGTCGTAAATCTTCTGGCAAGCAGTTTGTGCCTCTGCAATGGTCTTATCAGCGCTATCTCCATCGAGGAGGTGGCGTTGGACCATCTTTGAAAGCTGGAACTCTGTTCCAAACTTTGCATAAGCAGCGTTGTTCACATCTGGGAAGGAGCTTGAGGTTCCATTGACAGCGAGGTCATAGAGACCGCCATGGACTGGATCGACATTCTCATCCCAATATTCGAACTTGTTGTACGCCTTGAGCGTAGGACCATAGATAGCCCACTCGTAGTAGATATCGATGTTCTCAGGCTTCATCAAGTGACGAACGAGATCCTTGGCAAGCTCTGGATACTTGGTAGTCGCAGAGATGCCGCGGAGCCATGCATTTGATGGAGCAACTCGAGCTACCGGGCCGCCAGGAAGACCAGAGAATCCGGTGTTCTTCTGGAGCGTTGGATTCTTAGGCCATGCTGCAGAACCGTTGACCAAGGTCACGTATACCGAGCCTGGGTTGGCGATAAACACAGTTTTGCCACCTAAGTAGAGGTTGTTATCCCAACCTCCGTCAGTAGTTACGGCACTGGTTGCATACGCACCCTTGTCGTACCACTTCTTGACGAATGCAAGGAAATCGCGAGTTGCCTTTGAGTCAATCGTGCACTTCTTGCCTGCATCATCAGCGTAGCGACCGCCGTAACCGACGAATTGTGCACGGAATACTGATTCAGCATCGCCAACATTTCCAAGTGCGAAACCTGCACCGCCCACTTTCATTGCCTTAGTGGCGGCTTCCATCAACTCTTCCCATGTCTTAGGAGCGGTCGTCTTTGCGCCGGCATCCTTGAGTAGATCGAGGCGGCGGTTGATCAAGTTTCCTGAAATTCCAAATGGAACGCCAAGTCCCTTACCTTCGTAGCCTGCTTTGTCGAAGTTTGCAGCAGCTTGATTCCAGCCGCCATAAACCCTTGAGAGCTCATTGGAAAGCGCCTGAACGTTGAGCAGGTTCTTCGAACCCAGCTGTAACATCAAGGTGTCGCTGATGTCTAACGCGTCAGGCATTGTGCCAGCAGCAACAGCTGCAGTGACGTTAGCAGTGAGATTGTTCTGGTTAACTAGAACAGGCTCGACTTTAATTCCCTTTGATTTGCCCCACGCAAGAATCTGCCCTGCAGCAGCGCTGTTTGCGATATCAGAGAAGATCAAGCCGATCCAGTATGTGAATGGCTTGCCTGATGCCTTTAGTGCAGCAATCTCTTTCTCCATCGCGATCTGTTGTGCAGTCTTCGCTGGAGCTGCTGGTGAAGCTTTTGCTGCAGGCTTCTTCGTCGTACTCTTCTTCGCTGGTTTCTTCGTTTGTGCCGAGGCGCTTAGCGTGCTTGTGCCACCAATTAGTAGCCCGAGCGCTGTAACCACAGCAATCATTTTCTTGTTGATTTTCAAGAAGGACCCTTTCTCTTTAGCCACTAGTAAAAAGTGATGGCTTGTGGGAAAAAGTACTGATTTACTAAGTAAAGTCAATGAATCTGGCGAGTTCCAGAAGAGTAGCTACCAAGACCAAATGACCAAAATGACCAACGCGGGTAGAGGGCTGAAATGCCCTGCCCAGCGCCCAAGCAAGCTGTTAAAACCCCCTATGACTGTTTTGCCCATATCGAGGCGGCAGTATCTTCCCAACCTGTGAAAATTGTTATCTTTCCTTGACCATAATCTGGCTAATCCGTCGCCAATGCAACGAGCACCTTCCCTGAAAGCTGTGCATCTTTGGCCTTCTCAAATGCATCAAGGACTTCCGCGAGATCAAAGGTATGACTTATACATTTTTCGAATTTCGAAAATTCACGCAAAAGTTTGAGAGCTTGGTCCATCTCATCATTGAAGCGGAAAGCGCCGTTGACTCGTAATTCCTTGGTAACAATCGCACCAAAATCAATGTGATGCAAACCAGAACCCAACATGCCAACCTGGACTAGCACACCACCACGTTGTGCAGCAGCTATCGCACTATTTACTGCGCGGGGGCTGCCACTACATTCCAATACAACGTCAAATTCATTCTCTGGAAGCGATTGACCGGCAACATTGATTGTCGAATCTGCTCCAACTTCTCGAGCGCGTGCAAGCGCTTCATCGAAGAGATCAGTCGCGGTAATAGATTTAGCGCCAACGCTGCGGGCTGCAACAATCGACAACAATCCAATGGGTCCAGAACCAGAGACTAAAACATTTTTAGCTCTGAGGTCGCCAGCGAGATTTACTCCATGGAGCGCAACAGCGAGTGGCTCGGCTAGCGCACCAACAGAAAGTGATACTCCATCTGGCAGTAATTTGATCATTGATCGCTTGACGTTGATGTATTGCGCCATTCCCCCTTGGGTGTGGGGTGTAGTAGCAGCGCTTCCCATGTAACGCACGCCATGCCATAGGTGCGGTCGATCACCTAAACCGCTAATCGGTACTCCTGGTTGAGCAGGAAAGATTGCTACCGGAGATCCGATGGGAAACTCGTCCCGGGGATCGACATCAATACGACCGGAAATCTCGTGGCCCGGTATCAATGGCTCCATAATGGCAAAACTGCCATTGGCGCCTTCGAAGTAATAATGTAGATCTGAGCCGCAAATTCCTACGTATGCGACCTTGACTCTCACCTCATCAGCAGCGAGCTCAAGTAGCGGCATCTCAACGATCTGACCATCACGCTTACCCCGAATCACAAATGCGCGATTAATCTGAGCTTGATGCTCCGAAGGTGAAGTCACGCGAGCAAGGGTATACCGCTCTTGGTGAGTGTGAAAGAATCCATCGTCACTGCCTTTTTTTACGACGACAACTTTGGGGGCTCAAGCCATGACAGCGCGTATCGACAAAGTAGATGTAATTGTCTCTAGCCCCAGTCGCAACTTCGTGACGATCAAAATAACCACGAGTGATGGAATCGTGGGTTGGGGAGATGCAACGCTCAACGGACGCGAACTAGCAGTTGCCTCGTATCTGCAAGATCACGTTGCCCCCCTCTTAATTGGACTCGACCCCGATCGCATCGAAGATATCTGGCAATTCCTCTATCGCGGCGTTTACTGGCGCCGCGGCCCGGTGACGATGGCAGCAATAGGTGGAGTCGATCTAGCGCTCTGGGATATCAAAGGTAAATCCGTTAATCGTCCCGTCTACCAATTACTTGGTGGCGCCGTTCGCGAGAAGATTCTGACGTACACCCACACCGTTGGTTGGGATATCCCGGCGCTCAAAGATGCCCTCGATGTGAACTTAGCTCGAGGCTTCAAGGCGCTTCGCGTTCAAAGTGGAGTTCCAGGTTTGGATTCGGTTTATGGCGTCACTCAAGGAGTTGGTGGTTATGAACCAGCAACACGGGGTGCGTATCCAAAACTTGAAATGTGGGACTCCGGCAAATATCTACGGCAGGTACCAAAAGTAATCGAAGCGGCGCGTGAGCACGTAGGACCAGATATCGAACTCTTGCATGATGCCCATCATCGCCTCACTCCGATTCAAGCAGCGCAACTAGGAAAATCACTGGAACCGTTTGGATTATTCTGGCTCGAAGATGTCACTCCTGGAGAGAATCAGGAAGCCTTAAAGTTGATTAGAGAACATTCAACAATCCCGCTTGCGATTGGTGAAGTATTCAACACGATTTGGGATTTCAAGGATCTCATCATCAATCAACAGCTCGACTATGTCCGTTGTTCAGTGATGCATGCCGGTGGCATCTCGCATTCGCGAAGGATTTTCGATCTTGCCGCTCTCTATGGAATCAAGTTCGGTCCACACGGCCCCTCTGACATATCACCAATCACCATGTCCGCCTCTTTGCACGTCGATCTCTCGACGCCAAATCTGGGAATCCAAGAATTCATGGGTTACGACCCACTCGTCAGCGAGGTCTTCCACTCCAGCTACACACTGAAAGATGGATACCTTCATCCCGGAGATAACCCAGGTTTAGGTGTGGAATTTGACGAGAAAGCTGCTGCGAAATTCCCCTATGCTCCGGCCTACCTGCCCTATGCGAGATCACTCGATGGCACAGTCACAGATTGGTGACACAAATGTTGAGATTATCCAAAGAGAGTGCGCCTAGCTCTGCGACGATTTTAAGTAAAGCGCCCAAACTTGGGATTGTTCATATTGGTTTAGGGAATTTTCATCGCGCGCATTTTGCGGTCCATACCGCGCAAGCTGTGGCCCACTCTGGCGGCGACTGGGGAATTTATGGGTATTCACTGCGCAGTTCCGCCGCAGCACGCGAGCTAGCAGCGCAAGATTTCCTCTACTCAGTCGTTGATATTCATCCCGATTCAGAACGAACCCTCATTCCGGGCATCCATGTCGGCGCCTCTGGTGGACCAGACGCGCTTGAGGAAGTTATGGCTTTTCTTGTCAATAAGAATACTCGAATCATCTCGCTCACAATTACTGAGTCTGGCTACTGCTACTCAACCGAAACTGGCGGTCTCGATAAAAGACGCAGCGAAATAATCCACGACCTCGAGGATTCAACTACGCCGCACTCTGTCATCGGCTTACTTGCTAAAGCGTTGCTTATGCGAGCGGCACACGAGCGCGGCCCAGTGACAATACTCAGTTGCGACAACCTCAATTCCAATGGAAGCACCACAAAAAGAGTGCTCTTAGAATTTGCCGCACAGCTCGCTGCCCCGGATTCACAACTTCTCACTCACTACATCAATGAAAAGACTTCGTTTCCAAATTCAATGGTCGATCGAATTGTTCCTAGCACCGAGGAGCGGCACCGGTTATTAGTTCAAGAGCGAATTGGCATTCGTGATGAAATACCTGTGCCAGCAGAGAAGTTCTCGATGTGGGTACTTGAAGATAACTTCATCGCCGGTCGCCCGGCTTGGGAGCATGCCGGGGTTTTATTCAGTACCGAAGTTGACCGATTTGAAACGATGAAATTGCGTCTGCTTAATGGTTCACACTCCCTGCTGGCTTACGTCGGCGCGTTGGCAAGAAAGGAAACGGTTCCGCAGGCGCGCTTTACTCCTTATTTAGAAAGTGCCGTGCGCGCCTTTATGAAAAACGAGATGCTCCCTACCTTTGCTATGCCGAGACAAGTCGATGCGGATCAATACATCGAGGATCTTTTCTCGAGATGGTCAAACACAGTTCTCTCCGATACGACTGCGCGCATTGGTTCTGATGGCTCAATAAAACTTCCGCCTCGGATCACGCAGACCAGTCTCTGGCATGGCAAGGCAGGAAATGCCACTCCATTCACGGCGCTTATTCTCGCTGCTTGGTTAGCGTGCGTCGCACCACCGCAAGGATTTGATCCTGGACCCATTGCCCGCGCGATGAAAGATCCGGCGCTGGAATACTTAGCAGGGCTCAGCGCGAAAGCAGAAACACCAGCACACATTGTGGAACAGCTCTTCAGTGAAGGGCAGATATTCACAAAAGAATTAAACGCTCTCACTCGATTAAAAAAAGATGTGACGCACTTCTTCGACAAAATCCAAAGTGAAGGTGTTGAATCAGCAACAGAGGATGCGCTCAGCCACATTACACAGCGCTAGCTATTTACCGTTTTGTATATCCTGACGGACACTTCGGCGCGGTTCCAGAGACTTTCTTCACCACTCTGCCCTTCACGCAGGTGATGGAAATTCGCTTTGCTGGCTTTGTGGGTTGCGCAGTTGCAGGTTTTGTCGGCTGTGCAGTTTGCGCAGGTTGCGCAGGCGCAGCTGGAGAACCTTGACTCAATTTAATTTTCAAAGTTGGCGAGGAGAAGGTGAATCCGCGAGCTTTCAAACGAAGCCAGCCACCCTCTTCTTTTACGCTTTCAGTAGCTAGCGTGGTTTCGCCGCCTTCACTATTGACCACTGAAACGGTCGCGTATAAAGGACCAGCGCCTTCAAAGCCATAAATGCATCGGGCAATCTTTGAACTCATTACGAGGTCATACGATCCTTGAAAGGTTGAGCTATCTGGATTGAGGTGCAGGCCTGCCACTTTGTAATTTAAGAATCCATCGCTGTATTTCGGCGGTCCCGCTGCATAGGTCAGCGCATTAGTTGTTACCAAACCGATTAAGGAACTCACCGAATCGGTGCCAAGAATCGCGCCCACAACTTGGCTTGCTTCAGGCACACATTTTGCAGCGCTCGCGCCAAGACCAGTGAGATCGCTGATTGATTTCGTACCTGAAGTGAGCGGGTTGGTGGCTCCGCCCAGTCCGCCCGCGCCACCGCCGAGGACTGAAGAAATACTTCCCAATGGATTACCCACGCCTAAGGTATCTGCTGCAGAACTTGCTACAGACTCGAGACCTAAGGATCTAAACGACCAGACTTCATCTAGGACTGTTGCGTTTTTATTGAAGAATTTCTCAAAGAAGAGAAATTGCTCTAACGACGTATCTTGCGACGAATCGTATTTAATTCCGCCACCATCTTGTAGCGGAGTCTTTCCTGGAATTACCTCTGTGGTTGCCGAGCCTTTCACGCCAGGTACAACAACTGGTCTCCCCGAAACAGTAAGAGTGTTCTGGCGCTGATCAAGTTGTGTGATGGATACCGTTGGCTCAGCCAATCTGCCATGCAACCACGAGGTCAAGTAATTTCCGATATGCAGTTTGAGAGTCACGGTCGCATCTGCAGGGAATGCCTTCTCGCGACCACACTCTCCAGATTTCACCCACAGGCAGTTGATATCTCCACCGGTACCTCTGATGGAAGATCGCCCTAATTGATTGATGTAATTAGAGAGGACGCTATCTGCTGCCGATGTTGTTCCGATCTCATAGGGTGTGACAATCGCAGAGAATGACGTTGCCTTCACTCCAACAAATGGAATCTTCTGCAACTCCACTCGAACTTTCACTCCAAACGTAGAGTGCAATCCTGCGCTTTTCAGACTTGGAACTTCAAAGAGCGACCAATTTGCTCCCGCGGGTAGGCCGTTTGCTGGATCTGCTTCAAAGACTTTATTCCCCACCGTCCGCAGATATGTCGCTGCCCCTGAGTTGACCCGGGGTGTGGTGACAGCGAGAGACTCCACACAATTTGCCTCACTTGCGCTCTGGCAATACGGCAGTACTGCAAAGATTGTTGCAGTCATCGCACAATTGGGATCAGATAGCGATGTGCATAGACGCTCACCTTGCACGTTGTAACCCGGTACTCCACTAGATATGTAGGAATTTTCCAACCCACCAGTCACGCCATAGTGGTCACGAAATTCGACCGTATAGGTAATGGCGGCGAGCGCACTGGATGCGGTCGTGAGCGCAATAAACGAAGCGAAAACAAGAGCCAGTGGTTTGAATCGCGTGCGCATGGATGTACCTTACCTAAGTGCGTAAATATGGGGAATTGTTGGCGATCAGAAACACGAAATTACTGCTACTGACCTCATTTCCTGCTCGCGTGGCATATGCGATGGTGGGTTTAGCGCTCTTCTTCAAAGTCGAACGATTGACCGACTCGGTTGCATACGCTGGTGTCGCACTGGGCCTCAATACCTTTGCCAATTCCGTTACCGCAGGTCTGCGCGGTGCAGCGCTCGACCGGTGGGGCCAAAAATGGCCGATTCGCATACTCGTTCCGCTCTATGCGGCCGGTTTGCTTGTCTTGGAATTCACCACGAGTAAGAGTTTGATTCTGCCACTCTCCTTGCTGATGGGATTGGTCTCGCCCCCCATCAATCTCTCCGTCCGTCCGCTCTGGAAAGTAGCGGTTCCTGAGAGTTCACTTCGTACCGCATATGCACTCGACACTTCAGTTATCAATGCCACCCGAGTTTTCGGCCCACTCCTTGCTTCGACGCTGGCGCTCTCACCGTATCCAAGTAGCGCACTTATTATCTGTGCTCTCTTTATTGCTGTTGGAGGACTATCGCTTGGTTTCACAAAAATTTCCTCGACATGGGTGCCAGAGAAAAAGAGCGAATCACATATTGCGATTTGGCGACTGCCTGCGATGCGGCTATTGATGCTGGAGGCGATGTTTGTAGGTTTCGGGTGGGGTGCATTTGATGTGGGAATTCCAGCATTTGCGACCTTGGAGAAAATTCCTGGATGGAGCGGTCCAATCTTCGCTTGTCTTGCAATCACCTCTGTTGCAGGCGGTCTAACAGCGGGATTGATCTCACGGAAAACTTCGGCTCTTAAAGGTTTGCTCCGCACGTATGCGCTCTGGATGGTTGCGACCATTCCACTCGCACTTACCTATCCAGGTTGGAGCATGGCCTTAATTGCGCTCTTCATTGGATTCTTCGGTGGCGCAGTGCAAGTCTTTTATTGGGAGGTACTTGAAGCAGTGCGACCAAAAGGAACAGCGGTGAGCGCACTTGGTTGGATCTGGACTGTTGATGGTTCATTTATGGCGCTGGGCGCAGCGCTTGGTGGAATTATCGCCAGTCAAATCTCGCCGCGGTTTACTTTACTGAGCACAACCATTGCTGTTTCCATTGGTTTACTCGTGCTCACCTTCGGTAGAAAAATTCTTGAGCCAGCTAATCGCATAACATCGGAAGCAGAGGATCGAAGTGCTATCGAAAATAGTGCGCCACCTCAATAACTTGTTGTAGTTAATCTTCTTTGAGCGGAAAGAGGATGTCAATCTCCAATCCGCCGAAACGACTCTGCCGAAACTCCATGCTTCCTTCATGTTCTGAAACAATCGCCCGCATAATGCTCATACCAAGGCCAGAGCCACCGCTCTCCCGAGATCGCGAACTATCGAATCGTTGAAATTGCTGCACGCCTTTTTGATAGACCTCTTCAGGTAGCCCTGAACCCCCGTCGCCAATCAGAATTCGCACACCTTTGTTCACGTAATCAAGATGCGCATAGATCGGGGAATCTTGCGGAGTATGACGTCGAATGTTCGAGAAGATATTGGCCAATAACTGCTGCATGTGTGGCAAGTTGCCGATGATAAAAACCTCTGGAGTTATTGCATCTTCGATCTCACGGCTTGGTTCTAGAAGTTTCAAATCAGTCAACTGAATTCGTAAGAGATCAGAGATATTCACCGCATCGTCAAGCTGGCTTTGCCGCTCTCCTATTTCGGCTAAAAAGAGTAAATCCGAGATCAGTCTTTCCATCCGACCAATTTCATTTGTTAAACGATCGATTGCTCGCTTCTTTCCATCCCCATCAAGCTGCTCCGAGCGCGCAAGTAGCTCCACATACCCCTTAATGACTGTTAGCGGCGTGCGCAGTTCATGAGAGGCATCCCCGATGAATTCCTGCATCTTCTGACTATTGCGTCGCTCACCTTCGAGCGCATTGTGCAGGTACCCCACCATTTGATTAAGCGCACTACTTAAATCATTAACCTCTGAGTTTCCATCTTCGACAACTTCAATCTCCCACTTTCGACCATTTGCGATTTCACGGGCACGAAGCGCAAGTCGCTCAATTTTCTTGATATCTGGTCTAATCAAGAAACGAGTGGCGGCAAATGCCAGGAGCAGGGCTGCAAACAAAAATAGAGCTAGCCTCTCAATATTTATTACGCGATTGTCGTAAATATCTCGGATTGGGTATGCCAAAACAAGGAAAGAATCTTGCGGTAGCTCAAGCGTCTCGACTCGATATCTCTCTCGAGCGCCAAGTGTTTCAATGCTGCCGGCTATGTTTTTAACTTGCGTTGCAGGAAGCTCCAAAATCTCGCCTTCTGCTGAAGTTCGAACTGTAATCAACTCGTCAGAGCTATCTAGAAGTGCTACTAGCAATTCAGAGTCACTCTCGTCCGCCAAGAAAACCGCGCTCGAAAGCGGATCTCTTGAGTCTAATTGAGTGGAAACCTTGCTGATTAATTCATCTACGCGAGTTATTTCAGAGTTAAAAGCGGTTGTGATGGCGAAGTAACCAATTGATAGCGACACTAAAGTGGTTATCGCACCCGCAATGAGTGCAAATCGAGTCTGTAATCTCACGCAGGTTCCACGATTTGGTAGCCGACGCCCCGCACCGTTCGTATGAATTCCAAGCCATCACGATTTAACTTCTTGCGCAAGTAAGAGATGTAAGTATCGAGAACGCTCGTCTCAGTCTCGAAATCGATCTCCCAAACATCACGAAGTAGCGCAGATTTGGTGAGTACCCTGCCCTTATTTCGCATCAACTCTTGCAAGAGTTTGAACTCAGTTGGCGAAAGCTCTATTTCCGCATCGGCATAGAACACTTTATGTTGATCCTCATCAAGAGCGAGCGCGCCACAACGCAGAATGCTGTTCTCCACTACTGCTGCTTTAGTCCGCCGCAGAATCGCGCCAACTCGAAGGAGGAGCTCTTCTAATCCGAAAGGTTTAGTTACATAGTCATCAGCGCCTAGTCGCAGCCCTCGAGTGACGTCGGCCTTCTCGCCTCGGGCGCTTAGCATCAGCGCGGGCGTGCGGTCGCCCTTCTTACGAAGCTGCTCCAATAGCTCGAACCCATCCATCACGGGCATATTGATATCGATAATTAATAGGTCTGCCGCCGCACTTCTGAGCGCCGTCAGGGCAGACATCCCATCGGGGGCAGCCGAGACCGAGTACCCGGCAACTCGTAGCGCATCGCCCAGTAGGTCGCGCACCCCTGCCTCGTCATCCACTACGAGGATATGAGCGTTAGCTGAGCCCTGGATCGCCATGCAGCAAGGCTACTGGCAAGCCCCTGCGATGAGGAGGGGTATCGCTGGCCATGAGCAAACTCCAAAGCTCTCGGTACGGTTTTCACAGAATCCTCACATACTCCCAGGCAACCATTGGCCTATCCAGTTGGTGAAAGGGTGGGCACTACATGGCAGAGGTAACGAGCGCTTCTCGAGCTCGATTCATAGTGGTAGCAGTAGCGCTGGCACTCGCCATAGGCAGCATGAGCGCAACTAGCGCGAGCGCCACTGAAACTTCTGGCGGTACATCTTCTACTACCGCTACTCCAGCACCGGGAGCTTCACCATCACCATCTGCAACACCACAGAGCTATCAGCAACAACTCGATGCGTACAAAATTAAATTTGAAGAGTACAAAGTTGCACTTGAAAAATGGAACGTCCTACGAAAAGCAGCGGAAGACGCATTTAAAATTGAGATGGATAAATTCAAAGTTGCTCGTGATGCGTGGGACGATGCGAACCACGCTCTAATCGAAGAAATTAATGATGATTTCAAGAAAGATCTCAATAAGGCGCGTGCAGATTTCAAAGCTGCATTCACCGCTGCGAAGAGCACCGAAGCGAAAGTTGCCGCCCGTAACGCGCTTGGCGCAGCAACACTTGCCGCAACCACTGCCCGGCAAGTCGCGTTAGAAGCGTTAGGTGAACCGCCAGCGCCACCTGCGCGGCCGAACATTCCGATGCGTCCCCTAGAACCAATTAAGCCAATTGATCCAACTCTGGCGAAAAATGGCAAGCGTCAGATTCAACCTGGCCAACCTAATCAGCCTGGCCAGCCGCAACCGAATCCACGAAGCAAGCAAGAGAAGCCAGGTAAATTCGAGAAGCCAGATAAACAGGAGAGACCAGAGCGCCAAAAGCAGCAGCTCGCACAGTCAGGTGAATTCGCTCCTACTTCTGCTTAATCTGTGAACCTGCTACCGTCACAGGCATGACCAATCACGTAAATCTCACTGATTTCGAACTTTCAGGTAAGCGCGCGCTCGTCACAGGTGGTGGCGATGGATTAGGGCGACAATTCACCGAGGCGCTCTTAGATGCAGGTGCAGAAGTGATTATTGCTAGCCGAAGGAAAGAGTTTCTCGATACCGTGGTTGAGCAATTGCGTGGAACATACCCGAAAATTTCCGCACAGCGTTGTGATGTTACGGACTATGAGGATGTTCGTGCATTGGCGCAACGTGTTGGACATATCGATATTTTGGTCAATAGCTCGGGGCTTGCCCACCGCGCGCCCTGGTGGGAAGAGCAATCACTCGACTGGAAGCGCATCATGACCCTTAACGTCGAAGCGCCGTTCTGGCTCTCGCAACTCCTCCTACCAGGAATGATCGAGAATAATTGGGGAAGAATCATCAACATCTCCTCTATATATGGAGTGGTCGCAGGAGACGAGAGTCGCTATCCGGGCCTTGGCGTACATATGCCCTCCTACTTCACGAGCAAACATGCTCTTATCGGTTTGACTAAGTTTCTTGCCGCTCAAGTTGCGAAGTCAGGCGTCACGGTTAATGCGCTCTGTCCCGGCAGCTTCGACAGCCCAGTAAATCGCCAGTACTTCTCCCCCGGACCACTTCTAGATGCCGTTTCTCAAGCAACACCGATGGGCCGGATTGGCACTGATCGAGAATTGCGCACCGCTTTGCTCTTTCTCGCCGCTCCTGGTTCATCATTTATCACTGGTCAAGCGTTGGTAGTAGATGGTGGATGGACCATTTGGTAAATTGCTGACATGACGAATATCCGACTCATTGCCTATACCTCGCTCGCTGTTGGTCTCATCAACTGGCGCTATATAGATTTCAATGCAGGGGGCTTTGCGATTATCGTCGGTGCGCTTTTACTGTTGGCAACATTGAGTAAGCCAATTAATCTCAAACTTCAAAAAGGTCCGGGGTTCATAGTCGCGCTCGTCATTTCAGCAATTGCCATCATCTACTCCTTCTTGGCTTAAGTATGAGCTCGCGGGCGTGTATTAAATGACGCTCGAGGAAATCAAAAGACGATGGAATGAAGTTCTTGACGAGCTGCTGCGCATCGACAGAATTCTCTGGCTTGCTTTCTTTGATGGACGCCTCGCAGAGTTCTCCGACGGAATTCTTACTTTGGATTTTCGAGATTCTTCGAAGTTCGCAGTGGAGCATGACTATTCCGCGATGCGAAAAGAAGAACGAATTCGAGAAGTATCAAGGATTGCCCAAAATATTCTAGGTACCCCAATATCTATCGTAATAAAGTAACGCGAGTGAAAAGCGAGCAGAACGAAAATCCCTCAAAGACTGAGTCTGATACCTTCCGTTCGCTCTTAATTATGGCGGCAATTGGCTCGTATCTACTCTGGTCCGCAGGCGCTGCCATTCCACTTTTGAGACTCGATCTCGACATCAGTCGCACTCTCGCAGGAACACATAATATCGCTGTCGGAATAAGCGCCACATTAGGCGCTCGTCTCACTGTTCCCTTGATCAATAAGTTTGGCCGCGACTGGGTCGTTCGGACGATGTTACTTCTGATGTTTATCGGAGTTATGGCGCTTGTTACTGCGCCAACAATTCTCATTACCGTCCCCGCTGTTGGCGTTGCCGCCTTCTCACAAACAATTGTGAATGCGATCAGTTTGGCGCAGATCTCGCACGATAGCGCGCCGTCGATGCGACGGATGATGATGCAAACTGGCATCCAAGCGGTTGTTGGCGCAACTGCCATCTTGCTCATCAGTGCGTCGTTGCACGTCGATCGCGGTTGGCGCCTTCCTATCATCCTTGGCGCATTAATTCTCACGCCGATTTCGCTGATGCGAGTATGGAAAGTGAAGTTCATAGTTCCAGAGAGCACCCATCGCCATTCCACCACGATGGTCAGTAAGGCGGTTCAAACTAAAATCGTTGCTTTCGGTGTCACCAATTGCATTCTTGAGGTGGGTATTGGTTTCTGGGCCCTCGATTTGTTAGTTAGCCGTGATGCGCCGATTGCGCTCGGGGCGCTTGGATCTGCAATTCTTAGCTACGGAATCGCAGCGTCCCGACTTTCTTTTGCGTACCTCCAACCAAATCCTGCGGTAGTAATACGTTTGGCTGTTGCTGCAATCATGTCAGGTGCTGCGATTGTCTGTTTATTCGACGATCCCTACATAACTATGGTGGGCTTAACGGTTGCAGCTGTTGGAATCGCGCCACTTTTTGGTTTGGGAGCTTTCCGAGTTTCGGAAGGATTTGAACATGCCGACCTGAGAATTTCTCGCTACATGATGGGAACGTCGTTCTCATTCGGATTCGCGCCTTTTATTCTTGCCATCGTCTTTGACAACTTCGGTTATGTGGTCGGATATGGCGCTTTGATTCCGATCGCACTTGGAAGCTACTACATGTGGAAAATCAACGGTCCTACAAAAGAAGGCTTACCAGTCAGCAACTGATCCATCGCTATGGAACCACTGTGTGGGCGCATCTTGTTTGAATGGATGTTTCGCAGCTGCAGCGTCGTTGATTGTTGCGCCAATTCCGACACTTGATGGTGGAAGTATGTGACCATCGACGATATCTGGTGTGCCTTCGACGACCTCTTTACGCCAAGGCACATCGGCACGCATCACCTCTTGGATGAGGAAGTTGGGCGTAACCAATCCGAGATGCACATTCACCATCGTCGCGATTGGCCCTAGTGGGTTATGTGGCGCCATAACTACGCCAAATGCATCGCATAGCGCGGCAATCTTCCGAAGGCCAGTAATTCCTCCGGCGTGACAAACATCAGGTTGAGCCACTTCAAAGACACCTGACTTGAGGAAGGGCAAGAATTCTTGTTGTGTGTAGAGCCGCTCTCCTGCGGCAAGCGGGATTGATACTTTCTCTTTGACGCGCTTCATTGCTTCGTACTGCTCAGGTTGCACAACCTCTTCGAGGAAGAAGGGGCGGTACGGTGCAAGCACCTCTGCGAACTGGATAGCCATTGCAGCAGAAGTTCGGCCATGAAAATCAACCATGATGTCGATGTCGTCGCCACCTGCCTCGCGCGCAGCGCGCATCAAGGTATCCGCGTGCTTTAACTTCTTCGCACCTTCCAAGGGGGCTGCTTGCGGTACTGCAAGAATTTTTACAGCCGTGAAGCCAAGCTCTTTACTCTCGAGCATCTTGTCAGCAAAGGACTTAGCGGTATCGGAGTCATAAACCGCTTCTGAATTTCCGCCACCGAGGTGGTCGTAAAGTCGAACTCGATCACGAGCTAATCCACCGAGTGCACGCCAGAGCGGCACTCCCATGTTCTTTGCGTGAATGTCCCAGAGCGCTTGATCAATGCCGCTTAGTGCAGACATCGACACGACGCCACCTTTAAAGAAAGGGTGGCGATAGATGATCTGCCAGTTCCGCTCAATCTCCAACGGATCGCGGCCGATGATGAGAGGTGCGACAGATTTAACGGCTCCAACAACAGCTTCGGTTTGGAATTCAACGGTTGCTTCGCCAAGACCGTACAAACCTGGTTCGTCGGTATCTACTCGAACGATGACCCAGTTGCGAAGCGCTGCATTCACGACGGTTGTTGAGATTTTCGTTATTTTCACAGCTATCTCCCCATCAGATTTCGGTCACAGTGAATTCCACCCACGAGGAGACGATACCCCCAGGTTTGGCTACTAAGGCTGTGCCGTTAGCAATTGCCTCCGTTAAGGAAATCACAGGTGACGAGAATGGTTCGATAGTCACCAGGCGATGCGCTCCCCATAACGGATATTGCTTTATTCCGCCCCACACCATCCATATCCAGCAATACGGAAAGCTCTCCTTACTCCAACGCATCCGCGCCTCTAATCCGACGTTCTTATTTGCGAGTGCAACATCAGCATGCGTCATGGGGCCAAGAATGACGTGGCCGTCGCTGCCGTCATTCGCAGGCAGTTTTCGAACATCCTCTACAGCACCGGATGTGGTTCGCACGTTAGGCCACGCACCAACTTGATCTACTTCAAAACGATAGGTAGGGCTCGGATAGTGAGGAACGCTCAATCGCTCTCCAGTGCCCACTTTCAACTCTGCGCCCGGCTCAGCAATTGGTCCGCCTAAAACCAGATGTTGCCCCCATTGAAATTCAATAGCGACCGAACCGAGATTCTCAACCTCTTCATCGAAGCGAAGATTTTCATCACGAAGCGTCATTATTCGGGTAAGTCGTAATGGAAAAAGTCTTAAGTCAACCCAGAATTTAATTTTGAGCTCGTCTACTTGATCAGATACAACCTCGTAGCTCCAGGAGAGAAGTGCGGCTTCGCCGTGCCCACCAACTTTTACGCCTTTGTACTCCACTGGGTATTGGGCGGCAGGTAGAACTTCCTGCCAGCCTCCCGAGAAATGCTCTAGAAAATTTCCAAACTCGGAATTTCTACTCGAGATATGAGGTCGATTGCGAACAATGTCTTCATGATTGTGCCACAGTAAATCTATGTTCTTTCTCTTGTCTCGAATTTCAAAAATCTCGGCGCCTCGAGTCACACTAATCTTGACGCATAATTGATGTGAATTTAACTCTAATACTTCATGACCTTCCCATTGATACACGCGGCCGAAATGGCCTTGCGCCCTAGAGATAAATGGATCACGCATGCAACTAGTTTCGTGGTAGCCCGGTCTTGGGGTCTAATCCGTAACTATCAGCCAGAGTCGGATCAAGGTCGCCCACGCCTAGCGCTGATGTCCATGCACCTTCAACGGCCAAACTTTGACCTGAAACATAAGAAGCTTTCTCTGAAAGTAAGAAACTAACCACTTCTGCAATCTCAGAAGCATTTGCGATGCGCTTCAGAGGCGTCAATAGCTCAAGAGACTCGCGTCGCTCTTGCGGGTTTGGTGCATCAACAAAACTTTGCGCTAGCGCTGGAGTCATCACCGCACCTGGTGCAACCGCATTACAACGAATTCCGTAGGGACCGTAAGTCACAGCCACATTTCGAGTCAGCGCATCCACTGCACCTTTGGTCATTTCATAGACAGCGTGATCTCGCCACGCTCTTCTGCCGTGGACTGAGGAAATGTTAACAATCGCACCTTTTACCTTATGGTTAACAAAATAGTGCACGGCCTCCGCGCATCCCCAAAAAGTTCCGTTCTGATTTGTCCCCATCAACTCCTCGAAAACTTTCGAGTCGTTTGGAAAATCGTGAAGCGCAGCCCCTCGTGTCCAACCTGCGCAATTGACCCAAGCAGTCAAGGTTCCTTTGGCCGAAGCTAACTCTCGTGCTTTGATGTGAGTGTCTCGCTCAGAGACATCTCCAACAATCGACTGGACTTCTCCGCCACTTGCCAGAATCTCTCGCTCAACTTTGGCTAAGTTTTCGCCATTTACATCGATATTAATGAGCGCATAATCTTTAGCCAACCGCAGCGCAATAGCATGCCCGATACCTGAACCAGCACCAGTAACCACCGCAACTTCTCTATTCATCAGCACGACCACCTATCTCTCGATTGGGAAGTGGCAAATCCATCCATGCGATGCGCTCCCCATTGTTTCCGTTAAAGCTTTGTCGGCACAATCCTTTTTATCTTTACCTACTTCGCATCGTGAACGATATGCACATGCATCAGTTTTAACGGGAGTTGCCTGAGCGATGACATCCTCAGTAACCCCGTTTCCTACTTTGCTGGCAGAAAAATCCGCTACTGGAACCGAAGCAAGCAGACCTGCTGTGTAATGGTGGCGAGGGGCCTGAAATACCTCTTCGCGGGTGCCACGTTCGACAATTCGACCTCGAAACATCACAACAATCTCATCTGCCATGTAATGAGCAACGCCTAGATCGTGGGTGATAAACAGATAGGTGAGGCCTCGATCTTTCTGCAGATTCTTCAGAAGATTAAGAACTTGCGCTCGAACTGAAACGTCAAGAGCGGAGACTGCCTCATCTAAGATGAGAATCTTTGGATCAAGTGCCAACGCTCTTGCGATGGCAACTCGCTGACATTGACCTCCTGAAAGTTCATGTGGTTTGCGCGAAAGGTGTTCTCGCTGCAAGCCGACCGCTTCAATAAGCTCAATAACTCTCTGCTCGCGAGACTTCTTATCTCCCACTTTGAACGCGAGCATCGGTCCTTCGATAATTCGTCGCACTGTATGGCGTCGATTCAACTGGCTAAAGGGATCTTGTTGGACAACTTGGATTTCACGCCGAAGAGGGCGCATTTGGCTTGGCCCGAAATTTGTAATTTCTTGACCTAATACGTTTATTGAGCCTGCACTTGGTTTATCTAAGCCTAGGATCAATCGTGCTGCAGTGGTTTTACCACTTCCGGACTCCCCGACGACAGCTAACGTCTTGCCCTCCTGCAAGGAAAGTGAGATTGAATCTAGGGCTAAGACAGCCCCTCCTGAACCTCTAAACGCTCGCGAAAGGTTCTTCACATCAATAATCATCGTGGTCATCAACTACTCACCGATTTCAATTCGTCTATTCGAATACACGCAACTTCTCTTCCAATGACGTTGCGCAGCTCAGGAACCGTGTCACTGCAGGCGCCAATGGCTAGCTCACATCGCGGTGCGAAAACACAACCACTTGGTCGGTTATCTGGACGCGGCGGTTGGCCAGCGATTGATCTGATTGGTTTATTCACGTCTACCGTGTAGTCACATCGAGAATCCAAGAGAGCGCGAGTGTAGGGATGTTGCGGGGCAGTGAAAACTTCCTTTGTTCGACCTTGTTCCACCAGTCTGCCGCCATACATAACGTTAATTCGGTCGGAGAACTGTGCGGCGACTCCAAGATCGTGCGTAATGAGTAAGACAGATAGATTTCGCTCTTGCGCAAGACGATTTAGTAGGGTTAAGACTCGTTCTTGAGTCGTCACGTCAAGAGCTGTCGTCGCCTCGTCAGCTATGAGCACCTTTGGCTCGCCACTCAAAGCAATGGCAATGACCACTCTTTGCAACATACCGCCCGACATCTCAAATGGATATGAATTCACTCGCTCCTCAGGCTCTGGAATGCCTACGCTCTCCAAAAGGCCTACCGCTAGCTTTAGCGCTTCTTTTTTGGAAATTTTCTTGTGTAACAAAATGCTCTCGACTATTTGATCCCCAATCTTCATGATGGGGTTTAAAGCAGACATTGGATCTTGATAAATCATCGCAATCTCACTGCCACGATACTTCCGAAATTCGCTTTCACTAAGTTTCATCACATCCACACCATTGATGTATATCGCACCTGATTCGATGCGAACTGGTTCCTTTATCAGACGCATAAGAGAATACGCCGTCAATGATTTACCACTACCAGATTCACCAACTAGCCCTAACTTCTCGCCTTGTTCAATAGCAAAACTTAAATTCTCAATAACGGGAGCTCGCCCTTTTGAAGTTGGAACTGTGAGGGTGAGATTTCGAACATCGATAACGTTACTCATTGACTGTCGACTTTCGTGAATCAAGATTTTTTCTGATTCGCTCGCCATACGCATTGAACGCAAGGATTGTGATGGTTACCGCAAGCGCAGGGAAAGTCACGAACCAATATGTGTTCCAAATTTTTGCGTAGCCTTGAAGCATAAGTGTTCCCCAGGATGCATTTGGCGGTTGAATACCCAACCCAATGAAGCTCAATGTTGCTTCAAGCATTACCGCTGCGGCTGCATTGATGCTTAGTTGAACCAGAAGTTGCGGTGCGATATTTGGCATAACTTCCGACCAGATTAAGCGAGTTCTGGTAAATCCTGATGCCTGAGCTGCAACCACGTATTGGGACGACAGTTCGGTTACCACTGCAGATCGGGCCATTCGGGCAGTTGTCGGTGCAAGTAGCACGCCGACAACAATTGGCAACGAAATTACACTTGCGCCTACGGCAGAAATACAAACTAACCCAAAGAGAATCTGAGGAATTGCCATGGTGGCATCTGCAGTACGCATCAGAACTTCGTCCAACCAGCCACGCCTTACGCCAGCAGCCAGTCCCCAAGCTGTACCTATGAATAAAGCAATAATCGTTGCAGCTATCGCTACCAAAATTGTGATTCTTCCACCGTAAAGAATTCGAGATAGTAAGTCTCGGCCTAAATCGTCGGTACCCATCCAGTTAGCTTTACTTGGGCCAAGAAAGGCTTCCGATGCGCCAATCTCGTATGGGTCGTATGGCGCTATCCAAGGACAGAGCAGGCACAGTCCCATGATAAGTACTATGGAGAAACCACTGAAGGAAAATTTAGACTTCAAGTTTCTTCTCCTTATTCATTCTTAAACGAGGATCTACCAACCCACAAAGAAGATCGAATAGAAAAGTGGTCACAATAAACAATGTAATTATTGTAAGCGCCACCCCTTGAATCACGGCGTAATCTCGCTTGAACGCGCTTTCGATTGCTAGTGATCCGATTCCCGGAAGACCGAACATATATTCAATAACTACAACACCACTCAACGTGTAACCAACAATCAATCCCAACATTGTCAGCGCAGGTACGAGGGAATTAGGCAGAATGTGCCGAAACATGATTCGTGAATTAGACAAGCCTTTACCTTCTGCGGTGCGAACAAAAGGAGATTGCTTAATCTCCAACATAGAAGCTCGCAAATATCGAACAAGATATGGAGTTGCGGTCAAACCTCCAGTAATTGAGGGAAGAATCATAAGTTGGAGATTTTCCGCGATGCTCTCATTAAGTGGCGTAAATCCTCGTGAGGGAAGAATTTGGAACCTTAATGACAACAGCAAGATTAAAACTATTCCAATAACAAAACCTGGCACAGAAAGTCCAATGGAAGTGAAATATCCAATACCACGATCAAGTGCACCGCCTGGTTTACGAACTGAAAGTGGAGCAAGAATAAGAGAAAAAATAACAGCGAAAAGAATTATAAAAAAAGTTAACTCGAATGTGACTGGCAATCGAATCGCTACAAGTTCTGTAACTTTAAATTGAGAAAAGTAGGAAGTTCCCAGGTCACCTTGTAGTGCATTCGCTACCCAAGTTGCCAGTTGAGAAAGAAGCGGGCGATCTAGACCCGCTTCTTTCCGCATTAGTGCGAGAGCTTCTGGAGTTACTTCTGTTGCGGCACCAAGTTTTGCCAATACTGGATCACCCGGAAGTATTCGAATAGTGAGGAATATCAAAAGCACGCTGATCACAAGAACAGCCAGGCTGGATATTGCTCGACGTATCAAATACCGCAACATGAATAGATCGTAACTCCTTCGCTATTTAATGAGTCAGACTTAGGAGATTTTGACGTCTTCGAGGTGCATTTGTCCGCCACCCTCAACCCATGCGCCCTTTACGTTCGCACGTGCTGCGTGGAGAACATCGAATACGAATGGAGTGATGAGTGGAAGTTCCTCATTTTCCATCTTGAGAGCCTTGCACCATTCAGCTTTACGCTTCTTGGCATCAAGAGTTCCGATCGCCTTGGTGTACTGATCATCGTAGGCCTTGTTATTCCAGTTGCTCTCTGCGCGTCCTGAAAGAAGGAAGTTCATCGAGAATCCTGGCTCACCTGGCACTGATTGATAGTTTGGAAGAAGAAGACCTGGGTAGGTCTTTCCTGCTGGGTAGAACTTGCCTGCCCATGTACCAACCTCATTGTTCTCAATCTTCATGTCGATACCAATGGTCTTGAGGTCCGCTTGAAGAACTTGCCCCATAGCGTCGAACTCTGGAAGTGCTCCAGAAACGCCCCACCAGGTAAAGGAGGTTATGCCTGCCTCAGCAAAAAGCGCTTTTGCTTTTTGGAGGTCAAAGTTGTACTTGGTTAGCCCGCCTGCAGTACCACAGTTCCATGGCGACTTATCGGGAACGATCGTGTTGTAGGAGGTAACCTGCCCAAATCCGTAGTAGGCAGACTTCAGGATCTTCGCACGATCAGTTGCATATGCAACTGCTTGGCGAGCCTTGATGTTATTGAACGGCGCTGAAGTCAAGTCATATTCCCAGGTTACTGAGACGCTCGAGACCTTAGCCTTGACGAGTTGCAGCTTCTTGTCCTTTTGGAGTGGAGCTGCATCAGCTAGTGGTAGCTGATACATAACATCAATGTCACCAGAACGAAGTGATGTCACTGCAGCTGTTGGATCTGCAGCCTTGACGAACTTGATGGTCTTGACAGCTGCTTTCTTTCCGAAATAGTTTGGATTGGCAACCATAGTGAGTGACTCATTTGGACTGAATGCCGAGACTTTGTATGGTCCAGAAGAAGAAGGCTTCTTATTGAAGTTAGCCACTTCGCTAACCTTAATCATCTTAATCCAGGCAATGGCTTCAGGGAAGAGAGCATTTGGGTCCGAGAGTGTGAAGATAACGTTATCGCCAGAGGCTTTCACATTTGTAATGGACTTGATCTTATTGCGCTCTTGAGTGACAGTCTTTTCATCTATTGCGTAGTCGAAAACTGCTTTGACCGCTTTTGCATCAAGTGCGCTGCCGTCTGAGAACTTTGCGCCCTTGACTAGGGTAAACGTCCAGGTAGTTGCGGCCTTATTTGCCTTCCAAGACTTGGCAAGTTGCGGTCCGACTGAGCCATCTGGCTTCCATGTGGTCAAGCTTGACCATAGAAGTGGAAACAGAGTCTCTTCGAATGCAAATGTACGAATGATTGGGTTGAGCTGAGGAATTCCTTGTGTGGATCCCACGACTAACTCATTCTTCGCAGCTTGAGCTGGTGCGATAGTGCTACCAAGTGAGAAAACCATGGCGGCCGCTACTGCGGAGCCAATAACTTTCTTCTTGGTGATTGAGCGTAGTTTCATTGATTACCTATTTCTCTAGTAGCTCGTGCCTAGGAGTCAGAAATTTGCAGGCAACTCCCAAACATTTCCTCAATTGAATGGGAAAACTGTCGTCGGGACAACCAATAATGCGCCCTATCCGAACATTATTCGTTCTTTACATAAAAGTTATTGAGGAACCTTTCCCTAGTTTTCGAAGCCACCTATAGTGGAGGGGTGTCTGCAACCGTTTCCATCTCCTTTGAAATCGACAAACAGGGCAAAAACACCGGCTATCTGGTTGTCGGCGATTCCACCAATCACAGCGGCTGGGCGAGCCATCACGTCCCCATCATTTCTATCAAAAACGGAACTGGTCCCACGGTACTAGTTGTTGGCGGAACGCATGGCGATGAATACGAAGGTCAGATTGCCGCTGCATCGCTCTCTCGTACATTAAAAGTGGAAGATGTTACGGGTCGAGTAATTATCATTCCGTGTATCTCGATGGAGGCGTCACGAAATGGAAATCGTCTCTGGAACGATGGTGCGAATTTCAACCGCGTATTCCCGGGAAATGAAAATGGCGCGATCCACGGCAAGCTCGCGCACTTCTTAAGTTCTGAGCTCTTCCCACAATGCGATGGTGTTTTGGATATGCATTCAGGTGGTCGAAGTATGTATTTCATCCCAAGTTCAAATATGACGTGGGTCAAGGATAAAGCTCAGCGCGGGAAACTAATTAAGAATATGCTCGCGTGGAATACCGAGGTGCATATGGTTGGCGGCGAACAACCAAATACAGATCCTTACTCGCTCCTTAACCGCAATGCTGAGGCTCAAGGAAAATCTGTCTCCACTGGTGAATTTGGCGGCGCCGGAATTACCACGCCGCAAAGTATTCGAATCATTAAAGAAGGACTCGAGAATTTCCTGCGCGCCTTCGGGGTTCTCAAAGGAGCGGTGCGCACGCGTGAAGAGATGAAACGTGGACCGATTGCTATTATTGATTTCCGTGCCGGAGATAAATTCATCAACGCTCCGCGAGCTGGCATCTATGAGAATCTTGTTGCGCTCGGCGCCGAGGTAAAAAAGGGTGATGTCGTAGGACAGATTCACGATGTCGATCATCCTGATGTGCCACCAGTTCCCGTGCGCACTGCCTCTGATGGAGTTGTTGGTGTGATCCGAGGCTTTCCTCCCGTTGTCACAGGTGATTGCGTCTGCGTAGTAGGTAAGAAATGGAATTCTCTCCAAGAGCTAGAAGATTCGGAGGCGAACTCATGAGCACTACGGTCTCTTGTTCCATTGATCTCGAATCAGAAGGTAAGTCCACCGGCTATCTGACTATCGGTGACTCGACAAATCACAGCGGCTGGGCAACGTATATGGTGCCAATCATCAAATATAAGAATGGCGCTGGCCCGACAGTTCTCGTCCTCGCGGGAAATCACGGTGATGAGTACGAAGGTCAGTTCGCGGCGCGAGATCTCGCAAATAACCTCGATATCAATGAGGTTACAGGTCGCATCATCATCATCCCGTGTCTTTCTCAACCTGCAGCAAAAGCTGGCACCAGACTCTGGCCCGATGGAACCAATTTCAATCGCATCTTCCCGGGCAATGAGAATGGTGCGGTACATGGCAAGCTCGCGTACTACTTAAGTACGGAGCTTTTCCCACAAGTAGATGCAGTCTTCGAGCTCCATAGCGGTGGACGTGGCCATCACTTCATTCCGTGCTCACACATGGTCTGGTCTAACGATGTCAATCAACGCAAGAAAATGATTAACAGCATGAAGAGCTATAACACCTCTCACCATATGGTCTTTCCCGAGCAACCAGGAACAGATCCGACAACGCTATTGCCTGGCTTAGTTGAGCGCCTTGGTAAAGAACTAGTCACGACCGAACTCGGCGGCTCTGGTGTTGCGACATTTGAGAGCACTACCGTCGCAAAGGATGGCCTTCGCAATGGCCTTCGCTATTTCAAGGTCATCAAAGGTGCAACAAAAACTCGTGAAGAACTTGGCCTATCAGCGCCGCTCTTTCTCGACCTGCGCGGTTCGCGTTCCTATCACTCAGCCACACGCGCTGGGCTGTACGAGAATGTAAAAGGTTGCGGTGATGCAGTAACCGAAGGAGAGGTCATCGGACTCATTCACGATATGGATCATCCCGATACTCCAGCAACAGAAATCAAAGCAAAGCAATCTGGCGTCATCGGAGTGATGCGCGGTTTCCCGCGCGTAGGAGTTGGCGATGTAGTCGCGGTGCTAGGTCCTGCCTATGCCTCGACAGATGAGTTCCCGGAGAACCCAAGCTAGCTTCTCTCAGAACGTTTTGAGTTCGCGGTCGATGATTTCTAGCATCTCTTCAAATCCACCTGGAGCAAGCAAGCTTTGCTGTGATTGATAGGTGTTCTGTTCATACGCCTTACGGTTGGGCACATAGACGTATCCGGGTCCATTGGTCATATCGAGAAAGAGCAACATCATTCCAGGGTTTCGCCGACGCAACTCTCGAGCCATCTCAAAGTAAGCCTCCCCACAATGCGCAACAACAACTGCGTCTCCAAGGCGCCAGAACCAGAGTGGGTGAAGCACGGTTCCATCTGGCTGCACGTAGTCAAGCCGCATCTCCAGCTGCTTGCGAATTCTGAAAGTTAAGAAAACTTCGCTCGCCGTGACTGGCGCCCAACGCTCACGCATCTGATCTTCACTAAGGAGCTCTTTATGTTTTAACTTCGCTAGAATTTTCTTGATTTTTAGCGTGGAGTTCGCTTCAACTGGAACAGTCATCCAGTCACCTAGTGCGGTACCCGATGCGATAACTTCATTGAATCTATATTCCGTTGCTGGCGGCAACATCCCCGCAAGCGTCGCTAGAGTTGCATAGCCCAACATTTCGCCATTCTTATCTGCCACAGCAATATCAGCTGAATATTGGATTTTCGGTGCCACATTCCCGCATGCGCCCAGTAAAAAGAGCATCGGTGCTCCGGTTGCGCTCTCAACTAGCTCGCGCGCCCTGCCAACATAATCTGGACTAATCAAATCGCTACCCCAACCGACTGAAGTGGGATGACATCCATAATTAACAAATGTTGCAACGTTACTTCCCGAAAGATCTGTCACGCGACCTACCACGAGCGTGTCATCGGGCTCTAGCGCTGGATTAAAACCCACCACAACCTGGTCGCCAATAGGTAGATCGCGTACCTTGCCGAGGTCACATTTTCCATAACTCCATGAGATGTTCACTTCGTGCAGCGAGCTCTCTGCTGTACGACAAATATCTATAACGGTGACGATAGTTTTCTCGATGAACCCTGGGACCAACTCTTTACCTTCGCGGAGCGCTTCATGGACACAGAACGGTGGCCCTTTGTGGGTCTGACTCAAATTAACTAAGAGATCATCAAGATCAATGCCCAATTCTTTTGTCACTCGGCCACGAAATTTCACAACATCACACTCGTGGCACCCTATCCATCCGATATCCAGGCCCACAATGAATTGCATCTTTCCCACAGAGTTTTGCAGCGCCATCGCGGTTGCCGTGAGCGGTCTATGTACTCCAGTAGAGCGTGCAGAGGTGCTCTTGCCCCAAGGGTTCGCTGAAATACCCACCGGAGGAGTGATATCAGCCTGAGCAACGCCAAGGTTTACTCGCGTGAGTGAGGAAGGAGAATTATCAATCTGTGGTCGTGCGCTCATTACCGAGAGATTCTGGGTAACCGAGCAATCGCAGCAGACACCTCATCAGTAATCAACTCGAGCGCGCCTTCCTGCAATAACGTCTGCCACGCTTGGTAGCGAAGGCGCTTGTACGCCTCAGGGGTTGGCAAATACATATAGCCCGGTCCATTTGTGCAGTTAAGAACGAAAATCACTTTATCGGGATGGCGGCGGCGTAACTCCATCTGGAAGTAGGAGTACGCCTCACCTGGCTGACCAACAATAATCGCATCGCCCCACTGCCAAATCCATACTGGATGTGTTGCCCGGCCACCTTCTAAAACATAACCAGCACGCAACTTCATCGCGCGATTAATTCGCGTTTCCCGAGCCCCCTCATCAACATCTTTCCATCGCTCACGGAGATCTTCGATGGTAGGGAGCTTTTGCAACGGCACTTCGATATCTAACCGAGTGGCATTGGTAATGCGTGGAGCGACATTGTCGATCTCTTCCCAGTCGCCAAGTAGCGCACCTGATTCAACTGCCTCGAGAAAGCGCATCTTCTTTCCTGAGGTAATCATCTTCTCCAACGTTGCCAACGTGGCATAGCCAAGGATTCGGCCATTTTTATCTGCTACTTCAGTATCGCCCGAGTTTCCATCTCTAGGTGCAAGATCTCCAGATGCACCTTGAAGAAAGAGCATGGGTGCACCGGTCTTTGCTTGCACGATATCGCGGGCTTCACCAACGAAATCCGGTGAGACCTTGCTGTTCTTCCATGCAAGTGTTGTTGGATGACATGCGTAGTTGACGACCGTTCCAATAATTTTCCCGGCATTGTCGCATAACCGGCCAACAGTGAGTGTGTCATCGGCAGGCTCTCCTGGATTGAAACCAACAATGTCGATCTCCCCACATGGCAACTCACGATTGATTGCCAAATCGCACTTGCCATATGACCATGTGAGCGTCGCATCAATCGCACTACTCGCCGCCTCTTTGCACGCTGCAATAATTTCGTTAGTTGCAAATTTGTGATAATCCGCGACCAATTCGCCACCTTCGAGGTGTGCAACATCTGTTGCTGTTGAAGGCCCTGCGTGTGTGTGCGTCAGGTGAAGTTGTAGCTGATTCTCTTCGATTCCCAATTCCTTGATAACAACTCCGCGCACCGATAGGTCATCGGCTTTCCCTTGCCACCAACCCCAATCAACAGTGACTAAGTATTGAAATTCTCCACTGTGATCTTTTACTGCCATCGCTGTCGTCGTGATGTTGTTATGCAGTCCAGTAGCAACATGAATCTTTGCCGCTCCCCAGCTCGCTGCGCGAATTCCAACGGGTGGATTAATTGTTCGTTGCGCCATGCCGGCAGTGAGTGCCGCTGAAAATGGAGCGTGAACTGATTTCGCCTTTGGCGGTTGTAGATCAGGACGAGCCATTATTTTCCACCTGTGATTCTCTTGATTGCGTTATCTGCGGCATCGATTACAGAATCCAAAGAGCCGGCAGCCAAGAGCGTTTGCCATGCCTGATATGCGGGAACGTTATATGCGCTCTTGATGGGAAGATAGAAAAGACCTGGCGCATTAGTGAGGTTCATGACGAAGATGACTTTTCCTGGATTTCGTCGACGCAGCTCGGTTTGAATAAACGAATATGCCTCGCCAGGTTGTGCCACAAAGAGCGCCTCACCCCACTGCCAGACCCAGACCGGATGATCGACTTCTGCATTTGATTCATAACCTATGCGCAAACGCTCTGCTCGCGAGATACGTTCCTCAAGAGCGCCAGCATCTATTCCAGACCACTCTTCACGAAGTTGGTCAATAGACTTCAACTCCTTCACGCGGACCTTTGCATTAATACGCTCTTCGTGACAGACATCAGAGCCACGCATAGCCATTTCATGCCACTCACCCAGCAGAGCGCCGGACTCAACAATTCCATTCCAACGCAGGCCGTGACCAGGTGATTGCATTGATGCGAGCGTTGAGAGAATTGCATGGCCAAGCATCGTGCCATTCTTGTCTGCCAGAGCCGTATCGCCGCTGTATTGATTGCGTGGTGAAAGTTCACCAGAGGCACCTTGTAAAAACATCATCGGAGCGCCTGTTGCTTTTTCGACCATGATGCGAGCCATGCCGATGTAATCAGGCGATACCGCCATGTTCTCCCACGCAAGGGTTGTCGGGTGGCAGGCATAGTTTGCAATCGTGCCAATGACTTTTCCAGCTCGATTAGAGATACGTCCAATAGTCAAAGTGTCATCAGCGATTATGTCGGGGTTAAATGCCACTACCTCGTGTGAACCGCAGGGCAAATCACGATTGACCGCTAAATCGCAATGACCGTAGCCCCAGGTGATGTCCACATCTTCAATATTTGATGCTGCTTCTTTGCAGGCTTCGATGCTCTTGGTGATGATGTTTTCTCGAAAAGCTGGAATGAGTTCTGAACCTTCTTTTGTCGAGCGATGAATACACGGAAGCGGCACTGCGTGCGTGTGGCTAGAGGCAAAAAGAATCTGGTCACGGTCCACGCCAACGCCAGCGGCAATTCTGTCGAGGAGATCGTGTGCACACTCAACGCATCCGAGCACACACAAGTCGATGCCTACGATAAAACTCTTCGCACCGCTCTTATCTTCGCGCGCAACCGCGGTAAGAAAGAGTCCGATGTGAATCGATTCAGATTTGAATTTTTTTGCAGCGCCCCAAATGCCAGACATGATGCCGACTGGAGGGGTGAATTCACGTTGTGCTACTCCGCAGCGGAGCGCGCTCATTGGCTCGCGCCAGGTGGTTTCGCGAGGAGTTAGATGTGCATTAGGAGAGTCGGTAGAGGCCATTTCGCTATTCAAGCACTGGGCAGATTGACTGTCTACGAACCGGCTCACTTTTTAACATTTATTCGGGAGTGCGAAATCTGACGCGCAAGAAGACAGTCATGCCAATCGCCATGCACGCGCCGAAAGCAATTGCACCTCGTGGTGCGAGCGCTTCTGCCAAAAAGCCAAGTGCGATACCTCCGATTGCAATCATTGATTGCCATGTGAATATGTAGATACCCCACGCTCTTCCATAAAAATCTGGTGCAGCATAAGTTCGAATCCCGCCATTGCCAGAGATATTCACCCCCATCGAGAAGTACCCGCAGCCGAAGAGCGCAATCAAATACAACCAATAGGTCGGTGCCAATGATGCACAGAACCAGATGCCTGCCATATAAAACGCGCGCTTAGTAAGTAACTCAATAGATGGCAGCGTTGTGTGACGAGCGAAGGAGATGGCCCCCAAGATCGCGCCAGCTGCGATAGCCGATCCCATCAACCCAAACCCAGAGGCGCTTTCTTGGAAAACGTTCTTCGCCATCAACGCTGAAGTTAATTGCATGTCTTGGCCCCACATGGCAAGAAATGAAACAGCGAATATGGAGTAAAAGAGTCGCTTATCCGAAAAAACATATTTAAAGCCATCACCAAGTAAGACTGGTACGCCATCTGTGCGCTCAAGCACATATCGATAGTCGCTCGGTTTAATTGAAATTAGCGAAAGCGCGCAAAGCAGGTAGCTGAGACAATTAAAAAGAATTGCCTGACCAATACCAAATGAATCGATGAGGGCTCCGGCGAGGGCTGGTCCAAATAGGCGGCCAATATTTATATTTGCGGAGTTTAAACTTAGTGCGCTCGGCAACTTAGCTTCGCCAACAAGGGTGACGTAGTAACTTTGGCGAATTGGTCCATCAATCGCGTTCGTTACGCCTAAGAAGAACGCAGCAGCAATAACTTGCCAACTTTGTACCGAGTTTGACAGGACAAGCGCAGCGAGTCCCGCAGCGATCACGCCCGCAGAGACATTGCAAGCAATCAATGCTTTTTGAGGATTGACTTTGTCCGCCAATTTTCCAGCATGCAAACTAAAAAAGAATCCAGGGAGAAATTGGGCTGCTACGACAACGCCGAGTAATTGTGCGCTATCGGTGAGATTTAATATCAACCAATCTTGCGCAACACGATGCGCCCAATTTCCTGAGTTGGAAATTGCAGTACCAAAGAAATAATTTCGATAATTTCGTTCGCTTAATGCCATGAAACGAGCGCTCGAAATCAAACGTGAGGTACGCACGTCTGCACGTTACCTGAGGGCAACTTCGTGCAGCGAGAACGTTGGATTCGGTAAAGCCGAAATATTACAATTTGTTACTTAGTAACCCCTAGATAACTGGCTGACGCCCTAGAAAATGGCGGGCTATTTTGCGCCAATCCGGGATTTGGATTCTAAGGTTCCCTTAGTAGAAAATCGTTGCCAGCGCACTATTGCGTAAGTAGCATTTTGCGCTATCAAGGCCATTTCGGTCTTGAAGAACGTGCTTAGCCCTCCGGAAAGGTACTAAGAATGACATCAAAGAAAATGCGAAACGTCGTGCTCGCGTTTGCATCGGCTTCGCTTTTGGGATCACTTCTCATTGGCGTACCGGCTGCAAAAGCTGCGACGGGAACAAACTGTAAATTAAGCACACCGACAGCAACAGCTGCTTGTGATGCAATTACAGTAGGAGCTGTTGGAAAGGTCACTTCACTTGATCCTTCAAACAGCCTTCGTACTTCAAATCAGAATTACATCTCAAAGTTCCTGATCTCAGGAATGTTGTGGCGAATCGCTTCTGATGGAAAGCCAAAGAAGGATCTACTCAGCGATGCAAAGCAATCAGCTGATGGACTTACCTGGACGCTAACCCTCAAGAACATCAAGTACTCTGATAACAAGACCCAAGTTGTCGCTGACGATGCAGTCTTCATGTTTGAACTTCTCAAGAAGGCACCTGTGCCACAACTTGCTGTAATCGAAGACATCACTGCGCCAGACGCAAAAACCATTGTCATCAAGACAAAGACTCGCTTCAACGACTTGCCGTATGCAATGGCAGGCATTTACTTCTGGATGCACCCACGCGCACTCGCATCTGATGCGAAGTACTGGGAAGCACCGCTGAGCGCAGGCCCTTACAAGATCAAGGAATGGAAGCTTGGTGATGACAAGATGGTCATCGAAGCAAATCCAAACTACTGGGCGAAGCCAGCTGTTAAGCAAGTTACCTATTTGGCAATTCCAGATCCAGTGACCCGTGTTATCGCGTTGCGCCAGGGAACAATCGACTATGCATTCGATCTTCCTGCAGCTATCGCTCGTGGCCAGCTCGCTGACAAGAAGGTCTTCCGCTGGCAGCCAACACAGCTTCAGGGAACATTCACCTTGGACTTTAACCTCCGCGAAATGGAAGGTTGCAAGGACAAAGTTGTCTCCGCAGCAAGCTGTCTCACCGCAAAGAAGCAGCCATGGCATGACGCAAAGGTTCGCCAAGCTCTCTCAATGGCAGTCAACCGCAAAGCAATGGGTGAGATCGCATTCTTCGGTGACGTCAAGGCAAGCTGTGCACTTACCTGGCCAGGACACCCTGCCTACAAGTGCCAGAACCCGGATCGCACCAAGCAGAACCTTGCTGGCGCGAAGAAGCTCCTTGCTGAGGCTGGATACCCAGATGGATTCCCCATCACAATCACCGTCTTCAACCGTCCAGGTTGGGCTGATGCAATCAGCATCATCGCCGCTGACTGGCGCAAGCTAGGTTCGAAGATGGTCGTTACTACTGAGCCACAGACCGATGCTGTCGGTGGAGCTCGTCAAACCTCCGGTGAATACCAAGTTCAATTCTCCGGTGCAACTGGCGCACTTCCATCACAACTCCTCAATATCTATTGGGGTAAGGGTGGCGCATGGCAGAACTGGTCCGGCTCCTCATCAAACAGCGCAGATCTTGCCGCTCTTGATGCAGCCGTGACGGAAAAGGATCAAATCGCTCTCATCGCAGCGATTGAGAAGAAGATCTGGGAAGAGTCAGCACACATTCCTGTTGGACAACGTGCTGTATTCGGTGCAAGCCGCCTTCCTGCAAACATCTTCTCGAATGTGAAGGGCAACGATCACTACTTCGTCAAGCAATCACCTCCACTCTCCTAGTCGAGGTCGTTGATCGAAGTACCACGTGATTAACAGAACAAGGTGAGGCTCTAAAAGCCTCACCTTGTTCTCACAATTAAAGTCTTCCTCAATTAAAATTTAATGTAATTCTGTGGTGATAAATCCATCAACTGGAAGGTGCCATGAGCGAATCTCAAAAAACCGCCGCCTCACAAGATGTGAAGATGGAGGTGGAAAAGAACCGAAACCGCGCTGCACTACGCAGAACTTTCTTCGGGCGTGTAATTCGTTCGGTTGTTGTCGCCTTTTGGGTGATGGTCATCGCCTTCTCTCTCATTCGCTTGAGTCCAGGTGATCCAGTTCGGATGGCACTTGGTGCCGATGTCACCGAAGAGGCCGTAGAGGAATTCCGAACTCAACTAGGTCTTGATAAAGGAGTCCTCACTCAATTTTGGGATTACTTCTCTGGAATCCTCCGCGGCGACCTTGGCTACTCATACTTCTCGGGACGAGATGTCACAGAGATTGTCGGCACACACTTACCAGTTACCCTGATGATCATTGGGCTTTCAATTGGGTTTGCAGCAATCATCTCCATTCCATTGGCGCTCTATGTCGCCATGAGTAAGAGCAATACTGTGAACTATCTCTTTCGAGCTCTTACCTCGATCTCCCTCGCGGTCCCAGGATTCTTCCTCGCCCTGATGGGGTTGCTCGTTTTTGGTGTCTACTTCAACATCGCACCAGCAGCCGGATATGAGGGTGCCTTCCCGGGTAACTTGAAATACCTCTGGCTTCCCGCGCTAGCCAATTGTGGCTCTCTAGTCCCAGTGCTCTCGCGAGTCTTGCACTCCTCAATCGTGGATACGCTCGATGAAGAGTTTGTCGAAACCGGCGTTATTCGTGGAGTGCGAAAAGGAAAGTTCTATTGGTCCTACTTACTTCGCCCCTCACTGGCACCAACTGTCGTTCTCTTGAGTTACATGGTGGGCGTCATGATCGGCGGCACAGTCATCATGGAGACCATCTTTTCACTCCCTGGAATCGGTCGGGAGCTCATTACCGCTGTTGACGGACGTGATTATCCCGTTGTGCAATCGATTGCGATGATTTTCGGGTTGATCGTTGTCTTCTTTAGTTTCGTGGGCGACTTAACTGGCTACCTTCTCGATCGGAGAGTGACTCTCTCATGACAACCGAGGTAAAAAAGCAGAAATTTATCAAAGAAGGCACCTTTGGTATCTATACCGGGTTCTTCATGCTGGGATCACTGATCATTGCTGGACTTATTATCCCGCGTATCAGCAAGTACAAACCTAACGATCTCGCTTCGATGCCACTTGCACCGCCGAGTCGCGCAAATTGGTTCGGTACTGACGTGCTCGGCCGAGATGTTTTCGTCCGCGTCTTTGATGCTGTCTTTATCGATCTCGGTACGGCAATTATTGGTGTGTCAATTCCGTTAGTGGTAGGAACCGTAATCGGAACCCTCTTGGGAATATCACAAAATAAACGAGTGAACTCGTTGGTTGGATCAATCATCGATGGCATCAATGCTTTCCCATTCCTTGTTTTCGTGATTGCCATGATTGCATTCATCGGTCCAGGTGTTGGCAGTATTGTGCTGGCAATCTCTCTTGTGAACTGGGCTCGCTATGCGCGTATTGCTCGCACCCGAGCAGTAGTGGTAAACCAGCAGGGATATGTTGAAGCGGCTCGAACGCTTGGCTTCTCGAAAAAACGTATTCTCTTCAAGCACATCATTCCCAATGTTTCATCTGAGACTCGCGCATACGCGCTCAGCGATTTTATTATCGTCATCATCGCCGTCGCCGCGCTCTCTTTCCTTGGTCTTGGCATCAAGCCACCGCAAGCCGAATGGGGAGGAATGATTCGCGATGGAAAAGATCTCCTCACCGTTGGATTCTGGTGGCCAACTGTCTTCCCAGGAATTGCGCTCTGCTGGGCTGGAATAGCAGTCGCTTTCATTTCCGAGGGCCTGACGCGACGGATGCGAGAGGTAGGAACCCGATGAGCACTCCGAACGAGCCACTGATCCAAATCAAAGATGTTGTCATTGGCATTCCACACAAAAGGCGACCGACCTTAATCATCGTCAACAATGCAAATTTCGATATCAATTACGGCGAGATGGTTGGCATCGTCGGTGAGTCCGGCTCCGGCAAGACGATGATCTGTCGCACGATGATTGGAACGCTTGAGCGCCGCGGCGGAAAAATCCTCTCAGGCGATGTCGTTTTCGAAGGTCAGAGTCTGGCTACGGCATCTGAGTCTGACTGGAAGAAGTTGCGCGGTAAGTCGATTGGCTACGTACCGCAGAGCGCACTCGCTGGCCCAAACCCTGTTCTTACTATTGAAGCGCAGCTTGCCGAGGCGCTTCGAAACACTGGTGATACTAAGAACATCAAAGCTCGCTCTAAAGATCTTCTTGATTTGGTGAAAATCCGACGCGTGGATACCGTGATGAAACAGTATCCATACCAACTCTCTGGCGGAATGCGTCAACGCGTAATGATTGCCTGCGCGTTAGCAACAAGTCCAAAACTTCTCATTGCTGACGAGCCAACAACTGGTCTCGATGTCACAGTGCAATCCCAAATCATGGATCTTCTCAAAGAGATTCGTTCCTCAATGGGCACTGCCATCGTCCTTATCTCACATGACCTCGCGCTAATCGACGAGGTGTGTGACCGAGTGGTCGTCATGCATGCAGGCGCCACGGTCGAAGTTGGAAGTGTCAAGGATCTGGAGAAGCCACGACACCCGTACACCATCGCGCTCAACTCATCGCGAATTGATATTGCAGAGCCCGGGAGCGAACTTGTCACTATCAAGGGCAGCGCGCCATCAGTTGGAGAATGGAATCCTGGCTGTCGCTTCGCAGATCGTTGTTCGATTGTGCAATCAGATTGCCGTATTGGTGACCACCCTGCGCTCATCGGCGGAAGTGGCACTCATCAAACTGCGTGTATCCACACTGAACTATTGGAGCGAATCTAATGGCTGAATTTCTTCTCGAAGCTAAGAACGTTAGCGTCACCTTCGGTTCTGGTGCTACCAAAGTTGAAGCAGTAAAGAACGTGTCCCTAACTTTGCGCGCCGGAGAGCCAATTGGAATTGTTGGTGAGTCAGGTAGCGGTAAGTCCACACTTGCCCGCGTGCTCGCTGGACTACAAGTTCCAACAGAGGGAGAAATCTTCTTCAATGGCGAGCCGGTATATAAAGGTGCCAAGTCCTACACAGGTGAAGCACGGCGCCAGGTGCAGATGGTCTTTCAAGATCCCTATGGCAGCCTCAACCCACAACTAACCGGATTAAATGCAGTAGCAGAAGCGGTGCGTATCCATGACAAAACTAATAAGGAGCTCTCCGAAACTCGCGCTTTAGAGTTGCTGCGCCGAATGGGTATTGCAGAGCTCGATGCCATCAAAAAGCCACGACAACTTTCAGGCGGTCAACGCCAGCGGGTCAGCGTGGCACGCGCACTCTCTGCAAGTCCTACCGTCCTGCTTGCAGATGAACCCACCTCTGCAATTGATCAAAGCGCGCAAGCACAACTGCTAAACCTTTTCCGCGGTCTACTCGATGATGGCTTAGCGATTGTCTTGGTCTCCCACGATCTTGGTGTTATTCGATATCTCACCAATCGCGTCTACGTGATGAAGGATGGTGTCTTCGTCGAATCTGGAATAACTGAAGAGATTTTCAATGATCCTCGAGAGGAATACACAAAAATTCTTCTCGCTTCGATACCAGGCACTCTGGGCACAGCCGCACGTCAGAAATTACAACAAAGCTAATAAGCTTCAGTTGGGTAATCACATGTCAGGACAAGGCTTGCGGGTAGGAGCAGTAAATCTCACGATTAATCCAGAACTCGGTATGGCGAAAGGTGGACTGCGCCTCTTTGGAAGCCCCATCGAGAAGGTGGATGACGACCTCTATCTTGGCGCCATTGTGTTGCAGTCAGGTGGCACCACACTCTGTCTGATTGCCTGCGACCTTGGTAATTCACGGACTGAAGAAGCGCTTGAGATTCGGACTCGAGTAGCAGAAGCTCTGGAAATTCCTGTCGTGAATGTCATGTTCAATCTCAGCCACAATCACAGCGCAGCCGATCTTCCGACAATGCTGCAAGGCAACGCTGAGCGCGATGCAATCGTGCAAAGTGAGCGGTATTTCGAATTTGTCATCGATCAAGCAGTGACGGCGGCAACAACGGCACAGTCCCAATTACGTCCTGCTCGAATGGCGCATGCCTGGGGCGAAAGCGATCTCAACATTTACCGACGAGAGTGGAATGGTGATCAAGACATCCTTGGTGAGGTTCCGGACCATCGCGTGGATGATTCAGTTGGAGTTATTCGCTTCGACGATTTAGAGGGAAACCCGATCGCGATTCTTTTTAGATACTCCTGCCATCCAGTGGTTAATGGCGCTCAATCCCCCACTCTCTCCGCCGATTTCCCGGGACCGGCGCGAAAGATCATCGAGAAGAATGTCGGCGGAACAGTTCTCTTTCTTCAAGGTTGCGGCGGAAATATCAATCCTCAGGTAGGTATCGGATATGAGAAAGATTGCTCCGAAGAGGTCTATCGCATGGGCACAGCGTTGGGCGCTGAAGTTGTTCGAGTTGCGCTTAGCCTGCGAACCAATAAATTTCAAAAAGATCGCGTGCTACTGCATAACGTTCCGAACATCCTTTTTAAGCCATGGCGAGAACGGACTGATCATCCTGAAGTCATACTCAACGCGAGCCACGAGATTGCCAAATTCAATTTCGTCGAACTTCCTACGAAACAGGAAGCAGCCGCTCTGGCTAAATATTGGGAGAACGAGATTGTTGAGCGGGAAAAGCGCGGCGCTCTAACGTGGGAGATTCGCGTCGCTAAGAAGATGAAATTATGGGCAGATTCCGTTGTTGCTGGAGTTGCCGAAGTTAATCCCACGCGTGATTTCGAAGCCCACGCATTTCGTATAGGTGAAGTTGCCATCGTTGGCCTCAATGTGGAAGCGTTCTTTGAAACCGGCGAGGAGATTAAAGCGAACTCACCGTGGCCAGATACCTTCGTCCTTGGATATACCAACGGCACCATTATGTATCTGCCCCGTGCGCAGGACTACCCAAAGAATGGATGGAAGTGGCCAAATACCCATGCGCTTCCAGATTTCTTGCCGCAGTCGTACTGCCAGCCAGCGCAATGGCATCCAGATTCCGAACAGAAAGCAGTACGGGCAGCTATCTCAGTGCTTAACAAATTGAAGTAACACGCTTACAAGCAATCTACGTTCAGACGCGTAGATCAATCGTTGCGCCACCATCAACCACGATGGTTTGCCCGTTAATGTACGAAGCTTTCTTTGAAGCTAGGAAGACAACAACCGCAGCTTGCTCCTCTGGCCGTCCCATCCGTTTCATGGGAACTGCTTGCGCAAATGCTTCATGCGTGACCTCTTTGCCATCGACAAAGATGCGATTTGCAGTTTTAGTAAACCCTGGCGCAACTGCAACTACGCGAATATTCTCCGGCGCCCATTCGACTGCAAGTGTGCGGGTGAGCGCTTCCAGTCCTGCCTTAGACACCGAGTAAGAGAGGCGACCTGGTAATCCAATTCTTCCCGCAATTGACGCGATGGAGATGATTGAGGGGAAGGGAGATTTCACAAGGTGCGGATACGCCGCGCGACAGCATCGAAAAGCGCCATCCAAATGGACATTTGTAATAAAGCGCCAATCTTCATCGGTGTAACTGCTAGTGAGACCTTGTCGGAAGTTACCTGCGTTATTTACGAGCACATCAAGTCGACCAAAACGCTTGATAATCGATTCGATTCCGCTATCAACTGAGGGCGTGGATCCAACATCCATGGCAACGGTAAGCACGTGCTCACCAGTTGGATCTAGGCTTTTGGCCACCTCTACCGCAGCTTCCTCGCGAAGGTCTGAGACGACTACGTCATACCCTTCATCGAGAAATTGCTTACACATTTCTGAACCTAGAGCGCCAGCGCTGCCCGTGACTAATACGACCGGTCTCTCATTTTTCGCCATGAACGGAAGTCAAGCATTGTGCTGCGAGATAAACAAGCGCTTTCGGCAGGGGTAAATTTCATATCCGTGAATGAGTTGATCTCACCAAATACCAGGAGGCGGTAGGGTATCGCTCATGGAAATTTACGAGGGTCAAGTTGTCATTGTTGCTGGCGGCGGCGCAGGTATTGGTGCTGCAGCTGCCACCCTGCTTGCTTCGAGAGGCGCAATGGTCGTTGTCTCCGATGTCGTACTCGCTAATGCTGAAAAAGTTGCTGCGGAGATAAATGCGTCTGGCGGTAAAGCTGTAGCGCGGGAGCTGAACGTAGCTGATCAAAGTGGGGTATCGAATTTCATTAACACGGTTGCGAAAGATTTCGGCCGCCTAGATGCAATCGTCAATAGCGCAGGAATCGTTGGTCCAACCAATACTCCCCTAGAGAAGATCACTGCTGCAGATATCGAGAAAGTTCTGGCAATCAATCTGCTTGGCGCCATCTGGTTGACTCAAGCCGCTCTTCCCATCATGAAAGCTGCTCAGTATGGCCGGATAGTTCATGTTGCATCTATTGCGGGCAAAGAAGGCAACCCCGGCATGACGCCGTATGTACTCTCCAAGTCGGCGATGATCGGTTTCGTAAAAGCCATCGCGAAAGAGGTAGCAACCGAGGGAATCACTATCAACTCCATCGCTCCCGCCGTCATTAAAACGCCAATGAATGCAAATACCAGCGAAGAGACGCTTAAATACATGATCTCTCGAATCCCAATGGGGCGATTAGGCGAGGCCGATGAAGTCGCAGAGATGATTTCATTTGCAGCTTCAAAAGCATGCTCGTTCACAACTGGTTTCTGCTTTGATACTTCGGGTGGACGCGCAACGTATTAATCGAGCTACCTAAGCTCTAGCGCGCTCCAGTCCGGATCACTATCAATTCCCACTAATTCATCAGGAAGCTCTGGCATAGTAAATCGCCAGCCAGTTGTCGCGCTTTCGCCCTCGATCTTCTGCTTTGCAACAATGAGTTCGGCGAGCGCATCAACGCTTGCCCCAGGCGCTGAGTACTCAATAGAGATACTCTCAACATCGAGAATTGATGCGACTTGACTATGCCAGTTGTCGTATACGTGCCATGAGACCGGAAGATTCTTCTCGGCGAGGTAGTCATTGAGTTGAAGTAATCTCGATAGTCCGCCTTGACAGGTGGTGTCCAGGCGCAAGATATCTACTGCACCAGTTTCGACAAATGCCTGTGGGTGATACAGATGCGTCTCATCATCTCCGCTTGCAAGTGGAGAATCAAGCAGCGAGCGTAATTTCTTCAATTCCATGAGACTTCCTGAAACGAATGGATCTTCTACCCACGCTAAATCAAGTCCACCAACAATCTTCATAACATCCTCTGCGGTGCGACATGAAAATGCTAAGTCAGTTGATACCGGGCAGAGCTTGGTATCTAGCGCGGCAATTATCCGCTCACGAGTTAACTCTGGCGTGAGTCCAACCGGAAGTTTGACGCCTTTGGCGCCTGCGGCAACTGCAGCGCGCACCTCCCATTCAATATCTTCTGGGCCACGCGAAGGTGGATAGCCAATTACAGCCCACTTTGCGATTTTCTTCTCACTCTTTCCAAAGAGTTGAGCGACGCTCTTGCCGGCGCTCTTTGCAACCGCTTCATGTGCTGCCAAATCAACTAAAGAAAAACCGCGAAGTGCGGCACCTGATGACAATGGTGCACTTGCTCTGCGATAGAGCGCATCCCATGCAGCCACGGGATCACCAGTGAAGATTTCTTTATATGCAGGTGCAATCAATGTGTTGACGCACTCTGCAACGGGAAGGCCGCGATCTAATCCGAAAGCATGGCCAACGCTGCCATCTGTTAAACATACGGTAGCTAGGCAATATCCCCGCGCCTTGATGAGGTACTCACCAAGTTGGACCGGCCGTGGCAGAACAACCGTAATCCGGCGTGCGGACACTTCGGCAATCCGAGCAGTTACTTCATTCATGCAGACACCTTTTCGCCCTTCACTGCCTGCCGTCAAATACCCCGCCAATGGCGCCAGCACCGATTATGGGGGTTTTTCGGGGGCCGGAAAGGTCGCGACGAGAATGATTGAGCTCTTATTCGCCTACCCCAAACGTTATGAAAAATACATATAAATTCTCCATAAATGCCTTGATTCACTCGCGGAAAACTGGTGGGCTTGTCTAACAAATAGGGCTCCGGAAGGGCCCTAACTTGAGCTCCATTTCACTTGGCGCCAACTGAGTTAGGAGAAAGTAAATGAAGAAATTCCGTACCCGCATTGCGGCGATTGCAGCGATGAGCTTTGCTGCAACCTTCGCAGTAGCGGCTCTGCCATCACAAGCAGAAGATGTAACCCTTAAGCTGGTTATGGCTGCTTACACCGATGACATGGTCGATTACTACGATGGCCTCGCTCAAGACTTCGAGAATGCCAACCCAGGAATCAAGGTTGAGGTTGACGTTGTCGCATGGCCAGAAATCGGCCAGAAGGTCAAGACCCTCATTGCCTCTGGTCAATCACCAGACATTGTGAACAACGATGAATTCGCAGGAGAAGCCGCAGCAGGTCTGCTCTATCGTGCAGATCAAATTGTTAGCGCAGCGGTCCTCAAGGACATCATCCCTGCGTTCCTCGATAACTCAAAGTACAAGGGAACTGCATACGCAGTACCGGACCTCGCTTCTGCACGCGCGTTCTTCTGGAACAAGCAACTTATTTCAGGTGCTGGCGTGAAGGCTGCTCCAAAGACTTGGGACGACATGCTTGCTGCTGCGAAGGCAGTGAAGAAGAAGTATCCAAAGGTCTATCCATACTGCCTCCCACTAGGACCTGAAGAAGCACAGATGATCTTCACAACCTGGGGTGGCGGAAATGGCGCACGTCTATTCGACGCAAAAGCCAACAAGTACACACTTAACAACAAGGATTTCAAGGCATCACTTGACTTCCTCAAGCAGCTCGTCGATCAGAAGTTGACGCAGCCAAACCCAGGTAAGACCAACCGTACCGATGGCTGCTGGGCGCTCTTCGCAGCGGGCAAGGTAGCTATGGTTGACGGTGGCGTCTTCCTCCCAGATTGGCTATCCAAGAACGGTGGCGAGAACATTGACTGGGCAGCGGGTGCATTCCCACATGCCAAGGGCAAGTCAGATATCACCGTAGGTGTTCAGGATTACTTCAAGGGTTACAAGGCCAATGGCCGTCAAGCTGAAATCCAGAAGTTCCTCACCTTCCTCTTTGAGCCAACCAACTACCAAGGCTTCTTGAAGGCTGCCGGTGGATTCATCCCTGCAACAAAGAGCGCTGGAAAGCTTGCTGAAGAGGACCCAATCATCGGGCCATACGTCAAGCTCCTTCCAAAGGCGATCTTCTACCCAGGAACCGTAGGTTCATGGCAGGCATGTAAGGCAGCGATTGTTACCTATATGGGTAACGCAATGTCGAACACTGGCAAAGCACTTTCCAGCATGCAGGCAAAGTGTGATGCCGCACATAAGAAGACTAAGTAACCAGAGAACCGGTTAGTTACTCTTCTGCAATAAGCATGAAGTAATTGAACAAAGGCAAGGCCTCACGAATTGAGGTCTTGCCTTTGCCAATACAACAAAACCTTTATGAAGGAGTCGACATGGTAACCGCACCAGTGAAGAGAGAACCTTTCTATAAAGCTCTTCCTTGGCTCAGCGGAACTCTTGTTCTCATCATCGGCTTCGTCCTATGGCCCACCCTTGAGCTCTTTCTCATGTCATTTCGAGCAGTTGATATTTCAGGGCTTATCGAAGGTTGGGCAGGTCTGGAAAATTATCGCGCTCTGATTGCCAACATCGACCTCGCTCCCGTTCTTCGGAGAACTGCCATTTGGTTGGTAGTAGTCGTGGGAATGACTTTGGCGCTCTCTTTGCCACTCGCGCAATTAATGAATGCCAAGTTCAAAGGACAGAAATTACTCCGTTACTCCATCATTATTCCTTGGGCAGCTTCGCTTGTTATCACAGCGACTTCCTTCAAATGGATCCTTGATCCTTACTACGGCATGATGAATTTGATTCTCAAAGATTTAGGAATAATCACTGAAGACGTAGACCTGCTTGGTAATCCATCTACCTCTTTCATAGTCTTGCTCGTCGTGGCGATCTTCGTCTCCCTTCCCTTTACAAGTTATGTACTTTTAGCTGGCTTGCAATCAATCCCTGGTGAAGTGCTCGAAGCTGCGAAAGTAGATGGCGCTGGCGCATGGAAGGGGTATTGGACGATAATCTTTCCGCTACTTCGCCCAGCCTTTCTCGTTGCAGCCGTGATTAATGCCGTTTACGTATTCAACTCATTCCCCATCATCTGGGTCATGACCAAAGGAGGTCCCGGTTACGAAACCGACACCTCCACTACCTTTGCTTATAAAGTCGCCTTTGGAGATCAGGATATTGGGCAATCGGCATCGCTAGCTGTTGGCAACTTCCTTGTTATTTTCATCTTCATCATGCTCTTCTTAAAGTTATCTAAGTGGCGGGAGGCGGATCAAGCATGAGCGTACCTGCACTAATTGTGAAGCGACGTGTAAAAGGTTTCATTCTCTCAATCGTCGGCTTGGCAACGGCTGCAATCTTCCTCTTTCCCTACATCACGATGTTGAGTACTGCTCTCAAACCAAAGAGCGATATCACTGATATCCCGCCGACTTATCTTCCAAAGGAATATATCTGGAGTAACTTCATCAAGGTATTCTCGGAGATTGCTTTCGGAACATACATGAAGAACACGATCTTCATTGCTTTGGCAACGATGATCATCGGACTCATCGCCTCAATTCCCGCTGGCTACTACGTCGCCCGCCACCATTTCCGCGGCCGAACACTCTTCCTACTGGTTGTGCTCATCACCCAGATGTTCTCTCCCACCACGTTACTCATTGGAATCTTCCGGGAAATGTCGGTTCTAGACCTCATCAATACGTATACCGGCCTAATCTTGGTGAATGCCGCGTTCAACTTAGCCTTCGCCGTTTGGATTCTCTCAAGTTTCTTCCGTTCAATTCCGAAAGAGATCGAAGAGGCGGCGCAAATTGATGGCTGCACCAAATTCCAAGCATTTCGAATTGTTGCGCTCCCCCTCGCACTGCCTGGAATTGTGACCACTGCAATCTTTATCTTCATCGCAGCATGGAACGAGTTCGTGGTGGCTTACACGCTAGCTAGCCAACCAGCGAAACAACCATTTTCGGTCGGCCTATCACTTCTCACTGGATATTATGAAGTGAAGTGGAACTACCTCTTTGCTGGTTCGCTCATTGCGATCATTCCGGTCGTACTGCTCTTTATCTTTATCGAGAAATATCTCGTGAGCGGACTTACCGCCGGTAGCGTGAAGTAAGTATGGGGCGTCACAGCGCCTTTACCTTTCCCTACACCTTCTTCCGCGAGCGCGCCTCAAAGGTAATTCCCGAGTTACGCGAAGCTGGATTCACTGGAATCAACCTGGCTTTGAACTATCACGCAAGCCGTGACTTCCTCATTCGTCAGGGGCCAGCACTTGAATATCTTGCCGATGGCTTTCACTACTACCGACCCGATCATTCGAAGTATCCAAACGGAGCGATCACTCCCCACGAATCAGATGCGTTACCGGATAACCGAATGCTCGATGAGGTCCTTGAAGCTGCAACGGCAGAGAACTTCGAGATCAATGCGTGGGCAGTTTTCATGCATAACTCAGCGATTGGCATTCGCCATCCAGAGGCCACTGTTACCAATTGCTTTGGTAATCGATTCATCTCCGAGCTCTGCCCGAGTAGCCCGATGGTCGCCGGATACATCACAGGCCTTACCACCGACCTCAGCTCGCGCGGGATAACGCACCTAGGAATCGAATCGCTCCACTTTCATGGTGCGCACCATGGTGAACACCATGAACGCTTCTTTCTCGACATGGGCCCGGTTACAGCCTTTTTACTTTCGCTCTGCTTCTGCCGTTGGTGTATTTCGCACTTCTCCGGCGATGGCGACGCTCTGAAAAATAAGGTGGCCACGCTCTTGCAGCCCTTCCTTGAAGAGAGCGACCCCTGGCTTTCGCTCCCGCTAACGAAAACCACGCTCGGTGAAATCTGTGGAGTTGAATTGCTTGATTATCTAGCATCACGAGAAACAATTGTCGCGCAGCGATATCAGGAAGTTTCTACTGCAGCCAACCGCTATAACGTGCGAACAAAGTTCATAGATCAGGCGCCACTCATTGAAGGCTCAGGCGCCACTCCCCTGACCAAGAGCTGGCAGGTCGGTATCGATCATTCACTTATCGACCAACACGTCGACATCTTCGAACCGTTGGTTTATCGAAAAAACGCTGAAGAGGTAGCAGCGGTGGCTGCACATTATCGAAGTGAACTCACTAGCGATCTCACGGCAATATTACGCCCGACATTTCCCGATAATTTGAGCGAGCAGTCTCTCATTGAAAAAGTAGCAGCGCTTCGAGAGTCAGGAATTTCAGATATTGATTTCTATCTTCTTGATGCGATGCGCCCACGCGATGTGGAATGGATTAAGCGGGCTATTACTTCTTGATCCAGGGGATTCGCTTCGGAGTAAAGCCGCCGTCAATGGTGAGAATCTCTCCAGTGATGTAGCTAGCATCATCCGAGAGAAGGAACTTAACTCCTCGAGCAATCTCATCTGGCTCGCCGAAACGATTCATCGCATGCATCCCCTGAATCGATGGATCCAAATACCCATTCTTCGTGGCATTTACTACCAGTGGCGTATTGATATAGCCGGGAGCAATTGCATTGATGCGGATACCAAACTCTGCCCATTCGACCGCAAGGGTACGAGTGATGGCATCAATTCCAGATTTCGCAACTGAGTAGGGCAACCTGCGCGGCCAACCAAAATTATGTGCCAGCGATGAGAAGTTCACGAATGCGCCTGGCTTCTCATGTTTGATTAGATAGCGGGCCACTGCTTGGTTCATGAAAAAATGGCCATCCAGATGAACATCAAGCACCTCGCGCCACTGCTCTGGCGTCATATCGATGCTCGCATGATTGGTGCTATTGCCCGCACAGCACACAAGACCAGAAAGATCACCCGCCCATTCGACCGTTTTCGCAACGACATCAGCTGCACCATTGGCAGTAGTGATGATTGATTCAATGAAAAGCGCGCGCCCAGCAAACTTCTTCTCTAACTCTTCGAAGCCACCAATCTTCAAATCTGCAGACACTACTTTTACATCTGGCCAATCGGTGAGCAAGCGCTCTGCAGTAGCAAGACCAATTCCGCTGCCGCCACCAGTGATGATTACTGTTGAGTGCTCAGCCATGGCTACTCGACCCAGAGCGTTGCTTCAACTTCAACGCATAGTTCTGGCAACATCAGTCGACTAATTTCAACGAATGAACACGCGGGCAGAATGTTGGCGAAGAATTCACCATGCGCCTTGGCAACGCCTGGCCAATCTTCGATATTGGTGAGAAAGACGCGCGTACGAATGGTGTTCTCATATGTGGCACCGAGCTCTTTTACGGCCTTGTCGATCTCAGTGAGAATGTACTTCATCTGACCGTAGGCATCATGTGGATGCATCACTTGACCGTCGCGCGTAGTGGCGCTCGTACCACTCACCTCGATCAAATTACCCATTCGAACAGCACGTGAGTATCCAACAATCGGAGCCCAAGGACGATTACCGTCTACGCGACCAACTTCCATGACGTACAGACCTCTCTCGTTGATTACTTTTTCAGCGAATTACGCACTGCTCGTCCTGGAAGATTATCCGTTCGAACACCGCCCCACAACGTGGGTGTTCCGTCTATCCAAACATTGACGAAACCAGAAGCTGGAGTTCGCGGTGATTCGTATGTAGATTGATCGATGACGGAATCTCGATGGAGAAGGACTAGGTCTGCTCGATAACCCTGTTTGACTAATCCGCGGTTCGATAATCCCAATCGACGCGCGGGTCGCCCAGTCATTCGTGCTACCGCGCCTTCGAAGCTCAGAACGTGCTCATCTCGACCATAGACACCTAAATAACGAGCGAAGGTGCCATATCCGCGGGGATGCGGTCTATTTCCTACGAGAATGCCATCGCTTCCCACCATATGTTTTGGATGCTGCATGATGGAACGAACATTTGGTTCATGTCCACCGTGGAGTACCGCGGAAACCTTGTAATTCTCTTCATCAAGGAAGTCGAGATAGAACTCAACTGGATCTTTCCCAGCGCGTTTTGCAGCTTCATCAAAGCGTATGCCCACTAATTCGAGCGCTTTCTCAACGCCCGCGATGACAATCGTCTCGAAATTCAGGGTGTTTCCATGAGCACCATCGGAGCCAGTGACCATCAGCTCATGGATAACTTTCTTGCGCACCTCAGGTTCGCGAAGTCGCATTCGCATCGTCTCAATTCCACCAGCCTGCACCCATGACGGAAGTAGAGCATGGAGATAAGTCATACCCGCTAAATATGGATAAGTATCGAGAGTGATATCAACACCTGATCGCTCGCCTTGCGCGATAAGATCAAATAGCAGTTGGGTTTTCCCATGGAATTGCGGAGAACTCATATGGCAATGCGTTAGATGGAGCGGCGCCTTCGACGATTTAGCAATTTCGATGCAATCGCCAACGGCGGTAAGAAAATCTCGCCCATAATTTCGGTGATGTGGGCAGTAGTAACCACCGAATTTTGCCACTACTGAATTTAATGCGATTAATTCATTATCATCTGCATACATCGCCGGGGTGTAAGTAAGTCCTGCTGAGAGCCCTACTGCCCCCTCTTTCATTCCCTGTTCGACGATTGCTTGCATTGCGGTCAATTCATCGGGCGTAGCGATTCCTGGTTCGCTTCCCTTGACGAGCATCCGCACATTTCCATGGGGAATCAAATAGGCAACGTTTACGGCAGCTCCATTGTCAACATACGCTAAATAATCCGCGACTGATTTGAAACTCCAATTGATATTCGTAGGGTTTCCATTCCAGCCAAAGAGTTGCTCCCGGATCTCTTGTTGGGTCTGCTCATTCGTTGGCGCGTAACTTAATCCATCTTGTCCGACAACTTCCAGCGTTACCCCTTGCGTCACCTTTGCCAAATGCTCATGATCTGAAATGACCGCTAGATCCGAGTGGGCATGCATATCGATGAAACCAGGGGTAATTGTGAGCTCGGAACCATCAATGACCTTGCCGCGCTCATCACCTTTGAGCACATCGCCAATTGTGGCAATTACGCCGTCGATGACTTGTAGATCTGCTTTTACTGCAGGTCGCTCGCTACCATCGATAACACTTCCACCACGGATGACGAAGGTATTCAAGGCTTACGACCTTCAATGGTGTTGAACATCGGCGTATACCCGGCAAGCAAGCCACCGTCGACAACAAGTTCGGCACCGGAAATCCACTCAGAACGATCCGAAATAAGGAATAACACCATCTCAGTAATGTCCTTCGGCGTACCTACTCGACCCATCGGATACCACGGCTTTAAATCTTCAAAGACTTGCGGGTTCGATTTTGCTCGCTCAATCCACGCTTCAGTCGCAATCGTTCCTGGGACTACCGTGTTGCAGCGCACGCCGTATTCACCGTATCGAACCGCCACAGAGCGAGTGAGTTGATGGACGCCAGCTTTTGCAACTGAGTAGGCATCACTTCCGAACATACCTTTTGCATTCACTGTACCAATGTTGATGATGTTGCCTCGCTTGCGATTCATGAACATTGGCAACACCTCTTTAATGCAGAGGAACGCGCCCGTGAGAGTAATCTTCAATGAATTGTTCCATGATTCCAGCGAGGTCTCGTGGAGCGCCTCTGCCTCGTGGACCATCGCGTTATTCACTAACACGTCAATCTCGCCAACATCTTGGGCGATTTTCTTGAATGTCGCTTTGACCGCTTGTTCATCACCAAGGTCTAGCTGATACCCATACGCCTTACCACCTTTTTCGTGGATATCACTCAAAGTTTTTGCAAGCGTATTGGGGTCAATCTCGATAAGCGCAACTACCGCGCCATCAGCACACGCTCTGAGCGCCATCTCGCGACCAATGCCTCTACCAGCGCCCGTAATAACGACTTTCTTTCCGGTGATATCACTCATCTTTACTCCCTTAGTCAGCAGATTTACAACGCGACGACGAAATCAATTTCCACAAGAATGTTTGCAAGGTCGGATCCCACAGTAGTTCGTACTGGGAATGGTGCCGAGAAAAATTCTTGATACACCTTGTTGTAAGCAGCAAAATCTCGATTCACATGTTGCAAATGTGTAGTTACTTTGACGACCTGGTCCAATGTTGCGCCCTTTTCAGCCAAGATTGCTTGGAGATTCTTAAGTACTTGTCGAGTCTGATCCTCAATCCCTACTGCTTCGACCTTATTTGACACTGGATCGGCAGGTCCCATGCCACAGGTGTAGAGGAAGCCATTTGCAACGACGCCGTGCGAGTAGGCGCCCCCTGGATTTGGTGCTCCTTTGGAAAAGAAGTGTTCGATTGTTGGTTTTGTCATAAGTAACTACTCCTAATTCGTTCGCTCGAGTGGATGTTCAGTATCAATCACGCGGATGGTACGAGATTTGCTTCGCATTACTATCGACTGACTGCGCATTCCAGCGTTGGTGTAACGAATTCCTTTGAGCAATTCACCATCAGTGATACCAGTTGCAGCAAAGAAATGATCCTCGCCAGATACCAAATCGTTTGTCGTATAAACCCGACTCAGATTAAGACCTGCCGAATCAGCAGCTGTGCGTTCTTGATCAGAGCGCGGATGCAGCTTTCCTTGGATCTCCCCACCCATACATTTCATGGCACACGCGGCGATAATTCCCTCGGGAGTGCCCCCAATGCCCATCAAAACATCGATGCCAGTCTCTGGCCGAGCCGCCATTACAGCGCCAGCTACATCGCCATCGGTGATGAACTTGATGCGGGCTCCTGCCTCTCGAATCTCAGCGACTAATTGGTCATGGCGAGGGCGGTCTAGCGTGACCACCGTCAAGGAGCTCACTGGTACTTTCTTTGCTGCAGCGATTGCTCGCAAGTTCTCGCCGGTACTCTTGTTGATATCGATCACACCTGCTGCCTCTGGACCGACCACTAATTTGTTCATATAGAAGACTGCAGAAGGATCGAACATAGCACCGCGCGGGGCTACAGCAATCACGCTAATTGCATTGTTCATGCCTTTAGCGGTGAGCGTGGTGCCATCGATGGGATCGACCGCGACATCACATGCCGGACCTGTGCCATCACCGACCTGCTCACCATTAAATAGCATCGGCGCTTCGTCCTTCTCGCCTTCGCCGATAACGACTAAGCCGTCCATAGAAACGGAAGAAATCATTCTGCGCATCGCATCTACCGCTGCTTTGTCGGCGAGATTCTTCTCGCCCATGCCGATCCAACGCGAAGCAGCAATGGCAGCGGTTTCGGTGACGCGCACCAACTCCAACGCAAGATTTCGCGACGAGGTTGGTTGGTTACTCATATGGGTAACTAGTGTGAGTGTCTGCCGACCCAGTTACCAGAGCTTCCCACGAGGAAGTCAAGATCTGCGCCGTGGTGCGATTGGTTAACGTGATCGAAGTAAAGCTTGACCCAGCCGCGAGGCTCCGGCGAAGTTGGCGGTGACCATTTCTTCTTCCGCTCTTCCAATACCTCTGGCGCAACGAGGAGATCAAGTCGTCGATTGGCAACATCCATTTCAATCTCATCACCAGTCTCAACAAAAGCTAATGGTCCGCCCACTGCTGCCTCAGGTGATACGTGGAGCACAACAGTGCCGTAAGCGGTACCGCTCATACGCGCATCTGAGATACGAATCATGTCCGTTATACCTTTAGCCAACAGTGACTTGGGCATTGATGCATTCGCTACCTCAGGGAATCCCGGATATCCCTTAGGACCAGCATTTTGGATGACGAGAATGTCATTTTCGTCGACGATGAAATCGTCACGATCTGCATCTTCGACATAATCTTCGATAGCCGAATAGACCAACGCCTTGCCACGATGCTTGAGCAGATGTGGTGATGCAGCAGAAACCTTGATAACAGCCCCATTTGGTGCAAGTGAACCAAAGAGTACAGCCGTCGCTCCACCAGGCTTCTGGAACGGTTCAGCAACCGAGGTGATGACTTCGCGATTCCAGTTCTTTACCCCTGCGATATTTTCAGCAACGGTCTTTCCAGTGACCGTGATGTGATCGCGGTGGATCAAATCACCCAACTCCTGCATAACTGCTGGGATGCCACCTGCATAGTAGAAATCTTCCATTAGGTACTTGCCAGAAGGCATGAGATTTGCGAGTACTGGAAGATCTTTTGTTAACGTGTCGAACTCTTTGAGTTCCAAATCAACGCCAATACGACGTGAGATTGCAAGCAAGTGCACAACCGCATTTGTCGATCCACCAATTGCTCCCACAATCTTGATCGCATTCTCAAACGCTTTCTTATTGAGGATCTTTGAAAGGGTAAGGCCTTCTTCGACCATCTTGACGATGCGACGACCGGCAAGCTGTGCCATGGCATAGCGACGGGAGTCCACTGCAGGGATTGCAGCGCTTCCTGGAAGTTGGAGCCCCAGCGCTTCGGTTACCGATGCCATAGTGGATGCAGTGCCCATAGTCATACAGTGGCCAGCACTGCGCGACATACATGTCTCAGCCTCAGTGAATTCTTCTTCGGTCATCGTGCCTGCACGAACTTCTTCGGCAAATTTCCACACGTCAGTGCCCGATCCAATATCTTTGCCACGGAACTTACCGTTGAGCATCGGACCGCCAGTCATCATCAACGTTGGAATATCCACACTCGATGCACCCATCAACATTCCAGGTGTCGTCTTATCGCAACCTGAAAGGAGTACCACTCCATCCATTGGGTTGGCACGAATTAACTCTTCGGTTTCTAGCGCGAGCAGATTTCGATACAACATCGTGGTCGGACGCATCGTTACTTCACCTAACGACATCGCAGCGAACTCCAACGGGAATCCACCCATCTCCCACACGCCACGCTTCACAGACTCTGCTACGCGACGAAGGTGCGCGTTACATGGAGTGAACTCAGACCATGTGGTGCCGATGCCAATCACCGGACGTCCATCCATCACATCGGGGGCAAAACCTTGGTTGCGCATCCACGAACGATGGATAAATCCGTTCTTCCCTTCAGCGCCGAACCATTCGCGGCTGCGCGCTCCGGTGGGTTGGGTACGGTGATGTGCTGGCATTACGTTCTCCCCCTAGAAACTCGATCGGTCTGGATGTGACCGTTGGAAACCTGGCGCCAAACCTATCGGAGGATGGGTGAAAACCCATAAGATTCGGCGGTATCCGCAAGACCCTGCTAACTTATAAATCCCTGGGTCTCTTACCTAACTACCAATGAGGAGAATGCGATGAAGTTTGCCCGTCTCGGCGCTATCGGCCAAGAGAAGCCTGCTGTAATGGTCTCTGAGAGCGAAGCGGTCTTCGTAGACCATCTGATTTCAGACTGGAACCGAAGTGAGCTTGAGAAAGGCGCAATCGCCAAAGTGGCCGCTGCCGACCTCTCTGGCCTGCCCCGAGTCAAGGTTTCGGATTACCGAATCGGCTCCCCGTTAGCACGACCAACCAACATCATCTGCGTGGGTCTCAACTACGCCAAGCATGCTGCCGAGTCAGGCATGACTCCGCCACCAGAGCCAGTGGTCTTTACCAAGGCGCCCGATACCGCAATCGGTCCAAATGACGACATCATCATCCCGCCCAATAGCGAGAAGACAGATTACGAAGTTGAGATTGCAATCGTCATCGGCAAAAAGGCTTCCTACATTTCCTCAGTGGACCAAGCTCCTGATTACATCGCTGGGTACACCATCAGTCAGGATGTCAGCGAGCGCCACTGGCAGATTGAGCGCGCAGGTCAATGGACTAAAGGAAAGTCATTCCCCACATTTAATCCATTTGGACCGGTAGTTGTGACTTCAGATTCTTTCGATCCACACAACGTGCGCGTCTGGTGCACCGTTGATGGTGAGAAGCGTCAAGATTCTTCAACAAGCGATTTGATTTTCGGAATCAATCACATTGTTTGGTACATCAGCCAATTCATGGAGCTCCACCCTGGTGACATCATCAACACCGGAACACCAGAGGGCGTTGGTATGGGCTTCAAGCCAGAGAAGTACCTACGTGCTGGCCAAACAGTTGTCACCGGAATCGAAGGCATCGGTCAATTCACCAACAAGGTGATTGCCCACAAGAAATAGCTAGCTGATATCGCCCGCAATAATCACATTCTCCAGGCCCTTGCCTTGAGCTAAGCGAGCCAACTGCGCTTCGACTAATCGACGCGCTCTTGGCTCGAATGCTGATGTGTTTCCACCAACATGAGGTGCGATTAATACGCCACGAGCGCTCCAGAGTGGATGACCTGCCGGTAGCGGTTCTGGATCGGTAACATCAAGCGCTGCGGTTATTCGACCTGAATTCAACTCAGCAACGAGAGCATCGGTGTCGACGATGCCACCGCGCGCCACGTTCACAAGTAGCGCACCATCCTTTAATAGCGCAAGGCGCTCTTTGTTAAACATCTTGCGCGACTCATCATTGAGCGGCAAAATCAAAATAACGACATCAAAAGTTGGCAGATGGCTATCTAACTCTGCGATCTTGAACGCGCCATCGCTTCCAGAGCGTGAAAACGGCACAACAGTTACATCAAAACCAGAGAGATTGCGTGCAACCGTCTTGCCGATAGATCCATAACCGATGATTGCGACCTTCTTGTCATTGATCGATTGTTGACGGCTATGCACCCACTGGCCTTTATCTTGATTACGAACAAACTCTGGGAAGCCGCGAAGCGATGCGATAGCAAGCCCAACTGCAAGTTCGGCGGTAGAGGCATCATGAATTCCGCGTCCGTTACATAAAGTCATCCCTGGACGAGTGAATTCTATTGCATCTTCATATCCCGCATTCGGCATCTGGAGCACTTTTAAGTTTGGCATTTTGCGTGAGTATTCCAGCGCAGTCCGTCCGCCCATGTAGCTAGGCACATAGAAAGAAATATCGCCGAGCTCCGTTTCGCTTGCACTTGCTAGATCGGTGTTGGCAGGCGAACGTAACGTAAAACCGGCGGGCACCACCAAGTCATCCCATTGCGCCCAGATTGTGAACTCTCGTGTTTGACTCATGACTGCAACGCTCTCTGGAATTTCTTGTTGATATCAAGCGGAATCTCGATTACCTCGTTCTCTAAGGTGCCGATACCAGCGACATCAATAGTCACAACATCTCCTTCGTGCATGATGAAATCTAGCGGCGGAATTATTCCCGTTCCCGTAGATAGCACTACGCCATCAGGAAATGTCTGGCAGCGAAAGAGATATCCCACTAGATGCTCGAGCGACTTATTGAGCGAACTCAGAGCGGTATCTGCGCTCCAAACAACCTCTCCATTGCGGGTGATGCGCGCGGCAATCGTCATCTTCGAGTGCTCGGGGGCGAGCCAGCTTGGCGTAATTCGAGGGCCGAGCGCAGTCGAACCTAGGTAGCTTTTTGCCTGCGGTAGATAGAGTGGATTGGCACCTTCGATGGAACGAGAGGTCACATCATTACAAATCGTGAAACCAACAATCTCTTCGTATGCGTTGATGACAATCGCAACCTCGGGCTCAGGGACAGTTGATGTGCAATCTGCACGCTTGCCTACTACGTCGCCATTGCCAACCGTGCGGCGGAAATTCGCCTTGAAGAAGAGTTCTGGGCGATCTGCCTCGTACACTTTTTGATACACATCAGGGGTTCCACTCTCTTCTTTCCGCGCATCGCGGGAGCGCAAATAAGTGACGCCAGCTCCCCACACTTCACTCTCTGGAGCTAGTGGCGGCAACTCACGGCCATGGATCTCCGGGCCGCTTGAGCGTTCGACTATCTCGCGAAGTTGTGCCAGAGGAATCTTGAGCGCTGCAGTGAGCGTCGGTAGCTCATTAATCGCGAAATACTTGCCGTCAACAAACTTCGCCAAAGCGAAAGGATTCTCTGCGCTCTCTATCACTGCAAGTTGCATGACAATCCTCCGAAGTTGGAATAGGTGAGATTCAGTTATTTATGCGGTGCTTGACGTCGAACCCTTCACAATCGTGGCACGCCCTGACTCAAGTCGTGCCACAGGAACTCGGAAAGGAGAACATGAGACGTAATCAAGACCCACTGAATGGAAGAAGTGAATGCTGCGCGGATCGCCACCATGCTCACCGCAGACACCAAGTTTGAAATCTGAACGCAGCGAGCGAGCAGCTTCAGACGCCATCTTTACGAAGAGACCCACGCCATCTTGATCTAGCGATTCAAATGGATTGAAAGGGAGCAACTCAAGGTCAAGATATCGAGGCAAGAATGTTGACTCCACATCATCTCGACTAAATGCCCACGTCAACTGAGTGAGATCGTTGGTTCCAAAGGAGAAGAAATCTGCGTAATCAGCAACGCGCTTTGCAGTGATTGCCGCGCGTGGAGTTTCGATCATGGTGCCGATTGGAATATCTAGCGTTTGGCCGGTACTCGAAAGCGTATGTGCAATCTCCTCTTCAAGGGTCTCACGCAAGTGCAGTAACTCGCGCTGCGTTGCCACAAGTGGAATCATGATTTCCGGTTTTGGATCATGTCCGAGGCGACGAACTTCGATTGCAGCGTGCACAAGAGCGCGTACTTGCATCTTAAATAGCTCTGGAATCAAGATGCCAAGGCGCACGCCTCGTAATCCCAACATCGGATTGGATTCGTGAAGTCGTTTGACCGCTGCAAATATCGCTTGCTCGCGCGGTGATACATCAGTACCGAGCGCTTCGGCGCGCGCCATGTCGCCAGTCATCTCAGCAAGGTCCGGAAGGAATTCGTGGAGAGGTGGATCGAGCAAGCGGACGGTGACTGGCAGTCCGGACATCGCCATCATGATGCCGACAAAATCACCACGTTGCAGTGGTTCCATTTCGGCGATAACGCCACGTTGTACTTCTTCATTCTCGGCAAGGACTAATCGCTCGACAAAGAGTCTGCGTTCACCAAGGAACATATGTTCGGTCCGACAGAGCCCTACGCCTTCGGCGCCAAGGATGCGCGCGCGAACTGCATCTTCTGGCGTATCTGCATTTGCGCGGACGCGGAGCGTTCGTTTTTGGTCGGCGTACTGAAGAATTCGATCAACGGCTTTAACCACTGGAGTTGCTTGCTTGGACTCTGCAGAGAGCCTGCCCTCCAAATAAGCGGTGACAGGTGATGCGATGACAGGAACGACACCGGTGTAGACCGCGCCAGTAGAACCATCAATAGAGATCGTCTCACCTTCGTAAACGGTAAGTCCGCCAACTGTGAAGAGGTGTGCGCGCTCATCGACAGAGATGCTCTCTGTGCCACAGACTGCAGTTTTTCCCATGCCGCGTGCCACCACTGCCGCATGCGAAGTCTTTCCACCACGGCTAGTTAAGATGCCTTCGGCGGCGACCATGCCTACTAAATCATCAGGGCTTGTCTCACGGCGAACCAAAATAACTTTCTTGCCAGAACGAGCTAAATCAAATGCACGTTTTGAGTCGAAGACAACTTCACCAACAGCTGCGCCGGGTGAGGCTGGGATACCGCGGGCAATCTCTTTCACTGACCCTGATAGGTCAAATTGCGGGAACATGAGCGAAACTAATTGATCGCCAGAGGTTCGCGATAGCGCCTCATCCATGGAGATTTTCTCTTCATCGACCATGTGGCAGGCGATGCGAAATGCCGCTTCAGCGGTTCGCTTACCAACGCGAGTTTGAAGAATCCATAACTTGCCTCGTTCAACGGTAAATTCAATATCGCAGAGATCACGATAGTGCGTCTCTAAAAGATCCATCACGCGTTGTAACTCGTCAGAAACTACGGGGTACTTCTCCTTCATATCCTGAAGTGACATGGTGTTTCGAATTCCGGCTACTACATCTTCGCCTTGTGCTCGCTCAAGATAATCACCGTAGCTGCCATGTTCGCCCGTTGCTGGGTCACGAGTAAATGCCACACCAGTACCAGAGAGATCATCGAGATTTCCAAAGACCATGGATTGAATGTTTACTGCAGTTCCAAGATCCGAAGGAATTCGCTCGCGTCGACGATATAAACGAGCTCGCTCAGAGTTCCAGGAACGGAATACTGCCTCAATTGAACTTAAGAGATGCTCCCGCGGATCTGTTGGGAATGCCTTTGATGTCACCACTTCAATAACCTTGATGAAAGCTTCGGCGAGCGCTTTCAAACCATCGACATCAAGCTCTGCGATAGACGAGACTTTCTTATTCTCAAGGATTCGATGTTCGACTTTATGGAATTCACTTGGCGGTACATCGCACACAATACGGCCAAACATGTCGACGAATCGTCGGTAGGAGTCCCATGCAAACCGAGGGTTGCCGCTTGCTTTTGCAATTCCTTCTGCTACCTCGGGGGTCATACCCACGTTCAGAACTGTTTCCATCATTCCCGGCATAGAGAACTTGGCGCCAGAGCGAACTGAAACCAAGAGCGGATTGCTTGGATCGCCAAACTTCTTACCTAACGACTTCTCTAGGTCTGCAAGCGCGTGATCGACTTCAGATAGAAGCGCAGCTGACATCTGTTCACTCGCTAGATACTCACGGCACGCTTCTGTTGTGATGGTGAAACCAGGAGGAACGGGAAGACCCATTCGCACCATCTCGGCGAGGTTTGCACCCTTACCGCCGAGCAGATCTGATTGGGTTCTATCTCCGACAGTGAACGGGTAAATCAGCGCCTTTGCCTGGGATGCCATACCCGAAATCTACCCACCCGAAGGGGGTGCTCG